>NZ_JBSPUF010000008.1:0-102872 GCF_056861425.1 Stenotrophomonas sp. 21LCFQ19 | reverse complement strand
CCCGCGCGCGCCGGCGCCACCGCCCCGGACACCCCCCCCCCCCCCCCCGGGGGGGGGGGGGGGGCGCGGGGCACGTCAGCCGACGCAGCTTCCTCCGCAGCCGTACCCTCACCCCCGGCCCCTCTCCCGCAGGGAGAGGGGAGCAAAGCGCCTGCCCTCGGCCTTGCCCACCACGCCCTCGTAGCCATCGGCGGCGGCAAGGACTCGCTGGTCAGCATCGAAGCCCTGCGCAACGCCGGCGTGGCCGAAATCGTCACCTGGATCGGCGGCTCGCAGCTGATCCGTGCCTGCGCCGAGCGCACCGGCCTGCCGACCCTCAACATCGGCCGCACGCTGGCACCGGAGCTGTTCGAGCTCAACCGCCAGGGCGCATGGAATGGCCATATCCCGGTCACCGCGGTGAACTCGGCGATCATGGTGCTGGCCGCCGTGGTGCAGGGCGTGGATCAAGTGGTGTTCTCCAACGAGCGCTCGGCCAGCTATGGCAGCCAGATCGCCGGTACCGGTGAAGTGAACCACCAGTGGTCCAAGGGCTGGGCCTTCGAGAAGGCGTTCGGCGAATACGTGCAGCAGCACATCGCCGCCGACCTGAACTACTACTCGCTGCTGCGTCCGCTGTCGGAACTGGCGGTAGCCCGTCAGTTCGCCAAGACCGATTTCTACGACGCGCATTTCTCCAGCTGCAACCGCAACTTCCACATCCTCGGCGAGCGCCCGGTGAACCGCTGGTGCGGCGTCTGCCCGAAGTGCCACTTCGTGTTCCTGGCGCTGGCGCCGTTCATGCCGAAGATCCGGCTGGTGCGCATCTTCGGCCGCAACCTGCTGGACGACCTGGAACAGGCCGGCGGCTACGATGCGCTGCTGGAGTTCCAGGACCACAAACCGTTTGAGTGCGTGGGCGAGGGCAAGGAGTCGCGCGCTGCCATGGCGACCCTGGCATCGCGTCCGGACTGGAAGGAAGACGTGCTGGTCAAGCGCTTCGCCAGCCTGATCCAGCCGACCTTGTCGGCGGACGAACTGCAGATTGAACCGCTGCTGGTATTTGATGGTGAGCACCGCATCCCGGCAGCACTGTGGGAGCGTCTGCGTGCGAATTTCGCAGCTTGAAGGCAAACGCGTCGCGCTGTGGGGTTGGGGGCGTGAGGGCCGCGCGGCCTATCACGCGCTGCGTGATCGGGAATGGGGAATCGTCAGTGGTGATTCGCAGGAGCGGTTTCCTGCGCGTTTGACGGTGCTTTGTTCTGCTGCTGAAGCAGAGGAAATTCTTGCGCTTGGTGACGCACACCTGCGCGTTGAAACCGAGCTCAGCGGTGAGCTGCTGGCTTCGTTTGATGTGGTGATCAAGTCACCGGGTATCAGTCCGTACAAGCCCGAGGCGCAGCATGCCTTGGCGCAGGGCACGCAGTTCATCGGTGGCACCTCGCTGTGGTTCAGCGAGCACGCCGATGCCAATGGCGCGCTGCCCAATACGGTCTGCGTGACCGGCACCAAGGGCAAGAGCACGACCACCTCGCTGCTGGCGCATCTGCTGCGTGCGGCCGGGCATCGTACCGGCCTGATCGGCAATATCGGTCTGCCGTTGCTGGAGGCCCTGGACCCACAACCAGCGCCGGACTACTGGGCGGTGGAACTGTCCAGCTACCAGACCGGCGAAGTCGCCCGCAGCGGCACGCGGCCGGACGTCGCCATCGTACTGAACATCTTTCCGGAGCATCTGGACTGGCACGGCAGCGAGCAGCGCTACATCGACGACAAACTGTCGTTGGTGACCGGCGGTCATCCGCGCGTCGCCGTGCTCAACGCCGCTGACGAACACCTGCGCGCGCTGCAGCTGCCGCACAGCCAGATCGTCTGGTTCAACCAGCCCGAAGGCTGGCATATGGTCGGCGAAGTCGTGCATCGCGGTACGCAACCGGTGTTTGATACCTCGAACACGCCGCTGCCCGGCCGCCACAACCGCGGCAACTTGTGTGCGGTGTTGGCTGCACTGGAAGCCCTTGGTCTGGATGCGGTTGCCTTGGCGCCTGCGGTGCAGAGTTTCCGGCCCTTGCCGAATCGCCTGCAGCTTCTGGGCGAACGCGATGGCCTGCGTTGGGTGAATGATTCGATCAGCACCACGCCGCATGCATCGCTGGCCGCCTTGGATTGTTTCGCCGGCCAACGCATTGCCTTGCTGGTCGGTGGACATGATCGCGGTGTGGATTGGCAGGACTTCGCTGAGCACATGCGCGACAACGCGCCGGTCGAGATCGTGACCATGGGCAACAACGGTCCACGCATCAATTCGCTGCTCGCGCCATTGGCCGAGGCGGGCGGTTTTGGCCTGCACGCCGCGACCGATCTGCCGCATGCGGTGGAGCTGGCGCGTGCCGCGCTGGGCGGGCAGGGTGGGGTCGTGCTGTTGTCACCTGGCGCGCCGAGCTTTGGTGCCTACAAGGACTATGTGGCGCGCGGACGGCACTTCGCCGAGCTGGCCGGGTTTGATCCGGACAGCATCAGTGCGATTCCGGGTATCGGCATCCTGTAAGGCCTTGGCCGGGACCGACGTGGCGCTGACTGTCAGTCGGCGCCACCCAACACCTGCAGATCACTCCTCTTCGTCGGTGAAGGCGTAACGCCCGTCGATCAGCTGCTGCAGGTAGGCATCGAAGCTGGGCGCGATCACCGCATAGCTGTCCGGGTCGTGCAGGTAGCGCACGACCTGGCCACTGATGCCGCCGTCGGCAGGATCAAAATCCAGGTACAGCATCGACGTGCCACCGTTGTTCATGCAGTGCGAGAAGCACAGACGCCTGCCCATCGGCACGTCGGCATCGATACCGGCACCAAGAATCTCTGGCTCATCGTCCAGCCATTCTTCGTAGATGGAACGGATGCTGTCGTCCCACTGCGCGCTGTCCTCGAAGATCTGCTGCACCGAACGCAGGTAGTAAGGATAGCTGCCGTCGCCGACGTCCGAGCCAAGCATCAGCACGTTGACCTCACCTTGCGGGTAATCCCGGTAGTGGCTGCCATCCACCTGCGCCAGCAGCTCCAGCAGGCTGGCCGGCACCTGCGGCCATTGCCGCTGCAGGCGTTGCAGGTCGGACTGGCTTGCGCCTTCCACCCAGCGCCACATTGGCGCGTCATCTGCCGGCAAGCGCGGCACAAGGCCGGAAAGGAAGGTATCGACGAGGCTCATATGCGGAAGGACACGTTGGGGATGCATATCCAAGCACACCTGCGTAACGCCGCCAATGCACAATGCGCCACGGGAGGCGATATCGACAGGATGCCTCCGTCCTCTTCTCAGGAGCGCAGGCATGAACAAGTGGCGATGGGCTGCAGTGACGATGCTGGGATTGGCGGCAACGCCGGCATGGGCCGCGATGAAGTCGCAGCCGCTGGAGTGGCAGCACGACGGCACCACCTTCAGTGGCGTGCTGGTCTACGACGATGACGGCGATGCGCGCCGCCCCGGCGTGGTGATGGTGCCGAACTGGCGCGGCGTCAACGCCTCGGCGATCGCCAAGGCCGAGCAGATTGCCGGCGATGACTATGTGGTGCTGGTTGCTGACGTCTACGGCAAGAGCGTGCGCCCCACGGACAACGATGCGGCGGCTGCGGCTTCCAAGCCCTTGCGTGAGGACAGGGCCCTGTTGCGCGCCCGTGCGGCTGCGGCGCTGGATGCCTTGAAGGCACAGGCTGGCAAGGTGCCGCTGGATGTCGCGCATATCGCTGCCGTAGGGTTCTGCTTCGGCGGCACCACGGTGTTGGAGATGGCCCGCGCCGGCATGCCCTTGGCGGGCGTTGTCAGCCTACACGGCGGCTTGTCGACCCCGGCTCCGGCAGCAGTCGGCAGCGGCAAGGTCCCGATCCTGGTGCTCAATGGCGCGGCTGATCGCGGTGTCACCGCCGAGGACATCGCCAGTTTCGGCAGCGAGATGGATGCGGCCAAGGCCGACTGGCAATTCGTCAATTTCAGTGGCGCGGTGCATTGCTTCGCCGAGTCCGACGCCAACAGTCCACCGGGCTGCCTCTACGACCCACGCGCAGCCAAGCGCGCCTGGAAGATGATGGATAACTTCCTGGAAGAGCGCTTGGGCGACTAACGCTTGGTAGGGGCTTTACCAGCAATGCCCTGGGGCCTGTAGTGCCGAGCCATGCTCGGCAGAGGCCTCACCAACAATGTTTTGTAGGAGCGGCGCAAGCCGCGAACCAGAGCAAGATCAGAAGCGGTACAGCCACCCCTCCCCAACCCTCCCCTTGCCTACGGCAAAGGGAGGGAGCGGTAGTGCCGAGCCATGCTCGGCAAGGGGCGTTCCCAGCAATGCATCAGGCATGCAGGTTTGTGGGAGCGGCATAAGCCGCGAAGCTGACTATCTGTCAGATCGCGGCAACAGCTGTCCGCACGGGATGCGCTACTGGCGGTTCGCCTTTGGTAGCGCCGGGAACAACCGTGGCTTCGCGGCTGACGCCGCTCCTACAACGACGCCCGGCTCTGCGCCGCCGCTATCGCTCCGCTGATCGCCGCCCGCGCTTGCGGGCTGTTGCGCCAGCAACTGCTGCCAAGCATGGCCGAGGCCTGGCTGACGACATCGCTGGTTTCGGCTTCCGCCAACTGCTGCAGCGAATGGAATCCCAGCTGCTCCAGCCGGGCCACCACGGTGGCACCGACCCCTTTCACCGCCAACAGCACGGCGCGTTCGTCCTCGTTGAACTGCTGCAATCCCGCCATCGCGATCAGTGGCTGCGTTCGATGGCGTAACGGGCCAGGCCGCGCAAGGCGGCAACGGCGTCGGTCTCCGGCAGGCCGTCCAGCGCCTGCTCGGCGGCGTTGGCATATTCCACGGCGCGTTTGCGGCTGTATTCCAGGCCGCCGGTGGCATGGATGGCTGCCAACACTTCCGGCATCGCGCTGGCATCGCCGTCCTGCACGATCTCGCGCAGGCGGTTGCGGACCACGTCATCCGAGTGCGCCATGGCGTGGATCAGCGGCAAGGTGGCCTTGCCCTCGGCCAGGTCGTCGCCCAGGTTCTTGCCCAGTTCGTCGGCATTGGCGGAGTAATCCAGCACATCGTCGGCGATCTGGAAGGCATAGCCCAGGTGCATGCCGTAGTCGTAGAGCTTCTGCTGTACAGCCTCGTCGGCGCCGGTGGCCAGCGCGCCCAGGCGGGTGCCGGCGGCGAACAGCACCGCGGTCTTGCGCTCGATCACGCGCAGGTAAGCGGCTTCGTCGGTATCCGGGTTATGCACGTGCAGCAGCTGCAGCACTTCGCCTTCGGCGATGCGGTTGGTGGTGTCGGCCAGGATCTGCATCACCGCCATGCGCTCCAGCTCAACCATCAGCTGGAAGCTGCGCGAGTACAGGAAGTCACCGACCAGCACGCTGGGGGCATTGCCCCACAGGGCATTGGCGGTGCTGCGGCCACGGCGCAGGTCGGATTCGTCGACCACGTCGTCGTGCAGCAGGGTGGAGGTGTGGATGAACTCGATGATCGCCGCCAGCTGGTGGTGCTCCGGACCGGCGCCGCCGACCGCATGGCCGGCCAGCATCACCAGCATCGGCCGCAAGCGCTTGCCGCCGGCCGAGACGATGTGGTCGGCGATCTGGTTGATCAGCACCACGTCCGAGGACAGGCGGCGACGGATCAGGGCATCGACGGCAGCCATGTCCGCTGCGGCAAGGGTCTGGATGGCAGGCAGGCCCAGCGCGGGGCGGATATGTTCGGCGATGCTCATAGGAAGACTTCAGGGGGTACCCGGGGATTATAGGCGGTGTGGGCGCGGGCGGCCCGTCGGGGCCGAAAACCGAACAGAACCGGGCCTTTGCGCAGTGAATACGTATGCAAGCAACCCCGCCGGCAAAGCGCCGACGCTAAGCTGGCCGGCATACATTTCGCAGCCCTGAAACAGGGGCTCTGAGGCCCGTAGGGGGGCGTTCGATGTCCAAGACTCCATGGTGGCGCGGTGCCGTCATCTACCAGATTTACCCGCGCAGCTACCTGGACACCAATGGCGACGGCGTCGGCGACCTGCCGGGCATCATCGATCGCCTGGAGTACGTGGCGTCATTGGGCGTCGATGCGATCTGGGTGTCGCCGTTCTTCAAGTCGCCGATGGCCGATTTCGGCTACGACATCGCCGATTACCGCGATGTGGACCCGCTGTTCGGCAACCTGGCCGATTTCGACCGCTTGCTGGCCAAGGCGCATGCGCTGGGCCTGAAGGTGATGATCGACCAGGTGTTCAGCCATACCTCGGTGGACCACGCCTGGTTCAAGGAAAGCCGCGAGAGCCGCGACAACCCCAAGGCCGATTGGTATGTGTGGGCCGATGCGCGCGACGACGGCAGCCCGCCGAACAACTGGCTGTCGATCTTCGGTGGCGTGGCCTGGCAGTGGGAGCCGCGGCGTCGGCAGTATTTCCTGCACAACTTCCTGGCCTCGCAGCCGGACCTGGATTTCCATAATCCGGCGGTGCAGCAGGCAACGTTGGACTACGTGAAGTTCTGGCTGGACCGTGGCGTGGATGGCTTCCGCCTGGATTCGATCAACTTCTGCTTCCATGACGCGCAGTTGCGCGACAATCCGCCGAAACCCGAAAGCGAACGTATTGGCCGTGGTTTCAGCCCAGACAACCCGTATGCGTTCCAGTACCACTACTACAACAACACCCGGCCGGAGAACATTGGTTTCCTCGAGCGCCTGCGTGCGTTGTTGGATGAGTACCCGCAGGCAGTGACGCTGGGCGAGATCTCCTCGGAGGATTCGCTGGCGACGACTGCCGAGTACACCGCGCCGGGCCGCCTGCACATGGGCTACAGCTTCGAGCTGCTGGTGGACGATTACAGCGCGGCCTACATCCGCGGCACCGTCGAGCGGCTGGAAGCGGCGATGGGCGAGTCCTGGCCGTGCTGGGCGGTTTCCAATCATGACGTGCAGCGTGCGGTGACCCGTTGGGGCGGGCATCCGGCCAAGCCATCGCTGGCGAAGATGCTGGCGGCGTTGGTCTGCTCGCTGCGTGGGTCGGTGTGCATCTACCAGGGCGAGGAGTTGGGCCTGGGTGAAGCGGATGTGCCGTTCGAGGCGTTGCAGGACCCGTACGGCATCACTTTCTGGCCGAATTTCAAGGGTCGCGACGGTTGCCGTACGCCGATGCCGTGGACCGACGAGGCATTGGCTGGGTTTACCACTGGCAAGCCGTGGTTGCCGATTCCGGCCGAGCATCAGGCTTTGTCTGTGCAGGCGCAGGAAATGGATGGCGAGTCGGTGCTGCATGCCTTCCGCAGTTTCCTGAGCTGGCGCAAGGCGCATCCGGCCTTGGTCGAGGGTTCGATTCGTTTCCTTGATAGTGCTGAGCCGGTGTTGCTGTTCGAGCGTCAGGCCGGCGATGAGACCTTGTTGCTGGCGTTCAATCTGTCCGGCGAAGCGGTGCGGCATCCGTTGCCGGCCGGTGAATGGCAGGCCTTGGCGCTGCCGGGCCCGGTGGCGGGTGCGATCGAGGCTGGCGAACTGGTATTGCCTGGGCACGCGGTGTATTGCGCGCGTCGCGGCTGAGCTTTTGTTGCTCTCTCTTTTGTGCGGGCGGAGATAGCATCTCCGCCTTTTTTTTGGCTTTTGCTTTTGCTTTTGCTCTTGGCCTTGGCCTTGGCTCTGGCTCTGGCTCTGGCTCAAGCCCCTCTCCCGCCTGCGGGAGAGGGGTTGGGGTGAGGGCGCTTCTAAAAGCAGGCCAAAGCCAAAGCCAAAGCCAAAGCTCCCCCCCATCCGCCCTACGGGCACCTTCCCCCGCAGGCGGGAGAAGGGAAAGCCAAAAGCCAAAAGCCAAGAGCCAAGAGCCAAGAGCCAAAAGCCAAAAGCCAAGAGCCAAAAGCCAAAAGCCAAGAGCCAGAGCGATTCCCGCCTGCGCGGGAATGACGGCGTAACTTCAACAACAACCACAGACATCACACAACAGCCACAGCCACAGCAAGTCGGCCAATGCTTTGGCTGCAACAAGCTTCAGCAAATTCCTTCTGGGATACGGAAAACGCCAAGGCTGTTCACAACGCAAAAGGCCCGCTGCAATAGCAGCGGGCCTCCAATGCACTTCCAACCAGAACCAATCAGAACTTGTAGTTCACGCCCACCTGGTAGGTGCGGCCCCATTCCACGGTTTCCAGCGGCCTGTCCTTGGTGCCGGCATAGGTTTCGTACTTGGAGTTGGTCAGGTTGCTGGCCTGCAGGAACAGGCTCAGGCCCTTGAACATCGTGCCGTCGCCGAAGCTGTAGCCCAGCTGTGCATCCAGCACGTCCTCCCCCTTCACATAACGCAGGGTACGGGCGCCGTTGAAGTTGCCGATCTCGCCGATGAAGTCTGAGCGCTTGCGCTGGTTCAAACGCACTTCAAAGCCGCTGTTCTCGTAGTAGGCGGTGAAGTTGTAAACGCGCTTGGACAGGCCCGGCAGCATGATCGGGCCGGTGCCAACGCTGGAGGTATTGGCCGGGTCGGGCTTGATCATGATGTCGCTGTCGTTGAAGCTCGCGCTGGCCACCACGCCGAAGCCGCGCAGGGCATCGGTGAACAGGTCCAGCGGCAACGAGGCGGTCAGCTCGGCGCCGCGCAGGCTGCCACCGGTGCCGTTGAACGGTGCGGTGTAGTAGCCGATCGACTGTGCCGGGACCTGCAGCTGGGCTGCATTGGTGCCAACCTTCAGCCACTCTGCCACCTGGTTGGTGAAATCGTAGCCGTCACGCTTCTCGGTGTAGATGTAGCTCTTCAAGTCCTTGTAGAACACGGCGGCGGCCACATAGGCCTTGTTGCCGAAGTACTTTTCCCAGGACAGGTCGGCGGCGTTGGCTACCCACGGATCCAGGGTCGGGTTGCCGCCGCTGGAGCCGGGCTTGCCGGTATTGGTGTCCATGCCGAATTCCATCGACGCGCGCAGTTCGTCGACGCGCGGACGCGCGACCTGGCGGGCGAGGGCGAAACGGATGGTGTTCTCGGCCGGCAGTTCGAAGGCCAGGTTCAAGCTCGGCAGGAAGTCCAGGTACTTCTTGCCTGCGTTGATCGGAATGACCTGGCTGCCAACTGGCTGTGAACCATCCCAGTAATTGGAATGCGAAGACTGGTCGACATGCTGGGCCTGGATGCCGACATTGCCGCGTACCGGGATCGAGCCGATCTGGGTGCTGATGTTGGCACGCAGGAAGGTGGTGGTGATCTTCTCGTCCACCGTCCATTGCTTCGGAATCAGGTAGCTTTCGGTGGTGGTCGGGTTGAACGTCATGTAGCGGCCAACCGCAGCAGGCACGTTCCAGGCCGGGATGTAGCCGGCGCCGGCAAAGCCCAGGTTGACCGGCTTGTACTGCAGGTCGGCGGCGATGCTGGTGATGCCCTGTGCACCGAGGTTGATGTTGCCCTCGGCCTGGGTCTTGTTCTTGCTGCGGTCGGCGTAGTTCATGCCGACGTCGAAGTCCGAGAACCAGGTGAAGCCTTCCGGCACCGGGAAGGTGGCCGCCAGCTTGAAGCCCTTCAGCTCATCGTCGACATGCGGCGTCTTGCCGTAGCCGGAACCGTAGATGGTGTTGGTCAGGTAGAGCTTGGTGTAGTCCGAATAGTCAAAGCCCGGGGTGAACTGCGGGAACTTGCCGCCGGCGAAGTTCAGCTTCACCGAATCCAGCATCGGCGCCGGCAGCAGCTGCAGGTTGTTCTCCAGGTTCAGCTCGTCACGCTCGGCCTTGGACCAGCTGACGTCGGCCACGACGCGTACATCACCGAAGTTGAATTCGTTGTTCCAGCCAATGGCCTTGATGGTGTCTTCGCGGTTGTTGTACATGCCGCGGATCAACGGATAGACGTTGTGCGCGGTGCCGCTGACGAAGCTGCCATTGCCGTTGACCACGACGTCGGTGACGTCCAAGCGGATCTTGTCCGGATCGTTGGTGCCGTTGAAGTCGCCCAGATGGATTTCCATCTGGTTGGCGGTGTCGTGTTCCTTGGCCTTGGTGTAGAAGGTGTCCAGCGTGCTGGTCCAGCTGTTGTTCGGCCGGAACTGCAGGGTGGCCATCACGCCGTCACGCTTGGCATTGCCGGTACGGCGCAGGGCCTTGATGCCGTCGGAATAGAAAGTGCCGGCGGCAACGCCCGGGCGCCAGTTGTCGCCGATCGCCTGCCAGGGTTCGTAGAGGCCGACCTGGTTTTCCTGCTTGGACATTTCCGAGTGGGAGATGCCGATGGCCAGGCCGATGGTGTTGTCGGCGAACTTGTCGACATAGCTGAAGTTGATACGGTTGCCGTACGGATCCTCGCCGGCGGCTTCGCCCAGCGAGTTCTTCTGGTAGCGGCCGCTGACGGCGATGACGCGCTCGTTGTAGCTGAGCGGGCGCACGGTCTGCATGTCCAGGGTGCCGGACAGGCCCTGGCCGACCAGGCCGGCGTCCGGGGTCTTGTACACGGTGACGCCGCTGATCAGTTCGGAGGGGTACTGGTCAAACTCCACCGAGCGGTTGTCACCGGTGCTGACCATTTCGCGGCCATTGAGCAGGGTGGTGGCGAAGTCGGGCGACAGGCCGCGCACGCTGATGGCTTGGGCGCGGCCGGCAACGCGCTGGGCGGCCAGGCCGGGCAGGCGGGCGATGGATTCGGCGATGCTCACGTCCGGCAGCTTGCCGATGTCTTCGGCCGAAATGGCTTCCACGATCGAGGACGAGTCGCGCTTTACCGAGATCGCGCTCTCGATGCCGCGGCGGATGCCGGTCACGGTGACGGTGTCCAGGTCGACAGCTTCAGCCTTGGCTTTCGCTTTGGCCTCGTCGTCCACGGTCTGTGCGTGTACGCCGGTGGCAGTCAATGTGATGGCTGAGGCCAGTGCAACGCTCAGCAGATTGCGCTTGGTGTTCAACATACTCCCCTCTCCCAGGTGATGTCGTTTGGTTGTTTTTTGTGCTCCCCCGTATTTTTTTGGGTGGGGGATGCATCGTTGTTTTTTTGCTGCTTGCGACTGACTCGCATGGTAATCAGCGGGCAAGCCCGTGGTGCTGGGCTGCATACGTATTCAATGGGGCTTTGCGGCGGCAGATAGGTCTGAAAACGCTTTCTGCAGCGGTTCTGCCTTCACGCCGTCATTCCCACGGTGCGGGAATCGCTCTGGCGTAGGCTTTGGTTTTTGTTTTATGCCGTCATTCCCGCGCAGGCGGGAATCGCTCTGCGCTCTTGACGTTCCGCGCGAAAGTCAAAGACAAGAGCGATTCCCGCCTGCGCGGGAATGACGGCATCAGAGCAAAGCCCAAAGCCCAAAGCCTTGGGCTCCAGGCCTCCCAGTCCTTACTCCACCGGCACAAACCGCACAGCTGCACCGCCACCAGCCGCCAGCTGCAGCTTGATCCGGTCGCCACTGCCCACCATCCGCGTCTCACGGATAAACGCAAACGGTGCAGTTTCCCAATTGGCACCGTCCCCATCGCGGTAGATCTCCGCGCGGTAACGCTTGTCCGGGGTCAGGAACGACAAGGCCACATCCAGCGCCTGCGGCTTCTCGCTGCCAACACTGCCGACAAACCATTCCTCGCTGCCACGCGCCTTGCGCGCAAACGTCACGTACTGGCCAACCTCGCCATTGAGTACATGGCTTTCTTCCCAATCCACCGCCACGTCCTTGATGAACTGGAAGGCGTCGGGGTGCTGGGCATAGTGCTCCGGCAGGTCGGCGACCATCTGCACCGGGCTGTACAACACCACGTACAGGGCCAGCTGCTTGGCCAGGGTGCTGCGCAGGGCCAGGCCGTTGCGGCCCTTCAGGCTGACGATGCCGGGGGTGTAATCCATCGGCCCGCCCAGCATGCGGGTGAACACCAGCGTGGCTTCGTGGCCGGGCGGGTTGGGTGGGTTGCCCCAGGCGTTGAATTCCATTCCGCGGGCGCCTTCGCGCGATACCCAGTTCGGGTAGGTGCGGCGCAGGCCGGTGTCCTTGATCGGCTCGTGGGAGTTGATCGCGATGTGCCTGGCGGCGGCCTGCTGCAGCACGCGCAGGTTGTGGTTGCTCATCCACTGGCCTTCGTGCCATTCGCGGGTGATCGGGCCGTCGGCTTGATCCTGGCGGTGGATGTCACCTGCGTCGCAGACATAGCCAGTCTTGACCACATCCACGCCGTTGCGCGCATACAGGTCCAGCGCGGCAGGAAGCTGGCGTTCGTAATGGCTGACCGCGCAGGCGGTCTCGTGGTGGCCTATCAGGTGCACGCCCTTGCCGGCGGCGTAGCTGGCAAGGCCGGGCAGGTCGAAATCCGGGGTGGCGCGGGTGAAGTCGAAGGCCTCGCCGTTGGCGAACCAGTCGCCGTCCCAGCCGATGTTCCAGCCTTCCACCAGTACGCCGCGGAAACCGTTGGCGGCGGCGAAGTCGATGTAACGGCGGGTGTTCTCGGTGGTGGCGCCGTGCTTGGGGCCGGTTGCCCAGGTCTCGGTTTCCAGGTGCAGCGACCACCACACGCCGGCATATTTGGCTGGCTTGAACCAGCTCACATCGCCGATGGCGTTGGGTTCGTTTAGGTTGAGGATGAGGCTGGATTCGGCCAGGTCACCGGCCTTCTCGCCAATGGTGATGGTGCGCCACGGGGTGTTGAAGGGCAGGGTGCGCACGACCGGCGCGCCGCTGCTGGACGGGGTGAGCGTCGCGCGCAGGATGTCGCCATCGCCACGCGCCAGGTTCATGCCGGCGTAATCGACCAGCGCGGCTTCGTGGATGGAGATATGCAGGCCATTGTCGCTGCGCAGGGTCAGCGGGGTCTGCGCGGTGCCGACTTCCTTCAGCGGGGTCTGGTGGTACAGGTATTCTTCGCGGTTCCACTCGAAGGCGGGAATCCACCAGGCGGTTGCCGGGCGCGCCAGCGCGAACTCGGTCAGCTCGGCGTGGATCTGCGCCTGCTTCATGCCGGCCTGCTGCGGGAATTCGTAGCGGAAGCCGATGCCGTCGTCATAGACGCGGAACACCACGTCAAAGCGGCGCTCGTAGTTGCGGCCGGCGCCGGGCTTCTCGGTGAAGCTGGCGCGCAGTTCGTTGTAATGGTTGCGGGTCAGGCGGCGCTCGCCCCAGGGCTGCTCCCAGGTCTCATCGAAGCTGCGCTGTGACTGCCCGGTAAGCGCGACATTGCGCTCCAGCCGGCCGTCGCCAAGCAGCATGCCCAGCCGCGACGGCGCGATCACCGCCTGGCCATTGCGTTCCACCCGATACGAGGGACGGCCTTCATGTTGGGATTCGACGACCACGACAAGCTGCTTGTCGGGTGAGGTGACGCGCGCCAGATCGGCGGCGTGGGCCGGCAGGACGCTGATCAGCAGCAGCGCGAAGGCGGCTCTCAGCGACAGGCGGGCAGGGGTGTAACGTGAATCGGCCATGCGGGTCTCAACTCCGGGTTCTGGTCGGCGCGCCGGCCCCGCGGGGTGGCACGTGGCGCCACTATTCCCCGGCCGAGGCCACTGTGGGGGCAATGCTGCATTGAATACGTATGCAACAGCGGTGCA
Source organism: Stenotrophomonas sp. 21LCFQ19 (assembly GCF_056861425.1). Lineage (NCBI taxonomy): Bacteria > Pseudomonadati > Pseudomonadota > Gammaproteobacteria > Lysobacterales > Lysobacteraceae > Stenotrophomonas > Stenotrophomonas sp. 21LCFQ19. Next base: position 89,396 of record NZ_JBSPUF010000008.1, on the reverse strand, counting down.
GATCACAGGTGCGCCCTCTACCATGGCTGCAGCGCATCCGCGCCCAACATCGCATCCGTGATTCCCGGAGGGGGGAAGCGCTTGATGAATAGCAAACCGCAGCTGTCGTTCTGGCAGATCTGGAACATGTGTTTTGGCTTCCTGGGTATCCAGTTCGGCTTCGCGCTGCAGAACGCCAATGCCAGCCGCATCTTTGAAACGCTGGGCGCACCGATGGACGCGGTGCCAGGGCTGTGGATCGCCGCACCGCTGACCGGGCTGCTGGTGCAGCCGGTGATCGGTTACCTGTCCGACCGCACCTGGACGCGCTGGGGCCGCCGTCGCCCGTACTTCATGATCGGCGCGGTGCTGACCACGCTCGCGCTGCTGGTGATGCCGAACTCGCCGACCCTGTGGATCGCCGCCGGCACGCTGTGGGTGCTGGATGCCTCGATCAATATCTCGATGGAGCCGTTCCGCGCCTTCGTTGGCGATCAGTTGTCGCCGAAGCAGCGCCCGACAGGCTTCTCGATGCAGAGCTTCTTCATCGGCGTGGGCGCGGTGGTGGCCAGCTTCCTGCCCTTCATCCTCGCCCACTTCGGCGTGGCCAATACGGCGGGTCCAGGTGAAGTGCCGGACACCGTGCGCTATGCCTTCTACTTCGGCGCGGCGGTGTTGCTGTTGGCGATGAGCTGGACGGTGTTCAGCACGCGCGAGTATTCGCCGGCCGAGCTGGCCAGCTTCGACGATGCCGAACCGGCGGCGGTGCATACCGTGCAGCGCGCTGCAGGTCTGCCGCAATGGGGGCAGATCGGCGTGTGGCTTGGCTTGGGCGTGTTGTTGGCGGGGTTGATCGCCTGGCGCCAAGGCGACCGCATGCTCTACGTGCTGGCCGGCCTGTGCGCCAGCTACGGCCTGCTGCTAGGCGTCGCGCGGGTGCTGCCCGGCACACACATGCTGGCCACCATCGTCGACGACCTGCGCAGCATGCCGGGCACGATGCGGCGCTTGGCATGGGTGCAGTTCTTCTCGTGGTTCGCCCTGTTCGCGATGTGGATCTACACCACCGCAGCGGTGGCGGGCACGCACTTCGGTTCCACCGATACGCAGTCGGCCGCGTACAACGAAGGCGCGAACTGGGTAGGTGTGTTGTTCGGCGCCTACAACGGCTTCGCGGCCGTGGCGGCGTTGATCATCCCGCTGATGGTGCGCGCGATTGGCCTGCGCTGGAGCCACCTGGTCAATCTTTGGCTGGGCGGCTTGGGCCTGATCTCGCTGATGCTGATCAAGGACCCGCACTGGCTGTTGCTGTCGATGGTCGGCGTCGGCTTTGCCTGGGCCTCGATCCTGTCGCTGCCTTACGCACTGCTGTCGGACAGCGTGCCGGCGGCGAAGATGGGTGTGTACATGGGCATCTTCAATTTCTTCATCGTGATCCCGCAGCTGGTGGCCGCCAGTGCCTTGGGCTTCGCCCTGCGCAACTGGTTGGGTGGTGATCCCATCCACGTGCTGGTACTGGGCGGCTGCAGTCTGTTCGTGGCCGGTTTGTGCGTGCTGCGGGTTCCGTCGCAACAGGAGGTGGTGTGATGCGTGGTCGTTTGGCAACAGCGGTTGGACTGGCAGTGGTGGCAGGCTCGGCCTTGGCCGGCAACCGGCCGGATTACATCGGCACCACCGAACCCTTCGCCAGTGATGCGGTGTACTTCGTGGTCACCGATCGCTTCGTCAATGGCGATACCAGCAACGACCATCGCGATCAGGGCGGCGAACACCGCACCTTCGATATCCCGGTGCCGTGCCCGGACAAGATCGACGGCAACATCGGTTACCTCGGCGGCGACTTCAAGGGCGTACTCGACAACGCCGACTACATCCGCGAGCTCGGCTTTGGCGCCGTATGGATCACGCCGATCATCGACAACCCCGATCAGGCGTTCACCGGCAGCAAGCCGATCAGCTGCACCAGCACGCTGACTGACCGCGGCAAGACCGGTTACCACGGCTATTGGGGCATCAACTTCTACAAGCTGGATGAGCATCTGCCCAGCGCAGACCTGGATTTCGCTGTGCTGACCAAGGGCCTGCACGATGCCAAGCTGAAAGTGGTGCTGGATATCGTCGGCAACCACGGCTCGCCGGCCTGGACCATGCCCAAGCGGCAGCCGCAGTTCGGCCAGATCTTCGACAAGGACGGCAAGCTGATTGCCGACCATCAGAACCTGGCCCCGGACAAGCTCGATCCGAAACACAATCCGCTGCATGCGTTCTACAACAACATCGGCTCGGTCGATGGCAGCAAGGGTTCGATCTTTGACGGCAACCTGGCCGAGCTGTCGGATTTCAACGAGCACAACCCGGCGGTGATGGATTACCTGGTGGGCGCCTACCTGCAATGGACCGCGCAGGGCGTGGATGCTTTGCGCATCGACACCATCGGCTGGCTGCCGCATCCGTGGTGGCATGAATTCGTAAACCGCATCCGCGCCCAGCACCCGGGCATGTTCATGTTCGGCGAAGCCTTCGACTACGACGCCGCCAAGATCGCCGAGCACACCTGGCCGGCGAACGCGAACGTCAGTGTGCTGGATTTCCCGCTGCGCGGTGCCATGTCATCGGTGTTCGGCAAGGAGCAGAAGGGCTTTGAAGCGCTGGCCGAACCGCTGCACCTGAGCGGCGGCCCGTATGCCAATCCGTATGCACTGATGAGCTTCTACGACAACCACGACATGGCGCGACTGGATGCCAGCGATGCCGGTTTCATCGACGCGCATAACTGGCTGTTCACTGCACGCGGTATTCCGGTGCTCTATTACGGCTCGGAAACCGGCTTCATGCGTGGTCGTGCCGAGCATGCGGGCAACCGTGCCTACTTCGGCCAGCAGCGGGTGAATGAGGCAGGGCAGAGTCCGATCTTCGCACCGCTGCAGCGCATCGCCAAACTGCGTGAAGCAACGCCTGCGTTGCAGCGCGGCCTGCAGGTAAATGAGCGGCTGCATGGCGATGAGGCGGTGTTCTACCGCGTGCTGCAGCATGGTGATACTGCGCAGACGGCGTTGGTGCTGTTGAACAAGGGCGATACAGCACGTTCGTTCGAGGTGAACCGTTACCTGCAGGCCGGGCAGTGGCGTGATGTGTTGGGTGGCGGTTCGTTGAAGGTGAAAAGTTCGCTGAAGACCGAAGTGCCGGCGCATGGCGTCAAGGTGTTTGTGCTGGAAGGGCAGGTCTTGCAGCCGGAGCTGCGTGCGCAGTTGGATGCGGCCATGGCGGATCAGGTCGCGCGGGATAAGCGACTGGCGCAGTAACCTGCTTGAGCCCCTCTCCCTGCGGGAGAGGGGTTGGGGTGAGGGTAGGGCTCTGCGAGCAATCCAACACCGCGCCAAAAACACCCCTCCCCAACCCTCCCCTTTGCTGCGCAAAAGGGAGGGGGCAGATGGCAGCAGTCGAGAGGCTGTGCTTGTCTCCCTCCCTTTGCCGCAGGCAAGGGGAGGGCCGGGGAGGGGTAGCTCTTGCTTCTGCACCAGCCTTTGCGACTCCCCTAGCCCCACCCGCTACAATCCGCCCCCAGGCATTCCCGGCGGCACCGCATGAACCAGCTTCCCCCGCAAACCCCCATTGAAACCCTGTTGCAGACCGCAATGGGCGGCAAACTGCCGATCCGCGCCTTCATGCAGGCCTTCGTCGCCTCCGAAGTGGTGCTGCTGACCGGCAGCCTGGTCACGCCTGACGGCAGTGGCTTCGATCCGTTGCTGTTCGACAAGCAGGGCGTGCTGCACGTGGCGGTATTCACCGATATGGCGCGGGTTGGTTTCCACCAGCAACAGGCACCGCACAACATCCGCATGCTGATGCTGGACGTGCTGCGCCGCGTGCCCGGCGGCTACGGCGTGGTGATCAACCCAGGTACCCCGCTGGGCTTTGAGATATCACCGTCAGGCGTGGGCGAAATCCTCAAGGATTTCAGCTAGGCCAAGGCACGCGAAAACTCCGTAGCCCGGGTAAGCGCAGCGCACCCGGGGCTTGCGTCCGACAGGTCGTAGAAGTGACTTGTCTATGGAGATGGACCCTGCCGAAACTTCGTGTTCCTGCATTTCCCGGGTGCGCTGCGCTTACCCGGGCTACATGGGCTCCGGTACGAATCACACGCTGAGCGATGATTCCCGCACTACCAGCTTCACCGGAATGGTGATGCCTTCCACCGGCTCACCGGCAATCAGGCTCAGCAGCTTGTCGACCAGCAGCTGGCCGGCCTGCTTGGTGTCCTGCTGTACCGTGGTCAGCGGCGGCGATACCGATGCCGCCAGCGGAATATCGTCAAAGCCCGTGACCGCGATGTCCTGCGGCACACGCAGGCCGCGCTCGCGCAATGCACGCAAGGCGCCGATGGCGATCAGATCGCTGGCCGCGCAGATCGCATCGAAGTTCTTGCCGCTGTCGAGCAGGGCGATGCAGGCGGCGTGGCCGGAGTCCTCGGTGGTGATGGCGTCATGTTGCAGCGACGGATCTGCCTTCAAGCCGCGTGCAGCCAGCGCTTCGACATGGCCGCGGTAGCGTTCCTCGAACTCGGGATAGTGGCTGGACGCGTGGCCCAGAAACGCGATGCGCTGGCGGCCCTGCTCAAGCAGGTGCGCACTGATATCAAAGCCGCCCTGGAAGTTGTCACTGCCGATCGATACGCCTGGCTGGCCCGGCAAGGCCGCACCCCAGCGCACGAAATGGGTGCCTTGCTCCACCAGCCGCTGCAGCCTCTCCACTGATTCGTGGTAGTCGCCATAGCCGAGCAGGATGATGCCGTCGGCCTTGTTGCTGTCCTCGAAGTCGGCATGCCAGTCGCTGGACAGCTGCTGGAACGAGACCAGCAGGTCCAGCCCCTTCAGCGCGCAGGCACGGGTGATCGAGCCCAGCATCGAGTGGAAGAAGGGGTTGATCAACGAGTCATCATTGGTCGGGTCCTCGAAGAACAGCAGCGCCAGCGTGCCAGATTGCTGGCAGCGCAGGCTGGAGGCGTTCTTGTCGACCTTGTAGTTCAGCTGGCGGGCGATATCGAGGATGCGCTGGCGGGTTTCGGCATTGACCATCGGGCTGCCACGCAGCGCTCGCGACACCGTTGGCTGCGAGACGCCGGCCATGTGCGCGATATCCAATGAGGTGGCTTTGCCCTTGATGACCATCTTGACCAGCAATCTGAACGACGTCCGGCATCATGCCATGAGGTCGGCGAAAGGGGGCGGGCCGGGTCCGGGATCCGCCGTTTGCCGGGCCATTTCAGCGCTGGAGGGGCGGTGATCCGGCCTGGCCAACAGCAGCTGGATGCGCGGCTGGGCCAGCGCAAGCCTTACGCCGCAAGGGCTGCAGGGATTGGCTGCTATCTGTCGCCGGACAGATATAATACGTCGGCTATTGCCCGCATCCGGCGGGTGGACCCCAACGGAAGAGTAGGAACCTATGGCCCGCGGCATCAATAAAGTTATCCTCGTCGGCAACCTCGGCAACGACCCGGACACCAAGTACACCCAGGCCGGCATGGCGATCACCCGCATCAGCCTGGCCACCACCAGCGTGCGCAAGGACCGTGACGGCAACCAGCAGGAGCGTACTGAATGGCACCGCGTGGTGTTTTTCGGCAAGCTCGGCGAGATCGCTGGTGAATACCTGCGCAAGGGCAGTTCGGTCTACGTCGAAGGCGAACTGCGCTACGACAAGTACACCGGCCAGGACGGTGTTGAAAAGTACACCACCGATATCGTCGCCAACGAAATGCAGATGCTCGGCGGCCGTGGTGAAGGCGGTGGCGGTGGCGGCTACGGCGGTGATCGTCCGCAACGCCAGTCGGCCCCGCGTCAGCAGCAGGGTGGCGGCCAGGGCGGTTATGGCAACCAGGACCAGGGTGGCGGCGGCTACGGTGGTGGTCAGCGCCAGCAGCAGCGCCAGGCACCGCCGCAGCAGCAGTCGGCTCCGCCGATGGACGACTTCGCTGACGACGATATTCCGTTCTGAGGAGCAGCTTGGCAAAGTTCCAAGGTTTGTCTTGAAGAACCCCTGCATTCGCGGGGGTTCTTCGTTTTCTGTATGTAAAAACCCGATGGATTCTGGCTTGCTGCATGACACGCCTTCCAGCGTGCTGAAACATTCAAAAGCACGGGCGTTCGGCTCAGCCTGGCTTCGGCAACGAGGTGCTTTTGTCATGAGCGCACCGGCTGCCTTGCGTCTGCCACAATTCGCACAGGTTCATCTCTCACGGAAGACTCCATGCATGTTTCTGATCTTGTAGGTCTGGTTGGCGCCAAAGGTAGCGATCAGCAGCTTGTGGATTGGTTCGAGCAGCACGGAATCGGCAAGCCGCCGGTGTCCGTTACGGCAAATCAGGGCACCAAGAGCATCAAGGACAGGCGCCATGAGATGGAGCACTACTTCGGGTTCGACATCATCAACGACCGCTTCTATCCGCCGGTACTCGGCCCGCGCGGTGGCTTGCTCTGCCACCTGCAGTCTGTGTTGCTGTTCTCACGCAAGCCAAAGGGCAACGTCACGTTGCCGACCGGGTTCTGGGACGGTTTCGTGGGGCCGGATGCCGGCTTTGACGAGTGCATGACGTTCTTCGATGGGAACGTGGACACGTATACCGATACGCAGCTGTTTCAGAAGCCGCTTGGTGACGATGTGGAGCTCAAGCTCTGGTTCTGCCCCAGGAAGCAGCGGGTGGAGACCATGCAGGTGAGCATCGTGCAGGATCGCCAGTTCATGGGGCACCACGAGTTTGATCAGGCCAATGTGCACAACACGGTGAAACCGGCGGCTACGCTGGTGGTCAAGTGGCTGTTCGACGGGCGCCATCTGCGGTTGCCAGACGATATCTACGCCAATGGGCTGGCTGATGATGATGCCGGGATTCTGGAGTTCGTTCGCCAACATCTGAATGGTCATGTATGGGCGTCGCAGCTCAATGACGATCAGGTGCTGCGGCAGGTGCTGAGCCACACCCAAACCAGCAGGTCGCTGAAACTTTCGAATGGGGAGTCGCTGGAGTTGTTCGCGCAGACGCTATACCTGCGGGCTGCTGGCGCATGGGATGCGTATCAGGCGATCTACAACGATGATTCCCTGGACGACTGGACCGGATCTGTTGACCGGTTTCGAGAATCGGTGGTGCTGGATGCGGGGCAACGGCAGGTCTTCGTCGGCATGCTGCATGATGCTTACCTTGTTGTTGGAGCGCACTGAAGCTGCTGATGCTTGGATGCGGTTCTCAGCGATTGGGCGGAATGCCTATCATGGATCACGCTGCGCTTGTGGCCTGAAAACAGGGTGGGGTTTGACCCGGTAGGCAGTGCCCGAAGCTCATGTACTCCGATGGTCGATACCTTTTCGCCGGAGCTGCTTGTTTATTTCCGCAGGTGCTGCGGAACATGTCTGCTCTGCGGTGGGCGCAGACGTCCAGGCGGTACCGTGCGCATATCCCGATTGGGTCTCGCGTCCAGTTGGATTGAATTGTGAGGCACTGCATGGACGGTGTATAAAGCGAGAATCGGACTGGAAGCCTTTTGGGAGCTGCAATGAAGCAAGTGATGTATGCGTTGTTTCTCGCGATGTTGACGATGGCTGGTGTGGCCCACGCTGAAGTGGATCTGGGTGGCTTCATCCGAAAGGACTACTTCGGTGACTTAAAGTTGTCCCCGAGCGGGGAGTTCTATGCAGCAACCGTGCCGATGGAAGATCGCACGGCGCTTGTTATCTTCAAAAGAGAAGGCAACAAGACAATGGGCAACTTCAAGCCCGCAAAGAACAGTTACGTGACCGGTTTTCAGTGGGTCAATGATGACCGGCTGCTGGTCTCACTGTCGGAAAAGTTCGGGTTGCTTGATCAGCCACAGCCGACCGGGGAGCTTTATGCGGTCAATGCTGACGGCAGTCAGCCGGAACTGCTGGTTGGGTTTCGCGCAACTGGTCGCGGTGTTGGAGTGCGCACTTCCGCAAACTCTGGTGAATATTCTGCGGCTTTTCTGTCAGATAGTTTGCAGGCTGACGATCGCAACGTGATTATTTCCGTGTGGCCGATGACCTCCGGCAATGACCCATTTACGCGAGCAGAGAAGCTCGATGTCTACAGCGGACGCCGGACCGTCGTGGCACGTGCGCCGATACGACGTGCTTCGTTCATGACAGATAATGCTGGCGTAGTCCGGATGACTTTTGGCGCGGGTGCGGACAATGTCAGCAAGCTCTATTACCGGGAAAGCTCCAGCGCAGAGTGGCGTCTGGTGAACGATGAGGCCGTTACTGGCAGGGTTGAGTCTCCAATCGGGTTCTCCGAGGACAACAGGCTGGCGTATCTGGTGGTCGAAAATCTGACTGGTCCCAATTCCATCATGGCTTGGAATCCTGTCTCGGGAAGTCGGGAGGAAGTTTTACGAGATAAGACGGCCGATCCCCAGCGCATCATTTATCGTCCTGGTACGGATATCGCGGTTGGTGCGCTCTTCATGGACGGGCGGCACAAGACGGTTTTCTTTGACGATGCCTCGCCGGATGCGCGTATGTACCGCAGCCTTGAAGCTGCGATGGGTGGCGAGGCTGTGTTCATCACATCAAGTACCAGGGATGGTCGCCAGCTGTTGCTGCAGACTTGGAGCGGTAGCAATCCAGGCGAGTTCTTTCTTTACGATTCCGTAGCGAAGAAGGCGTCCCATCTGTTGACGCGCAGCGATTGGGTGGACGCAGAGAAGGCAGCGACAGTCGAACCATTTTCGTTTGCTGCACGCGACGGTATGCAGTTGCATGGTTATCTCACGAAGCCTCGTGGAGCGTCTGGCCGATTGCCAATGGTGGTGATGCCACATGGGGGGCCGTTCGGCGTCTACGATCAGTGGGGATATGACCGTGATTCACAGATGCTGGCAAGCGCTGGCTACGCGGTACTCCAGGTCAATTTCCGCGGGTCGGGTAACTATGGCCGCGCATACCAGAGGGCTGGCGCGCGGCAGTGGGGCGGAACCATGCAGGATGACGTAACCGACGCGACACGTTGGGCAATAGACAATGGTCATTCAGACTCACGCCGAATCTGTATCTATGGTGCAAGTTACGGTGCTTATGCGGCGTTGATGGGTGTTGCCAAGGAGCCTTCGCTGTACCAATGCGCGGTTGGTTATGTAGGCGTCTACGATCTGCCCATCATGTACACCAGTGGCGATATACAGGAGCGGCGTTCGGGTGAGGGGTTCATCTCCGAATGGATTGGTGAGCGGGAAACGCTGGAAAAGGTCTCGCCGGTCAACTTGGCCAGCCAGATCAAGGTGCCAGTGTTTCTTGCCGCGGGTGGCAAGGATGAGCGGGCCCCCATCCTGCACAGTCGGCGCATGGAGTCAGCATTGAACAAGGCTGGGGTCCCCGTGCAGACGTTGTATTTTGACACGGAAGGCCACGGCTTCTATACCGAATCACATCAGCGCGAGTACTACGGCAGGTTGTTGGGTTTCCTGTCGCAGCATTTGGGTGGAGAGAAGGCGAAGTAGTCGTCTGCTTCAGCTTTTTTTTATGGGAGCGGTGTAAATCGCGAAGCTGATGGGGTGGTCAGGTTGCAGATTCTCCTATCACGCAAGCGGTGCCGGCTTCGCGGCTGACGCCGCTCCTACAAAAGCAGAGGGTCAACGCACGCCGTGCATCATCCGCTTCAGCAGCGGCGAGGAGAGCAGGGCGACCACCGCGCAGCCCAGGCCTATCCACATCAGCAGCCAGAACAGGTGTTCGTAGCGGCCGGCGGCTTCGGCGATGTTCATCACTTCACCTTCGGGTACGTCGATGGCGGCCAGCTTGCCGAACAGTGCTGCCAGCGTCTCGGAGAATGCCGTGGCCAGGAACCAGGTACCCATCATCAGGCTGACCACGCGCGGTGCCGCCAGCTGGGTGACGGCTGACAGGCCGACCGGCGACAGGCACATTTCACCGATCTCCAGGATCAGGTAGGCCAGCACCAGCCACCACACGCTGGCCATCTGCCCGGTTGCGCCCACCTGCTGCGCTGCCAACGCCAAGGGCACGAAGGACAGGGCGCCGAACACCAGGCCGAACGAGGATTTCAGTGGCTTCGACGGGTCGAGGCTACGCTTGTCTAGCCATGCCCACAGTGCAGCGAACAGGGGCGCAAGCAACACCAGGAACAGCGCGCCAAGATAGGTCAGTGAACCGGCGCTCTGCGGCAGCACCAGGCAGTCGCGGACCAGCATCACCAGCATCGCCACAACGATGACGCCGAACAGCAGGCGTGGTGCATTTGATGCCGGATTGCGATCAGACAGGCGCGCCGCCACCACAAAGCCCAGCGGCGCCAGCAGCAGCGAGACGATGGACCAGGGCAGTGGCGTGCCTTCGCGGATCACCAGCGAAGGCACCAGATCCTTGGTCAGCAGGCGGTCGGTGAAAGTAACCCACGAACCATAGGTCTGCTCGTACAAGGTGAAGAACACCAGTGCCATGAAGATCAGCACCATCAGCGCGGTCATCTGCTGGCGCTGTTCTGGCGTGCACTGCGTGCCGGTGAACCAGGCGAACCACAGCAGCACGCCGCCGAGCACAACGATCATCAGCATCAATGCGAGGCTGATTTCGCCGCCCAGTGCGAACGCGCCGTTGGCGGCAGCCCACATCAGCGCCGCAACCGGAACGATGCCGACGATGGCAACGCCGTAGATCAGCCATTCGCGCGGCACGCCGAACACGCGCTCGCGCAGTGTCGCCGGTTGTGCCGGCTCGGCATGCCCGTGCAGGTACTTCTGGCCCCACAGGAACATCGCCAGTCCGACCAGCATGCCGACGCCGGCCGCGCCGAAGCCGTACTTCCAGCCATAGGCTTCACCGAGGAAGCCGCAGACCAGCGAAGCGAACAGGGCGCCGAGGTTGATGCCGGCGTAGAACAGCGAGAAGCCCGAGTCGCGCCGCGGGTCGTTTTCCGGGTAGAGCTTGCCTACGATGGTGGAGATGTTGGGCTTGAGGAAGCCCACGCCCATGATGATCAGCGCCAGCGACAGATAGGTGATCGACAACGCGGCTTCGTCGCGTACCACTTCGCCTGCTACGCGGTGCGCCTCGTGGCCCTCGAAAGCCATGCCGATGTGCCCCAGCACCAGCAGGATGCCGCCGAACACCACCGCCTTGCGCATGCCCAGCCAGCGGTCGGCCAGCAGCCCGCCAAACACCGGGATGCAGTAGACCAAGCCACCGTAGGCACCCAGCAGGTCCAGCCCGGCCTTGTCGCCGAACAGGTGGTACTTGGTGAGATAGAGCAGCAGCAACGCCTTCATGCCGTAGAAGGAGAAGCGCTCCCACATTTCGGTGAAGAAGCAGACGTAGACTCCCTTGGGATGGCCGAGGAAGTCGTCGGAGCGGGGGCGGCTCAAGGCAGTTGCGGTCATCGGTGGTGCCGGGTGGGACAGCGGCCGAGTATAGGACCGCTGCCCCGGGGCTGCGCGTTCAGAGGTAACGCAGCCAGGCCAGGTCGCGACGGCGTGCCTTGAAGCGGGCAAAGGCGCGGGTGGCGGGGTAAAGCAGCACCGCCAGCACGACGCTGATCAACAGCAAGGCTGACACCGACTCAACCGCGAAGTAGGGCGCGTGGTTTGCGCCCCAATACGCCATCGCTGCGAGATACAGCAGCTTCAGCACGTACAGGTGCAGCAGGTAGAAGAACATCGGCGCCGCGCCGATCCAGGCCAATGGCTGCAGCCATGCCGCGATGCGCGGCTGCTCGTACAGGCGCAGCAGTAACAGGCCGATGCCCAGCGTCAGCAGCAGGAACAGCAGCGAAGGTGGGTACTTGGTGACGTTGAGCAGGCTCATCAGCGTCGTCTGGGCATCGTTGAAGCGCAGCCAGGAGTGGTCGCCGTAGACATTGGCGGCACGCAGCAGCACGAAGCTGATCAGCATCGCCGCGCCGGTGAGCAGCAGCCAGCGCTGGCGCTGCGGCGCCGGGCGGTTGCTGGCGTACCACGGGCCGAGCACGTAGCCCAGGGCAATCACGCCGATCCACGGCAGCAGGGGGTACGAGGTGCGCAGGCGCAGACTGTTGCCCAGTTCGATCCAGTCACGCTGGTGCAGGATCTTCCACAGTGTCGCCAGCACGCCGTTGCCCTGGGCCTGCAGCGGATCAAGCAGGTTGTGGCCGGCAATGATGACCACCGCCAGTGCCAACAGCAGCTTGCGCGGCAGCCACAGCAGGCCGGCCAACGCGATCATGCTCAGGCCGATGGCCCAGATCACCTGCAGGTAGAGCGTGCTGGCCGGGAACTGGAAGGTCCAGGCGAAGTTGACCAAGGTCAGCTCCAGCACCACCAGGAACAGGCCGCGCTTGAGCAGGAAGGCGGCAGTGGCGCGGCGCGGATCGGGCTGGCGTTGGCCATACAGCCATGCCGACAGGCCGGTGAGCAGCACGAACACAGGGGCGCACAGATGCGCCAGCAGGCGGAAGCTGAACAGGGCAGGCGAGACCGAGCCCACGTCCATCGGGTCGCTGACCTGATGCTGTAGATAGAAGGTTTCGCGGACATGGTCGATCAGCATCAGCAGCATCACGGTGCCGCGCAGCTGGTCGATGGAGGCCAGGCGTGTGGTCAGGGCAGGGGGCATGCGGGGAAATCTTGCGGAAAGATATAACATAACAGTTTGAGGCTGCGCGGGCGACTTTGCCGATATGGCCTGCAACGCGTGCGGATTGGTGGAATTGCAGGCCTGCGGAGCGCTGGCGTGGCGTTCAGGCTGGACTTGCCGTTAAGCGGGCGTTAGCGTGGCGAGGGTTTTTTTGCCATCCAAGGGCTTTCCATGAACAACGCTGCGCCTGCGCAGCTCACATTCCGCGCGGTGGTTCTTGCCGTCGTGCTGGCTGTGGTGCTGTCTGCCGCCAATGCTTACCTGGGCCTGTTCGCAGGCTTGACCATCGCAACCGCCATTCCGGCCGCCGTCGTCTCGATGGGTGTGCTGCGTCTGCTCGGTGGCGGCACCATCCTTGAAAACAACATCGTCCAGACCGGCGCCTCGGCCGGCTCGTCGATTGCTGCCGGCGTGATCTTCACGATCCCGGCGCTGGTGATCATGGGTTACTGGCCGGACTTCAAGTACTGGTGGGTGCTGGGCATTGCCGGCCTCGGCGGCCTGCTGGGCGTGCTGTTTTCGGTGCCGCTGCGCCGTTCGATGATCGTCGAAGATCCGCTTCCCTTCCCGGAAGGCAAGGCGGCTGCTGAAGTGCTCAAGGCCGGTGAGAACCCGGGTCCGGGCATGAAGATCCTCGGTATCTCGGCGGCCATCGGCGGCCTGGTGAAGCTGGCCGCGGCCTCGGGCCTGCGCATCTTCCCGGATGCCTGGGCGCAGTCGGCCTATGTCGGCAGCTCCAAGATCACTGCCTTCATCGGCACCAACCTGTCGCCGGCGCTGCTGGGCGTGGGTTACATCGTTGGCTTGAACGTCGGCATCGTCGTGGTGTCCGGCTCGATCCTGTCCTGGCACATCGCCATTCCGCTGTACCAGGCGTTCTTCCTGGGCGGTAACCCGGACCTGGCCGCATCATTGGCCAATGCCGGCTCGGCCGAATCTGCGTTCGCCATCTGGGGTTCGCAGATCCGTTACCTGGGCGTCGGCGCCATGTTGATCGGCGGCGTATGGACCCTGTTCTCGCTGCGCAAGTCGCTGCTCAATGGCGTCAAGAGTGGTTTCGCTGCTGCCCGCAAGAGCAGTGGCCCGGCCCTGGCCGAGACCGAGCGCGACCTGCCGATGAAGTGGATGCTGATCGCGCTGATCGCCTTCACCCTGCCGCTGCTGGGCCTGTACCAGGCCATCGTCGGCCAGTGGCATGTGTCGATCCCGATGACCATCATCATGATCGTCGCCGGCTTCCTGTTCGTGTCGGTGTCGGCCTACCTGGCTGGTCTGATTGGTTCGTCCAACAACCCGGTCTCGGGCATCACCATTTCCACCATCCTGTTCGCCTCGGTGGTGCTGGTGCTGCTGCTGGGCAAGGACGGCCTGATTCCGGTCGGCGTCGGCGGTGCTCCGCTGGGTGCGGTGGCCGCGATCATGATTGGTGCGGTGGTCTGCTGTGCGGCTGCCGTTGGCGGTGACAACCTGCAGGACCTCAAGGCCGGTTATCTGGTCGGCGCGACGCCGTGGAAGCAGCAGCTGATGCTGGGCATCGGCGCGTTCTCCTGCGCCCTGATCATGGCGCCGGTGCTGAACCTGCTGGCCCATGCCTACGGCATCGGCGCACCGACCGCTGAGCACCCGAACTCGCTGGCAGCACCGCAGGCCAACCTGATGGCCTCGGTTGCGCGTGGTCTGTTCGGTGGTGAACTGCCGTGGGGCATGATTGCACTGGGCGCCGGCGTCGGTGCGGTGATCATCGCCATCGACGAATGGCTGAAGAAGACCGGCAAGCGCTTCCGCGTGCCGGTGCTGGCTGCCGCCATCGGTATCTACCTGCCGCTGGAACTGATGGTGCCGATCTTCCTCGGCGGGCTGCTGGCCCACCTGGTCGAGCGTTTCCACAAGCTGCGTGCCGACGACGAAGAAGGCCGTGACCGCGTGCACCGCCCGGGCGTGCTGTTTGCCGCTGGCCTGATTACCGGTGAGGCCTTGATGGGTATCGCAATCGCGGTGCCGATCGTGGTCAGCGGCCAGGGCGACGTGCTGGCGCTGCCGTTGGGCGGCTTTGCCGATACCTGGGCAAGCGTGTCGGCCTGGGTGGGTCTGTTCGTGCTGTTCCTGGTTGGCCTGCTGATGTACCGCATCGGCAAGAAGGGCGAGCCGGCGGCGAAGGCCTAAGGGCTGAAGCTCGACGGATCGCACGGCCTTTCCTTCTCCCGCCTGCGGGGGAACAAAAGGGCCTGCCCCCGCGAAGGCGGGGGGGGGCTGAAGGGCGGATGGAGCTGCTGTCCCTTCTCCCGCTTGCGGGGGAAGGTGCCCCGAAGGGGCGGATGGGGGGAGCTTTTGATTTTGACTTGGCTGGGGGTTTGAAGCTTTAGAGTCAAAGCCAAAGCACCCCTCCCCAACCCTCCCCTTGGCCTGCGACCAAGGGGAGGGGGCTCAAGCCAAAGCCGCCCCTTGGGCGGCTTTGCTGTTTCCGGCGGTTGTGCGGGCATGACTTCAAGCCTTTGCAGTGGGGCGGGCTGGCCGCCTACCATCGGGGTTTGCCTCTGCCTGGGAGTTGCCCATGAAGCTTCGTCACGCCCTGTTGCCGCTGTGCCTGTTGGCCGCCTTGCCATCATTGGCCAGTGCGCGCGGTTTTGAAGTCCGCGACATGGTCAAGCTGGACCGCGCGTCCGCGCCGCTGCTCAGCGCCAATGGCGCGCAGGTGGTGTTCGCCAAGCGCATCGTCGATGCCGACCTCAAGGCTAGCAGCAGCCTGTGGATCCGCGACCTGCGCACCCGCGACATGGCACCGCCGAAGCAGTTGACCCCGGCTGGCTGGAACGTCAATTCGGCCTCAATCGAAGGCCAGAACGTGTACTTCCTCAGCGCCAAGAACGGCAGCCAGCAGCTGTACGTGATGCCGCTGGCTGGCGGCGAGCCGCGCCAGCTCACCGATTTCGCACTCGACGTGGACAGCTACCGCATCTCACCGCAGGGCGACCGCGTGCTGTTCAGCGCCGGCGTGTTCCAGGACTGCGGCTCGGACCTGGCTTGCACCAGCAAGCGTCTTGAGAAGGAAAAGGCTGACAAGAGCAGCGGCCAGGTCTACGACAGCATGTTCGTGCGCCATTGGGATACCTGGGCCGACGGCCGTCGCAACACCTTGTTCGTGGCACCGCTGCCGGCTGCAGGCGCAGCCGCGGTGAAGGGGGCTTCCGCTATCAGCGCGACGCTGGCCGGCGATGCACCGTCCAAGCCGTTTGGTGGCAACGAAGACTTCGTCTGGTCGCCGGATGGCAAGACCGTCGTCGCCAGCATCCGCGTGCAGGGTAGCAAGGAGCCGTGGTCGACCAACTTCGACCTGTACAAGCTCGATGCTGCCGGCAAGCAGGCGCCGGTCAACCTGACCGCTGCCAACCCCGCATGGGATGCCGGCCCGGTGTTCAGCGCCGACGGCAAGACCCTGTTCTACCGCGCGATGAAGCGCCCGGGTTTCGAAGCTGACCGCTTCGGCCTGATGGCGATGGACCTGGCCAGCGGCAAGGTCAATGAGATCGCCGCGCAGTGGGACCGTTCGGCTGATGGCATCACCTTGTCGGCCGACGGCCAGACCATCTACACCACCGCACAGGACATGGGCGAACACCCGCTGTTCGCGGTCAACATCGCCAATGGCGAGCCGACCAAGCTGGTGGGCGAGGGCAGCATCTCCTCCTTCGACATCGCCGGTGATGCGCTGGCCTTCACCCGCAACTCGCTGAAGAGCGGCGACCAGGTGTTCACCAGCAGCACCGCTGCCGGCGCACCGCAGCGCGCCATCACCCAGAGTGCCGGCGAAATGCTGGACGGCGTGAACTTCGGTGACTTCGAGCAGTTCTCGTTCAAGGGCTGGAACGATGAGACCGTGCACGGTTACGTGGTCAAGCCGCACAACTACCAGGAAGGCAAGAAGTACCCGGTGGCCTTCCTGATCCACGGCGGCCCGCAGGGCAGCTTCGGCAATGGCTGGAGCTACCGCTGGAACCCGCAGACCTATGCGGGCCAGGGCTACGCAGTGGTGATGATCGATTTCCACGGCTCCACCGGCTACGGCCAGGCCTTCACCGATGCGATCAGCCAGCATTGGGGTGACCGCCCGCTGGAAGACCTGCAGAAGGGCTGGGCCGCGGCGCAGCAGAAGTACAGCTTCCTCAACGGCGACAAGGCCTGTGCGCTGGGCGCCAGCTACGGCGGCTTCATGGTCAACTGGATCGCCGGCAACTGGAACGAGCCGTGGAAGTGCCTGGTGAACCACGACGGTGTGTTCGACCAGCGCGCCATGGGCTATGCCACCGAAGAACTGTGGTTCACCGAGTGGGAACAGGGCGGTACCCCGTACGACGTGCCGCAGAACTACGAGAAGTTCAACCCGGTCAACCACGTCGCCAACTGGAAGAAGCCGATGCTGGTGGTGCAGGGCCAGCTGGATTACCGCATCCCGGTGGAGCAGGGCCTGGCCACGTTCACCGCGCTGCAGCGTCAGGGTATCGAGTCCAAGTTCCTGTACTTCCCGGACGAGAACCACTGGGTGCTGAAGCCGCACAACAGCGTGCAGTGGCATGACACGGTCAATGGCTGGTTGAAGCAGCACATCGGCGAGTAACAGGTCATGGAGAGGCGCGCCGTTGGCGCGCCTTTTCTTTTTGGCCTGCGCCACGATTCAGGCCCTGCGCCGCGCTACATTCTTGTGCTCGTTGTCATGGAGGCGGGATCGATGGGAATGTTCAGCATCTGGCATCTGCTTGTTCTGTTCGTCGGATTTGTGTTTCTTGCAGGCGGCATCGCCTTGGTTGTCTGGCTGTGTGTACGTGCAGCAGGTAGATCAGGTCCGGCGACGGGGGCGTTGAGCCTGCAGCAACGTCTGCAGCAACTGGATGAGCTCCGCGCAAAAGGTTTGCTCAGCGAGGCGGAGTATCAGCAGCAGCGTGGTGTCATCGTGAGTAGCATCCAACGTCTGTAGTTGTCGTCCTGCCTGGCTGTTGATTGCCAGGCAGGGGATGGGGAGTGTTGTTGTTCTGCCGGGTCGGCATGGCCGGAAGGGGCGCAGGACGCGCCGATGTTGCTTCGTTCTGCGCTATCCCTGTCTTCTGTTCCTGATGAGGTGTGGCGGCAGGTTTTCTTCAAGGGCGGGGGTTTGCCCACACCAGGTAATCAAGGGGATAGACGATGATGGCAGCCGCAACAGGCGCACTCATCAGCAATGACATCATCGTGTTCGGCCTGATCGCCGCCACCTTGGGCGTTATTTTCTGGACATCGGGCAGCAGCAATCCGCTGCTGAAAAAGTTCTACAGCTTCGTACCCGCGTTGCTGCTGTGTTATTTCATTCCCGGCGTGTACAACACCGTCGGCCTGATCGACGGCGAAACCACCAAGCTCTACAACCCGATCGCGCGCGATGTGTTCCTGCCCGCGGCGCTGGTGCTGTTGACGCTGTCCATCGACCTGAAAGGCATCCTCGGTCTGGGCTGGAAGATGCTGGCGATGTATGTGGCGGCGGTGCTGAGCATCATGCTTGGTGCGGTGGTCGCGTTCCAGGTAATGGCCTGGCTGCATCCGGAAACCGTTGCGGGAGCAACCTGGGGTGGCATGGCAGCGCTGGCCGGCAGCTGGATCGGCGGCGGTGCCAACATGCTGGCGATGAAGGAAATCTTCGAGGTCGATGCCACCACCTTCGGCCAGTTCGCAGTGGTGGATGTGGGCGTCGGTTACGTGTGGATGGCGGTGCTGATCTTCTTCGCGTCACGTGCACCGGCCATGGACAAGCGCAGCGGCGCCGATACACGCGCGCTGGATGATCTGCGTGATCGCGTGGCCAGCTACCAGGCACAGCATGCGCGCATTCCTGCGCTGGGTGACCTGATGGTGATGGCCGGTGTGGCCTTCGGTGCGGTCGCATTGGCGCACGGCCTGGCCGCACCGCTGGCCGAGTGGTTTGCCGCAAACGTCAGCTGGTCCAGCTCGGTGAGCATGGACAAGCCGTTCGTGTGGGTGGTGATGCTGGCGACCTTCATCGGCCTGGGCCTGAGCTTCACCCGCGTGCGCGAGCTGGAAGGCGTGGGCGCGTCGAAGTGGGGCTCGATGTTCCTGTACTTCCTGATCGCCTGCATCGGCATGCAGATGGATCTGCTGGCGTTGCTGGAGAAGCCGTGGTTGTTCGCGCTGGGCGTGCTGTGGATCGGCGTGCACATCGTGCTGCTGTGGCTGGCCGGCAAACTGCTGAAGGTGCCGTTCTTCTATTTCGCCATTGCCTCGCAGAGCAATATCGGTGGCCCGGCCTCGGCGCCGGTGCTGGCGACCGCCTTCCATCCGGCCTTGGCCCCGGTGGGTGTGCTGCTGGGTACCTTGGGTTATGCCGTGGGTACCGGTGCGGCCTACTTGGTGGGGATTACCTTGCGGGCGATGGCTGGGGCCGGGTGAGTTTTAGCGCGCGTTGGACGTTCCCCCTCTCCGAACCCGTGGTTTGCAAGTCGCTCCTTACGCCCCGCGATGGGAGAGGGGCTCCAACGCTGCAATGACCGGTGTTGCTGGCACTCGCCTTGATTTGAGCCCCTCTCCCCTTGCGGGAGAGGGGTTGGGGAGAGGGGAGGCGCGCAGCGCTGCTTTCGCTGAACAAGACCCCTGTCCGCCATCATGCTAGGCTCCACCTTCCCACGCCACGTCACCAACGTGGCGTTTTTATTTCCCTTCGATCGACAGGAACAGGCCTTATGCCGACCGAACCCAATACTGCGCTCATCACCAATGACATCGTCGGCCTCGGCCTGATCGCTGCCACATTGGCCCTGATCTTCTGGCTGGCCAGCGGCCCAACCCCGTTCTGGAAGAAGGTCTTCGCCTGGGTGCCGGCACTGCTGCTGTGCTACTTCATACCCGCCATCTACAACACCACCGGCTTGATCGACGGGCACAGCACCAAGCTCTACAACCCTATCGCGCGTGACGTATTGCTGCCGGCGGCGCTGGTCCTGCTGACGCTCTCCATCGACCTGAAAGGCATTGCCAGGCTTGGCCCCAAGTTGCTGGTGATGTTCGTCACCGGCACCGTGGGCATCGTGCTGGGTGCGGCGGTGTCGTTCCAGGTGATGAAGTTCATCCATCCGGAAACCGTGGCCGGTGACACCTGGGCCGGCATGGCGGCGTTGGCCGGCAGCTGGATTGGCGGCGGCGCCAACATGGCGGCCATGCGCGAAACCTTCAACGTCGATGCGACCACCTTCGGTCAGATCGCGGTCGTCGATGTGGCCTGCGCCAGCCTGTGGATGGCGGTGCTGCTGTGGTTGGCTGGCCGCTCGCAGGCGATCGATGCCAAGAGCGGTGCCGATACCTCGGCCATCGATGACATGAAGCGTCGCATCGCCGAATACGAAGCCAAGAGTGCGCGCAATCCAAGCCTGACCGACCTGATGGTGATCGTCGGCGTCGGCCTGGGTGTTGTTGGTCTTGCGCATGCCCTGGCGACGCCGCTGGCTGCTTGGTTTGGTGCCAATGTCAGTTGGGCCAGCAAGGCCTCGCTGGATTCGTCATTTGTATGGGTGGTGATGCTTTCCACCGTTGCCGGCCTGCTGCTGAGCTTTACCCGTGCGCGCAACCTGGAAGCGGCGGGTGCATCGAAGATCGGCACCTTGTTCCTGTATTTCCTGATTGCCTGCATCGGCATGCAGATGGATCTGCTGTCGCTGGCCGATCGCCCCTGGTTGTTCCTGCTCGGTGTGATCTGGATGGGCGTGCATATCGGCCTGCTGTACGTGGTTGGCCGGATGCTGCGCACTCCGCTGTTCTTCTTCGCCATTGGCTCGCAGGGCAATATCGGTGCGGCGGCATCGGCACCAGTGGTGGCAGCTGCATTCCACCCGACGCTGGCGCCGGTGGGCGTGCTGTTGGGCACGGTGGGCTATGCCACCGGCACGGTGATCGCCTACATGACTGGCCTGATGCTGAAGTGGATGGCTGGCGCCTGAGCCTTTGGCTGGTGTTGTGGGAGCGGCGTAAGCCGCGAAACCTACACATCATGCGATTGCGATGATGGCGTGATCTGCAGCAACACCAGCTTCGCGGCTTACGCCGCTCCTACAGATGGGGTTGTCGGTAACGCCTCTGCCGAGCTTGGCTCGGCACTACAGGGCAGATGGCAAGAAGGCGGCGCCATTGGCGCCGCCTTCTTGCTGTTTTTCTCCGCAGCTGCAGCCGCAGCGGAGGCCGCGGTTGCGGGAACGGCGTGAGCCGCGAAGCTATTGCAGCTACAGATGGCGCCGTTACTGCAATTGCATGATCATCCGGCTTCGCGGCTTACGCCGCTCCTACAAAGCGGGTTATCGGTAAGGCCTCTGCCGAGCATGGCTCGGCACTACAGGGCAGATAGCAAAAAGGCGGCGCCAATGGCGCCGCCTTTTTGTTCGTCTCCGCTGTGCTCAGCAGCAGCGGAAGCCGCTCCTGCCGCCGAAGCGGGCTTCCTGTCGTTCGCGGAAGAAGGTTTTGTAATCCATGACCTCGCGGTCAGGATGCTTCTCGCGCATGTGCCGGACATAGTTGTCGTAGTCCGGCACGCCGCAGCAAAGCCGCGCGGTCTGCACCAGACGCCGCCAGGTGCGGCGGAACGTCTGGTACTGGCCGACGGGGACCAGCTCGGTGCCCATTACAGATCAACCTCGTGCGGCTTCAGTGCCACGTACGGGGTTTCCTTGTCGGTGCGCACCGGCGAGCGACGTGCAGCGGCGATGGTCTTGATCGAGTACACCAGCACCGCGAACACCACGAACAGGAACAGCGCGGTCAGGCCGGTGTTGATGTAGTTGTTCACCATCACCTGGTGCATCTGGTCGAAGTTCTTCGACGGTGCCAGCAACTCGCCGGCGGCAATGGCGTCACGGTACTTGTGCGCCTGGGCCAGGAAGCCCACTGCGGGAACGTCGGAGAAGATCTTGATGAAGCCGGCTGCGGTGGTGCAGATCAGCAGCCAGATGGCCGGGACCAGCGGCACCCAGGCGTACTTGTCCTTCTTCATCTTGAACAGCACCACGGTGCACAGCAGCAGCGCCACGCCGGCCAGCATCTGGTTGGCGATGCCGAACAGCGGCCACAACATGTTGATGCCGCCCAGCGGATCGGTCACGCCCTGGTACAGGAAGTAACCCCACAGCGCGACGCAGCCACCGGTGGCGATGAAGCTGGCCACCCACGAGTCGGTGCGGCGCAGGGCCGGGACGAAGTTGCCGAGCAGGTCCTGCAGCATGAAGCGGCCCGAACGGGTACCCGCATCGACGGCGGTCAGGATGAACAGGGCTTCGAACAGGATGGCGAAGTGGTACCAGAACGCCATCATGCCTTCGCCCGGCAGCACCGCGTGCAGGATCTGCGCGATGCCCACAGCCAGGGTGGGGGCGCCACCGGCGCGCGAGAGGATGGTGGTTTCACCAATCTCCGCCGCGGTTGCGGTCAGCTGGTCCGGGGTGATGGCAAAGCCCCAGTTGGTGACGACCTGTGCCGCGTGCACCACGTCGGTGCCGATGATCGCTGCCGGGCTGTTCATGGCGAAGTAGATGCCCGGCTCGATGATCGAGGCTGCGACCATGGCCATGATGGCCACGAACGATTCCATCAGCATGCCACCGTAGCCGATGTAGGCGGTGTGGCCTTCATTGGCCAGCAGCTTGGGCGTGGTGCCCGAACTGATCAGCGCATGGAAGCCGGATACCGCGCCGCAGGCAATGGTGATGAACAGGAACGGGAACATGCTGCCCTTCCACACCGGGCCAGTGCCGTCGGTGAACTGGGTCAGCGCCGGCATCTTCAGCTCCGGCATCACGATCAGGATACCGATCGCCAGGCCGACAATGGTGCCGATCTTGAGGAAGGTGGACAGGTAGTCACGCGGGGCCAGCAGCAACCACACCGGCAGAACGGCGGCGACGAAGCCGTAGCCGATCAGCATCCAGGTGATCTGGATGCCAGTGAAGGTGAACATCGGGCCCATCACCGGATCAGCGGCAACCTTGCCGCCGTACCAGATCGCCGCGATGAGCAGCACCAGGCCAACGATAGAAATCTCACCGATCTTGCCCGGGCGGATGTAGCGCATGTAGATGCCCATGAACATGGCAATCGGCATTGTCGCGATCACCGTGAACATGCCCCAGGGGCTGCCCTCCAATGCTTTCACCACGATCATCGCCAGCACCGCGAGGATGATGATCATGATCATGAAGACGCCGAACAAGGCGATGGTGCCAGGCACCTGGCCCATTTCCTCACGCACCAGATCGCCCAGCGAGCGGCCGTTGCGACGCGTGGAGATGAACAGGATCATGAAATCCTGCACCGCGCCTGCCAGCACCACGCCGGCTATCAGCCAAAGCGTACCGGGCAGGTAGCCCATCTGTGCGGCAAGCACCGGGCCGACCAGTGGGCCGGCGCCGGCAATGGCGGCGAAGTGGTGGCCGAACAAGACGTGCTTGTTGGTGGGCACATAGTCCAAGCCATCGTTGTTGATGACCGCCGGCGTTGCGCGGGTGGGGTCAACCCCCAGCACCTTGTTGGCGATGAACAGGCCGTAGTAGCGGAAGGCCACCAGGTACAGCGAAACCGCTGCCACCACGATCCATAG
Source organism: Stenotrophomonas sp. 21LCFQ19 (assembly GCF_056861425.1). Classification (NCBI taxonomy): domain Bacteria; kingdom Pseudomonadati; phylum Pseudomonadota; class Gammaproteobacteria; order Lysobacterales; family Lysobacteraceae; genus Stenotrophomonas; species Stenotrophomonas sp. 21LCFQ19. The sequence continues at coordinate 66,169 of NZ_JBSPUF010000008.1, read as the reverse complement.
AGCATTGATGTGTTCGCCGCGGCGTAGCGCCACGACGCCTAGACAGAACGCGCCTATCAGGGACAGCAGCGCCCATCCGGCTTTGGAAAAACCTTTCATCGAGTCGCCTCGCAGGGGAATGCCTGCAAGGGTCTACCCATGCAGGTCGGGGGTCAATGTGCATGGCAGCTGAATTGGATGCGACTTTGGTCTTAGGTCCCTGTCTTATTGAAGATGACTGCGAGGATGCGTGGTGTTCCGGAGGTAGCCTTGCGGAACAAATGGTTGCAACTGTGATGATTGGTTTGATCGGCAAGGGCGTCCATTGTCTGTCGCAAGTCCAAGGAGCTTCCTTATGAGTAGCAACGATTCCGCCCGGGTGCTGCGCAGCATCCGCGGCATGCCAACTTCCGACGGTGCCGGTGTCCGCCTGACCCGGGTCATTGGTACGCCATCGCTGCCGGAGCTGGACCCGTTCCTGATGCTGGACGAGTTCGGCACCGAGCGGGCCGAGGATTACATCGCCGGGTTTCCCGACCATCCGCACCGGGGTTTCGAGACGGTGACCTACATGCTCGATGGACGCATGCGTCACAAGGACAACCATGGCAACGAGGGTTTGCTTACCCCCGGCAGCGTTCAGTGGATGACTGCCGGCCGCGGCCTGGTGCATTCGGAGATGCCCGAGCAGGAGTCCGGCCGCATGCGTGGCTTCCAGCTGTGGGTGAACCTGCCTGCGCGCGACAAGATGAGCGCGCCGCGCTATCAGGAGTTCGCGCCCGAGCGCATCCCGCAATTGGCGCCGGCTGAAGGTGTGAGTGTGAAAGTGATTGCCGGCACGGTGGATTCGGTCAGCGGACCGATCCAGCAGCCCGCCACCGATCCTGTTTATCTGGATATCGAACTGAGCGCGGGCTCTGCCTGGAGTTACCGTTTGCCTGAAGGCCATAGCGCCTTCGCCTATGTGTTCGAAGGTGACGTGTCGTTGGGCGAGGGCGAGGCGTCGCGCGCGCTTGAACTGCAGCAATTGGCGGTGCTGGGTGGTGGCAGCACGCTGCACATGCGTGCCGGTGCCGAGGGCGCGCGCTTGATCGTAGTGGCCGGGCGTCCGCTGCGCGAGCCGGTGGCACGGCATGGGCCGTTCGTGATGAACACCCGAGAGGAATTGATGCAGGCCTTTGTCGACTATCAGGAAGGCCGCTTCTGAACGACGACCGGTCCCGTGCGCGATGCGACGGGATCGGCAGCAATTGCCGTGCAACAACAGGCCTGGATTGATCGGCTCTTAGTTGCTGCCAGCCAAAGCAGACGGATTGAGGTTCAAGGTCTGGGTCAGGGTCTGCAGGGTGCCCAGCTCGGCATTGTCGGCGGCGTCGATCCAGATCTGCGCATAGCGGTTCTTGTCCAGCTTGACCACGCTGATGCGGCGCGACTCCAGGCCCGGCAGGTCGCGGCCGCCCATGTCCAGCTTGTACCAATGCATCTCGGTGCCGCCGAACGCGCCTTTTTCCGCGCGCAGCGGGCGGTTCAAGGACAGGCCCGGATCACGCCCGCTCAACATCATGTTGAGGACAGCGCGGCCGTCTTCGGTGGTGGCTTTGCAGACGATGAAATCGCTCTGGGTCTGTTGCTCCCAATGCAGGCCGCTACTGGCTGGCAGGGATGGGCATTGCACGGCCTGCTGGGCGGAAGCGTTGACGCTGGTTGCGAGCGCCAGCGCGGCAGAAAAAACAAGAACAGTCTTCACTTCGCATTCCCCCATGGAACATCGGCCTGACGGCGCGACGAAAAACGTGTGGATGGTTCTGAAGTCAGTACTGGCTGGTGGGCGGTATCCGTCCCTGTATACGTGCATCCCCATGCGCGCCAGCCAAGTTGCGACGGTATTACAAAATCCCGGTCAGTTGCAAAGTGTCTTTTGCAGCGCAAAAGGAACGGCCCCTTATAGGGGCCGTTCCGGGGAGTTACTAACAAATGAAACCATCGATGCGACTTACTTGTCGCTGCCAATCCACTTGTAAGCCAGGCCGCCGATGGCCGCACCCAGGATCGGTGCCACCCAGAACAGCCACAGCTGGCTGATCGCACCGGAGCCGGCAAACAGCGCAACGGCGGTGGAGCGGGCGGGGTTGACCGAGGTATTGGTGACCGGAATGCTGATCAGGTGGATCAGGGTCAACGCCAGGCCAATGGCGATCGGAGCGAAGCCGGCCGGGGCACGGCCGTGGGTAGCACCCATGATCACGACGAGGAACACCGCGGTCAGCACCACTTCGCACAGGAATGCAGCAGCGACGGTGTAGCCACCCGGCGACAGCGCGCCGTAGCCATTGCTGGCGAAGGCGCCGGCCTGGCTGCCATCGATCAGGAAGCTGGCATTGCCCTTGGCGATCTGCAACAGGATGAAGGCAGCGACGATGCCTCCCAGTACCTGCGCCACGATGTAGGGCAGCAGGTCCTTGGCAGGGAAGCGACCGCCGGCCCACAGACCGATACTGACGGCCGGGTTGAAGTGCGCGCCGGAGACATGACCGAACGCATAGGCGCCGGTCAGTACGGTCAGGCCGAAGGCCAGCGCAACCCCGACAAAACCAATACCCAGCGGATTGGCATCACCGCCGAACTTGGCTGCCAATACCGCGCTGCCGCAACCGCCCAATACCAACCAGAAGGTGCCGAGGAACTCGGCGGCCAAACGCTTTCCCATGCTCATCGTGTCGTTCCCTATGTTTTCCCCGGTACGGGTGTGGGGAAAATAACGGAGAAGCGGGTGAAGTGAGTAACAAATTCGCTAACTATTTCGCCCGAGCAACTGTAGTGCTTTTGGTCTATGCGCGATTTGCGGGTTACCAACTACAGCAAAGCAGGGGCGGCCATGGGAGTTCCGCCCTTGCTGTGACGAGGAAAGTGGGTTCAGCGGGGTAGGGGGATGAATTCCTTGTCATCGCCGGGAATCGTGCCGAAGCGACCGTTCTGCCAATCGTCCTTGGCCTGCTCGATGCGCTCCTTGGAGCTGGAGACGAAGTTCCACCACAGGTGGCGGGGCCCATCCAGCGGTTCGCCCCCCATCAGCATGGCCTTGAGCGGCGTCTTGGCGCGCAGACGGCTGTGTGCGCCGGGCTCGGGAATGATCAGGTGCTGGGTAGGTACATCCACCCCATCCAACTGGGCGTCGCCCTCAAGGATGTAGAGCGCGCGCTCTACATGGGAGTTGTCCAGGTCGATCTCGGCGCCAGGCTCAAGGTCGATGGCGACGTTCAAGGTGTCGGCGAACACCTTGACCGGTGATTCCTCGCCATAGGCGCGGCCGGCGATCACCCGCAGCCAGGCACCGTCGCGGCGCTGCTGTGGCAACTGGTCCGCAGAGAAGTGGAAGAAGCCGGGGTCGGTTTCCTCATGGCTCTTGGGCAGCGCCACCCAGGTCTGCATGCCATGCAGGGCCTGCGCGTGCTCGCGCGCCTCGCCGGGGCTGCGCTCGGAGTGGGCGATGCCACGGCCGGCGGTCATCCAGTTGACGTCGCCGGGGCGGATGATCTGCTCCGACCCCAGGGTATCGCGGTGGCCGATCTGCCCGGCCCACAGGAAGGTGACCGTGGCCAGGCCGATATGCGGGTGTGGACGCACATCGATGCCTTGGCCGGGGCTGAAGATGGCCGGGCCCATATGGTCCACGAATACGAACGAGCCAACGCTGCGCGCCTGCAGCGAGGGAACCGCGCGGCGTACCTGGAAGCCACCAAGGTCGTGGACGCGCGGGCTGATGATGGTGGTCATGGCTGGCTGCTCCGGGGTGTTTGAATGTGGGGGCAGGATGGCACGGTGGAAGCGAAGAGGGGGTTGTCGTGCGGGGAATGGATTGTTGTTTTGGTGGGGAGGGTGGGACAGCTTGAAGCGTCACCCCTCCCCAACCCTCCCCTTCGCTGCGCGAAAGGGAGGGGGCCAGAGCTCGGTTGCGCGCAGGGCTGCTGCTTCGCCCCCTCCCTTTGCCAAAGGCAAGGGGAGGGCTGGGGAGGGGTGAGCTCTTGCTCCCGCTCATTCACCAAACAAACAAAACCAGTCTCCCCTGCAACTACATCGCTCCCATACCCAAACCCCCGACAAAGAACGGATGCCAGCGTGAAGGGGCTACAATCGCTGTCTTACTTCCCCATCCGGAGACCTCCGCAGTGACCCGCAAACTCGTGCTGTTGCGCCATGGCCAGAGCCAGTGGAACCTCGATAACCGCTTCACCGGCTGGGTGGACGTGGACCTCACCGAGCAGGGCCGCCAGGAGGCCGCCAACGCCGGCCGGCTGATGAAGGAAGAAGGCCTGCAGTTCGACGTAGCCCACACCTCGGTGCTGAAGCGTGCCATCCACACCTTGCAGGGTGCACTGGGCGAACTGGGTCAGGATTGGTTGCCGGTCAACAAGTCCTGGCGTTTGAACGAGCGCCATTACGGTGGCCTGCAGGGCCTGGACAAGGCCGAAACCGCTGCCAAGCACGGCGAGGAGCAGGTCAAGGTATGGCGTCGTTCCTACGACATCCCGCCGCCGCCGATGGACCTGGCCGACCCGGGCCATCCGATCCATGACCGTCGCTACGCCGGCCTGGACCGCAATGCGCTGCCGGCCACCGAGTCGCTGGCGACCACGCTGGATCGTGTGTTGCCGTACTGGCACGATGCCATCGCTCCGCAGTTGAAGGAGGGCAAGACCGTGCTGGTCACCGCCCACGGCAATTCGCTGCGCGCGCTCTACAAGTACCTCAACAACGTGAGCAAGGAAGCCATCCTTGAGCTCAACATCCCGACCGGCATCCCGTTGCTGTTCGAATTGAACGACGACCTCACCGTCAAGTCGTTCCGGTACCTGGGCGACCCGGAAGCCGCCAAGAAGGCCGCCGAGGCCGTGGCCAACCAGGGTAAGGCCAAGTAAGTGATTGGCTGCAGGCAGCACCGGTGTTGCCTGCCCAAGCAAGGAATCAATCAAAGACCGATGTCAGTACGCTGGCATCGGTCTTTGTATTTGTGGCAGCGGCGTAAGCCGCGAAGCTGACATGGCTGAAGTCCCAAGCACCGATGACATCTGATGACGTCTCTGCTTTGCGGCTTACGCCGCTCCTACAAACAATCAATCAGCGTGCAGCCAGCTCAACGCTGGCACTGGGCCGGTTTTGCATCGCAGAGCGCGTTGTCGCGCAGCGCCATATCCTTGCCGACGTTATAGGCGCCATACAGGATCGCCATCACCAGCAGGGCCAAGCCAAACACCAGGTTCTCGGGACGTATTCCTGGAGCCGTTGGTGCGATAACCGGAGGCCTGTTCTCGATCGCTGCAACCTCGGCAGGCTCTGCATGCAGTAGATCCTCCGCTGTAACCTCCAGCGCTGCCGCAACCGCCATCCGCGACTCAAGCGAGGCGTTGCCTTCGGTTTCCAGCCGTTGCACCGTGCGCGGGCTCAAACCGCAGATGCTGGCCAGGTGTTCCTGCGACCAGCCGCGGGCTTCGCGCAGTAGCCTGATCCGCTTTCCGTCGATCTTCACTGTTTGATCTTCCATGCTGCACTCCTGCCGATGTTAGCCGAGCTGCGAGACTGCCGGGCAACTGCGTTCGACAACACGACAGTAAGTCGACAGCAGTGTGTCGTCCCAAAGGAATCAACGACTTGTGCGCTTCAAAGGTGGCGGCTGAGCTGCTCCGCAATGCGCATGCAAGCGGGAGAGACAGTCTTCGGATCGGAGCTGTGCCATGCCATCATCGGGTATTGATCACGATGACTGGAGTGTCTGCTTGAGCAAATGGATGATGTCGGTAATGGCAATGGTGGCGCTGAGCGCCTGTAGTGGTGCTCACCAGGCTGCACCCAACGCCGCACCAGAAGCGGCTGCTGCGAAGCCTGCAGCAGCAACCGCGCAGCGTGGCGAAGGCAAGCCTTATGAGGTGCTGGGCAGTGAAGTCTGGGACGTGCCGGATCCGGTCAGTGGCCGCAACTACCAGGTGTTCGTGGCCTTGCCAGGCGGCTACGCGGACAACCCGGACAAGCGCTATCCGGTCTTGTACGTCACCGACGCCGACTATGCGTTCCCGTTGGTCTGGCAGATGGCGCGGCGATTGAATGTCGAAGGCCGCAAGATCGAGGACTTCATCCTGGTCGGCCTGTCCTATGCCAAGGGCGAGGGCGGCATGCAGAGCCGCCGGCGCGATTACACGCCCACCGCCAATGGCCCGAGTAGCTCGCCGGCCGATGCCGTGCACGGTGGCGCCAGCGACTACATCACCTACCTGGAAACGCAGGCGCTGCCATTCGTGGCCAATCGCTACCGCAGTGACGAAAGCCGGCGCATGTTCCTCGGCCATTCCTACGGTGCCTTGCTGGGGACGCAGGTGCTGCTGGAACGCCCACAACTGTTCAGCGGTTACATCCTTGGCAGCCCGTCGTACTGGTTCGACAAGCACGAGATGGAGCGTCGACTGGCCGCGGCAGGCAAGCCCGCCGAGCTCCCCGTGCGGGCCTATATGTATGTCGGCGAGTATGAGTCGGTGCAGCACGGCGGCGATGCCGACATGGTGGTGGATGCGCAGCGCATGATTGGTTTGCTGGGCGCGCGTGGTGGCCAGCCACTGGAGCTGAAGCTGGATGTGCTCAATGACGAGGACCATCTCAGCGTTGCACCGCGTGGCTTCATGCATGGCTTGAAGTACCTGCTGGCGGCGCCAAAGGGCTGAGTCGATCAATCTGCTGGGTCGGGACCGGCGCGCGCGCAGCGGCCGGGCCTGGCTTGCGCTACCACGACCAACGGCAGGTGTGCCGACCTGCGGCTTGGCTAGACTGCGTTCACTCCCTGCTGCCCGCGCCACGCCATGTCTTTGCCGCCAACCACGCATCGGATCGATGCCGCGCAGGGCCCAACCCGACGCCGGGTGTTCAGTGGCGAGCGCCTGGCTGCACGGGTCAGTTGGTATGCACCGGGTGAGCGCATGCACCGACACGCGCACGATTGTCACCAGCTCTCGCTGTTGCTGCTCGGCACCTTGATGGAGCAGACCGGGCAGGGCGAGGAGCGGCTGGCCGTGCCAGCATTGGGCGTGAAGCAGGCGGGCGTCGCCCATGCCAATGATTACGGGCCGAGCGGTGCGCTGATGCTGGGTATCGACCTGCCGGCATCGTTCGACCTGCAGGACAAGCTCGGTATCGGCCGTGCCTGGCAATGGCGCGGGCATGCGCTGCAGCCGTTGCTGCTGCAGGGACGGGGACTGTTGTCGGCCTTGTTTGCAGGCGAGCTGGTCGCTGCGGATATTGATGCCCGGCTCTGGGAATTGCTGGCTGGCATGGTCGCCCCGGACGAGCGCCCCAGCGGCACGCCGCCACGTTGGTTGGCGTTGTACTGCCAGCGTCTGCAGGATGAAAATGTGCAGTTGGCCGACCTGGCTGGTGAGCTTGGCGTGCATCCGGTGTACGTCGCCCGTGCCTTCGCGCGTTGGATGGGCTGTGCGCCGTCGGTGTTCCGCGCCCGCGCGCAGTTGCAGCGCGCCCTGCCGCTGTTGGCCAACGGGCAGGCCCTGGTTGATGTGGCGCAGCAGGCCGGCTTTGCCGACCAATCCCATTTCAGCCGGATTGCCCGCACGCACAGCGGGCTGACCCCGGCGCGCCTGCGCGCGCTGTTGCAGGCGTGAGCAGGTTCAATCCGTTCAAGACCCTGGGCAATGCCCTGGCGCATCGTGGCGCTTGTCAGCCACGGAGCCGCACCATGCATCTGCGCAACATCCTGTCCCTGCTATTACTGGTTCCCGCCTGGCTGGGGGGCGTGACAACGGCTGTGGCGGCCTCGCCGCAACAGGCGGCGCGGGAGCTGGCGGTATTCCTGGATGGCATTCCGGAGCTGGGGCCGGGCTACGCGGTGGTGATCGTCGACCGTGACCAGCAATTGCTGGGCTATACCCGCGGCCTGCGCAACGCCAGCAGCCAGGCGCGGCTGACCATGCACACGCCGATGTACATCGCGTCGCAGACCAAGTCTTACATGGGATTGCTGGCGCAGGTGCTGGATCAGCAGGGCGTGCTGCACTTGGACAGTAGCCTGGCCGATCACTGGCCGCAGCTGCGCCTGCCTGACGGCGTCGATCCTGCCGCATGGACCTTGGCGGACCTGCTCAATCACCGTGTGCCTTTGAGCGCGGATGCGATCACCACGCTGGAGGCGTACATCGGCAGTCCCGATCCGGCCCTGTATCCGCAGCTGCTGCAGCAGTTCGCCAGCAAACGCGCCGATGGCTTCGACTACGACAATCTCGGTTACAACATCTACGCAGCGATCCTGCAGCAACACACAGGCCGCTCCTGGCAGGACTGGTTGCAGCAAACCCTGTTCACGCCGTTGCAGCTGCACGAAACCGCAACAAATACCTCCAGCTTCGATCCGGCGCAGCTGGCGTTCAACCACCAATGGCTGGGTACCGAACAGGGCTGGCGATTGGTGCCACCCAAGCCTGACGCCTTGATGCATTCGGCCGGCGGCATGATGACCTCGCCGCGCGACATGGGCCGTTGGTTGCGCTTGCAGCTGGGTGCAACCTTGGCTCCCCAATTCGATGCACGCTTGCTGGATGCTGCCCACCGGATCGGTGCGCAGGTCGATCCCAAGGCCCGCAATGCCTACGAGTTGCCCTGCAATGGCTACGCGTTTGGTTGGAACGTATGTGATTTCGAGGGCCACACGCTGTACATCCACGGCGGCAGCTATACCGGCGCACGCAGCATGATGGCGTTCTCACCGGATCTGGGCGTTGGCATCGGCGTGTTCTCCAACTCGGACAACGCCACTGGCTGGCTGACGTCGCGCACCGTGGTGCAGTTCTTCCAGTATCTGGTGGACCATCCCGAAGCTGCGTCATGGGCGCAGATCCGGCGCAAGGCCTATCCGCAGCGCGTGACCGAGCAGTTGGCCGGGATGCGCGCGCGGCAGGCAAAGCAGCATGGCGATCCACAGTGGCAGGGATGGCAATGGAAGCCGGAGTCGAATGCTGCCTATGCAGGAGCGTTCCGCGGAGAAGTGTTGCCGGTTGCCGCGCAGGTGACGGACGGTGTCGAGGGGCTGCAGCTTCGGATTGGTGCGCTCAACCGCAGGTTGATGCCTGCTGCGACGGATCTGTTCGCTGCCCAGGATGGGCCCTTGGATGTGCTGGAGCCGCTGCAGTTCCAGCGCGGTGCACAAGGTGAATTGCTGGGGTTTGAGTTTGACGGGCAACGCTATGTGCGGGCCGAGCCCAAGTAATTACGTACAGCGGCGTTGACAGCTTTTTGTAGGAGCGGCGTAAGCCGCGAAGCTGGCATTGCCGCAGTTGCAGATATCTGTGCCATCTGGAGATCTATCTGCTTCGCGGCTTACGCCGCTCCTACAAGGAGAAAATGCTGGTCGCTTGGTGCTGCTGTCCAATGCAAAAGCCCGGCATCTCGCCGGGCTTTTGCTTGCTGCAAGCGACTGCTGCGGCTTACTTGAAATCCAGGGTCTTCTCGAAGGACTTCAGCTCATGCCGCGCCATCGCGAGGTTGGCATGGCCGCGGTCGAGCACGACATACAGGAACAGGTCCTTATTGCCGTCCAGTGGGCGGATCAGGTGGTACTGCTTGGACAAGGTGAGCAGGATGTCTTCCACCACCTCGTTCAGGCCCAGCGAATTGGCCACGCGGCGCTTGGCGCGCACGACGTCGGCATTGCCGGCGGCGGCAACTTCCATGTTGATGGCGCCGCCACCCAGCGTACCCAGCGTCATGCCGCTGTCGCTGTCCACCAATGCGGCGCCGATGAAGCCCGCAATTTCGCTCAAAGCATCAAGTTTTACGTTTGCAGCCATTTCTCATCCAATGAAGTAAGGGGTACTACAAAAGCAAAGCCCGCGCAGGTCCGTCCCGGGCGAGCGGGCGCGCAGCATAGCGAATACCGTTGGACGCATGCGAGTTGGCCCGTCATGTGGAGTGCAACGGTGCGTTTTATGGTTGGCCTGCCGCCGGCTCGACGAGCGCAGGAAAAGGCAGCAGAACCCATGCTGGAGGCAGTGCGAAGGAAAGCGGCGCCGGCTTGCAATGGCTGGCCACGGTGCTGCCTGCGCTCGATTCAGCACTGAATGGGAACCGGAATTCCGGCGCAATACCGGCAATGAATCCGTCACGGCCAGTTTACAGCCGGGTCGCAGAATGGCTGGCACAGGGTGAGTGTCCTGCGCTGACAGGCGGGGCGCCCGCTCGCTGTCATCGACTATTCCAACCAGCGGGAGTGCACATCATGGGTAAGCCGGCAGTAGTTCTGGTGCATGGTTTCTGGGGCGGGGCGGCGCATTGGGCGCGCGTGGTACTGGAGCTTAGACGCCTCGGTTATCAGGACATCCGTGCGGTGGAAAACCCACTTACTTCCTTGGCTGATGATGCCGAGCGCACCCGCAAGATGGTGGTGCAGATCGACGGGCCGGTGGTCCTGGCTGGGCATTCCTACGGCGGTGCGGTAATCACCCAGGCTGGCAATCTGCCCAACGTGAAAGCCTTGGTGTTCATTGCTGCGTTTGCTCCCGATGCCGGCGAGAGCCCGGGCGGCATCACCCAGCAGCACCTTCCAGTCGCAGCACCGAATCTGGCGCCAGACAGCGACGGCTATCTGTGGCTGAAGCCGGATAAGTTCCATGAGAGCTTCTGCCAGGATCTGCCCGAGGAGGAGGGCTTTGTCATGGGCGTGACGCAGAAGGCGCCGTTGGCCGGTACCTTCGGTGAGAACATCAGCGACCCGGCCTGGAAGTACAAGCCAAGCTGGTACCAGATATCCAGCCAGGACCGGATGATCGCGCCGGAGAACCAGAAGGCGATGTCCGCCCGCCTCAACGCGCGCAAAGTGATAACGCTGCATGCGGGGCATGCATCGTTGGCATCGCATCCGGCGGAAGTCGCAGCCCTGATCGACGAGGCGGCGACGGCCACCACTGGCTGAAAGCGACGCGCATCGTCCGCCGCGTTGCCCACTGCGGCGGCGCGGCGGTTCGCATATGCCCTCAGCGGAAGAACTGGCTCGGCGTCAGCCCGAAACGGCGCTTGAACATGGTGGCGAATGCGCTGGGGCTCTCATAGCCCAGCGCCAATGCAACGTCGATGACTTTCTCGCCAACCGCCAAGCGTTCCAGTGCACGCAGCAGGCGTGCCTGCTGGCGCCATTGGCCGAAGGTCATGCCCAGTTCGCGCGCACACAGGCGCTGGATGGTTTTGACGTCCACCTGCAGGCGCGCCGCCCAGTCCTGCAGGGTGGAAGCATCGTCCGGGTGGCGCTGCAGCTGCCTGCCGATCTGGCGCAGCCGCGGGTCGCGAGGCTCGGGCAGGTGTAGCGGCAGCACCGGCAAGGTCTGCACTTCGTCCAGGATCAATCGCATCAGCCGACCATCACGCGAGTTCTCGGCATAGCGCGCCGGTATTTCCACCGCGGCGTGGATCAGCGATGCCAGCAACGGCGTGATGGACACCGCCGAGGGTGTCTCCGGCGCGTGTGGCATTGCCTCCGGGGTGATGTAGAGGCTGCGCATCTGCACCAGGCCGATGCAATGCACCTGGTGGCCGATGCCGGCCGGCATCCAGATCGCCCGCGTGCTGGGTACCACCCAGCGGCCCATGCCTGCATTGACCACCAATACCCCGGTTTCCGCGTAGACCAGCTGGTGCCGATCCGGATGGTGGTGCAGCGGAATCACGGTGGCGCTGGGGTAGTCGCGCGCCTTGCAGTACACCACGGTTTCCGGCCCGGCCGGGAGCGGCTGGCGACGGCCTTTTCGGGCATCCGGAATGTCCTTTTCGAAAGGATGCATGACCATATCGCGCAGGATGGACGTTGACCGCGACTCTACCATGCGCGTCCGCCCCCATCCCGCGGTTACGCCATGTCATCTCCTGCTTCAACGCTTGCAGCTCCCGTCCCACAACGTCGCCCGGTCGCGGTAGGTGTGCTCGCTGCGATCAGCAGTTCTCACCTGGTCAACGACATGATGCAGTCGCTGATCCTGGCGCTGTACCCGATCTTCAAGGGTCAGTTCCATCTGAGTTTCGCCCAGGTGGGTTTGATCACGCTGACCTACCAGCTCACTGCGTCCTTGTTCCAGCCCTTGATCGGCCTGCGAACCGACAAGCGGCCGGCGCCGTATTCGCTGCCGATGGGCATGCTGTCCACTTTGTGTGGCCTGTTGCTGTTGGCGTTCGCACCGAACTTCGCGACGGTGCTGGTGGCGGCGATGCTGGTCGGCATCGGCTCGGCGATCTTCCATCCGGAATCCTCGCGCATCGCGCGGCTGGCATCCGGCGGTCGCCATGGCTTGTCCCAATCGGTGTTCCAGTTGGGCGGCAACGCCGGTACCGCGGTGGGCCCGCTGCTGGCTGCAGCGGTGATCGTGCCGAACGGGCAACGCAGTGTGGCCTGGTTCGCCTGCGCCGCATTGTTGGGCATAGGCCTGCTGACTTATGTGAGCCGCTGGTACCAGCAGCACCTGCTGGCCGTGGCCGCGCAGCCCAAGGTGGCGGCCAAGCCGGCCAATCTGTTGCCGCCGAAGACTGTGGCCTGGGTGATCGGCATCCTGCTGGTGCTGATCTTCAGCAAGTACTTCTACATCGCCGGTCTGAGCAGCTACTACACGTTCTATCTGATCCAGAAATTCCATGTGTCGGTACAGAGCGCGCAGCTGCACCTGTTCGGTTTCCTTGCAGCGTCGGCGGCCGGCACCCTGATTGGCGGGCCGCTGGGTGACCGGATCGGCCGCAAGCCGGTGATCTGGGCGTCGATTTTGGGCGTTGCACCGTTCGCCTTGATGCTGCCGTACGCAGACCTGCAGTGGACCATGATCCTGACGATGGTCATCGGCTTCGTGCTGTCCTCGGCGTTCTCGGCGATCCTGGTCTACGCGCAGGAATTGATGCCCAACCGCATCGGCACGGTTTCCGGCCTGTTCTTTGGCTTCGCCTTCGGCATGGGCGGCCTGGGTGCGGCGGTGCTGGGCGTGCTCGCCGACCACACCAGCATCCTCTGGGTCTACAAGGTGATCTCGTTCCTGCCACTGCTGGGAATCGTCGCCGCGTTCCTGCCGAACCCGCGCGTGCACTGAGGCCAAATGTGTAGAGACCGTCGCCGGGGCAAGCGGAGCGAATCCGCAAGCCTGCAATGCTGCAGACAGTGCAGGGCGTCAACCAGGCAAATCCTGTGCTGATGCGGACGCGGCGGTACTGGCGTTGGGCTGCGCGTCGGCGCCTCCGCCCAGCACCTTGTACAGCGCGACCCGGTTGTTGGCTTCGGACAGCTGCAGGGTGATCTGTGCCTGCAGTGCAGCGTACAACGAACGTTGTGCGTCCAAGGCTTCCAGATAACCATCCACCCCGGCGCGGTAGCGGGTATCGGCGAGGGTGTAGCCGCGTTGGTTGGCGGCGACCAACGCGTGTTGCGCATCAAGCTGCTCATCAAGGTTGGCGCGGGCAACCAGTGCATCGGCGACTTCGGCGAACGCGCTCTGGATGCTCTTTTCGTAGCGGGCCACCTCGATGTGCTTGCCCAGTGTGGCGACGTCCAGCTCGGCTTTCAGTGCGCCTGCGTGGAAGATCGGGATGCTGATGCTCGGAATGAATGACCAGGTGCGTTGGCCGCCGCTGAACAGCGAGGACAGTGCGTCGCTGCTGCGGCCGGTGCTTGCGGTGAGCGAAATGCTCGGGAAGAACGCAGCACGCGCAGCGCCGATGTTGGCATTGGCAGCCTTCAGTGCATGCTCGGCCGCGAGCACATCGGGCCGTTCCAGCAGTACCCGTGAATCGAGGTCCGGGGGAATTGGCGCCAGCGCCACGGCACTGCCCAATTCAGCATTGGAAGGCAGCAGCGTGTCCTGCACGTGCGTGCCGGCCAACAGCTCCAGCGCGTTGCGATCTTGAGCCAGTTGCGCGGTGTAGCTGGCTACGTCGGCCCGCGCGCTTTGCACGCTGGCTTCCACCTGGGCCAGGTCCAGGCCGGAGACGATGCCCTGCGCATGCCGCTGTTGGCTCAGTGCCAGAGTCTGCTGTTGGTTGTGCAGGGTCTGCGTGGCCAGTTCCAGCCGCTGCTGGTCGGCGCAGAGCGTCAGCCACGCCGTCGCCACTTCGGCGACCAGCGACAAGCGGGTGCCGCGCTGGGTTTCAGTGGTGGCCAACCAGGTCTCCAGGGCCTCGTCGTTGAGGCTGCGGATGCGACCGAACAGATCCAGTTCCCAACTGGCGATGCCGACCTCGGCGCTGGCACCCCGGCTGACGCCGGCCTCCCCGGAGGTATCGCTGCCGCGACTACGCGACTGCGACGCGGACGCGTCAATCGCGGGCAGCGACGAAGCCCGTTGGATGCGGAACTGGGCGCGCTGTGATTCGATGTTGAGCAGGGCGATGCGCAGGTCGCGGTTGTTCTCCAGCGCCAGTGCGATCACCTGTTGCAGGCGGGGGTCCAGGAAAACCTGCCGCCACTGCAGCTCGGCCACTGCGCGGGCATCGTCCCCGGTGGTGGGAGGCGGCACCGGAAGGGTGCCGCTCACCGGTGTTGGTGGTCGCACGTAATGCGGCGCCATGCTGGTGCAGGCAGATAGTGCAAGCAGGCAGGCGACAAACAATACGGAGCTGCGCGGGGCAGGCACGGGGCGGATCCGGGTCACGACGGGTTCTCCACTTCGGTCGTCGTTGCGCGCGTTTTGCGCGGCGAGAGGCTACGCACGATCACGTAGAACAGCGGGACGAAGAAGATGCCCAGCGCGGTGGAGGCGAGCGTGCCGCCGAATACGCCGGTACCCAGCGAGTGGCGGCCGGCCGACCCTGCGCCACTGCTGATCACCAGCGGTAGTACGCCGAGCAGGAACGCCAGCGAGGTCATCAGGATTGGTCGCAGGCGCATGCGCGCGGCATGCACCACTGCCTGCAGGAGTGATTGACCCTGTTCTTCCAGCTCCTTGGCGAACTCAACGATGAGGATGCCGTTCTTCGCGGCCAGACCGACGGTGGTCAACAGGCCGACCTGGAAGTACACGTCATTCTCCAGCCCGCGCAGGCTTGTGAGCAGCAGGGCGCCAACCACGCCGATGGGCACGGCCAGCATCACCGACAGCGGCACCGACCAGCTTTCATACAGGGCGGCCAGGCACAGGAACACGAACAGCAGCGAGACCGCGTACAGCAGCGGGGCCTGATTGCCGGCCAGGCGTTCCTGGTAGGACATGCCCGACCAGGAAAAGCCCATTCCCGCAGGCAGCTCCGCGGCCAGACGCTCCATGGTGTCCATGGCTGTGCCTGAACTGGTGCCGGCGTTGGCCTCACCACTGATTTCCATCGAACCGCTGCCGTTGAAACGGGTCAGCGTGGCCGGGGCGAAGTCCCATGAAGATGTGGAGAAGGCAGAAAACGCCACCATCTGGCCGTCGCTGTTGCGTACCGACCAGCGGCCGATGTCGGCGGGCAGCATCCGCGCCGCGGCCTCGCCTTGTACGTAGACTTTCTTCACCCTGCCGCGATTGATGAAGTCGTTGACGTAGGTGCCGCCCAATGCCGTGGAGAGCGTGTTGTTGATGTCGCTGGTGGCCAGGTCCAGCGCGCCTGCCTTGGCGTCGTCGATCTCCACCTTGAAGCTCGGGGCATCATCGACGGCGGTGTAGCGCACCTTGGCCAAGGACGATTCCTGCGCGGCACCCTGCAGCAACTGCTCGCGGGCAGCGAGCAACGCCTCATGGCCGGCGCCGCCCAGGTCCTGTAGCTGGAAAGTGAAACCACCGGTCTGACCCATGCCGGGGATGCCGGAGGGCGTCACCGCGAAGATCTGTGCATCTGGGATGCGGGACATGGCTTGGGTTATGCGGACGCCAACCTGCTGGGCGCTGGCATCACGCAGTGACCAATCCTTCAGTCGTATGTAGGCCTGCGCGGAGTTCTGCGCACTGTTGCCGCCGCCACCGCCGGAGCCGGCGTTGGCCATGATGGTGGACACCTCTGGCTGCTCCAGCGCGTATGCGGTCAGCTGGTCCATCACCGCCTGGGTGCGCTGCATGGTGGTGCCGGATGGCAGCTTGACCTGCACGATCAGCGTGCCCTGGTCCTCCGCGGGCAGGAACGAGGTAGGCAGGCGCCAGAACAATACCGCCATCAGCAGCACCAGTGCGGCATAGCAGGCCAGCCCCAGTGAGCGTCGGCCGAGCAGGCCCTGCACACCGTGCTGGTAGCGCTCGGCGCTGGCATCGAAGCGGCGGTTGAAGCCGGCGAAGAAGCGGCCCAGGCGCCCGCGATGCACGGCATGCCCGTCCGGACCGGGAGCGATCAGCAGGCTGGCGCACATCGCTGGCGTCAAGGTCATGGCCACCAGCACGGAGAGGATCATCGCCGAGGCAATGGTCACCGAGAACTGGCGATAGATCATGCCGGTGGAGCCGCCGAAGAACGCCATCGGCAGGAACACCGCGGTCAGCACCAGCGCGATGCCGACCAGCGCGCCGGTGATCTGCTGCATCGACTTGCGGGTGGCCTCGCGCGCGGACAGGTGCTCGCTGACCATCACCCGCTCGACGTTCTCCACCACCACGATCGCATCGTCCACCAGCAGGCCGATGGCCAGCACCATCGCGAACATGGTCAAGGTGTTGATCGAGTAGCCCAGCAGGGACAGCACGCCGAAGGTGCCCATCAACACGACCGGCACCGCCACCGCGGGGATCAGCGTCGCCCGCCAGCTCTGCAGGAACAGGTACATGATCAGCACCACCAGCACGATCGCCTCGATCAGGGTCTTGACGACCTCCTCGATGGAAATGCGCACGAATGGGGTGGTGTCCATCGCCACCTGGTACTGCAGGCCGGCTGGGAAGAACGGCTGGAGTTGCTGCAGGCGAGCCTGCACTGCGTCGGCCACCTGCAGTGCATTCGCACCGCTGGCCAGCTCGATGCCCATGCCAGCGGCTGGCTTGCCGTTGAAGGTGGACATGACGTTGTAGCTCTCGCCGCCGAGTTCGACCGTGGCCACGTCCGACAGATGGACCAGCGCACCGCTGGGATCAGACTTGACCACCACTTTGCGGAACTGCTCCTGCGTCTGCAGGCGGCTGCGAGCGGTCACGGTGACATTCAGCCCTTGGTCGTCCACCGCCGGCAGCGCACCGAGCTGGCCGGAGGATACGTCGGCATTCTGTGCGCTTATCGCCGTGCTGATGTCCGAAGGCATCAGCGAATACGTGCGCAGCTTTTCCGGGTCCAGCCATAT
The DNA here is from genome assembly GCF_056861425.1 of Stenotrophomonas sp. 21LCFQ19. Taxonomy (NCBI): domain Bacteria; kingdom Pseudomonadati; phylum Pseudomonadota; class Gammaproteobacteria; order Lysobacterales; family Lysobacteraceae; genus Stenotrophomonas; species Stenotrophomonas sp. 21LCFQ19. The sequence continues at coordinate 48,954 of NZ_JBSPUF010000008.1, read as the reverse complement.
CCGCATCGCATACTGCGCGCCCATCACCTGCACGTTGCCCACGCCTGAGACGCGGCTGATCGGGTCCTGCACCGACGAGGCCATGTAGTCGGCGATGTCGTTCTTCTGCATCGATCCATCGGCCGAGCTGAAGGCGACCACCATGAAGATGTTGCCGGAGGACTTGGTGACGGTGACGCCGGTGTTCTTGACCGCATCGGGTAGCTTGGATTCGGCCTGCTGCAGCTTGTTCTGCACCTGCATCTGCGCGGTGTCGGCATTGGTGCCGGACTCGAAGGTCAGGGTGATCTGCGCGCCGCCCGAGGAACTGCTGCTCGAGGACATGTACATCAGGTTGTCCAGCCCGGTCATCTGTTGCTCGATGACCTGGGTCACGGCATTTTCCACCGTCTGTGCCGAGGCGCCGGTGTAGTTGGCGCGGATCGACACCGACGGTGGGGCGATGTCCGGGTACTGTTCCAGCGGCAGCGAGAACACCGCCAGCGTGCCGGCCAGGGTGATGACGATGGCGATGACCCAGGCAAAAATCGGCCGGTCGATGAAGAAACGTGCCACGGCTGCTCCTTATTTGGCGGCGGGAATGGCGGTGGCGGGTTGCGCGGCTGTGCCAGTGGCCGTCTGCACCTTGACCGTTTGTCCGCTGCCGGCCTTGCTGCCGTTGGCCACGATCAGCTGCTGTCCGGCTTTCAGGCCCGCGCTGACCATCCATTGGTTGCCAACGGCATCGCCCAACGTCACAACCTGCTCGACTACCTTGCCGTCGACGTCCACCAGCTTGACGGTGGCTTCGCCCTTCGTGTTGCGGGTGACCGTGCTCTGCGGCACGAGGATGGCGTTGTCGTTGATGGCCATGGGCAGTACCGCGCGCACGTACATGCCGGGCAACAACAGGCCGTCTGGATTTGGCAGCACGGCGCGCAGGGTGATATTGCCGGTGCCGGTGTCCACTGCGGTACCCACGAACTCCAGGGTGCCGGTGTGCGCATAGGTACTGCCGTCCTCCAGGGTGACGCTGACCTCGGCCTTGCCATCCACTGATTGCAGTGCGCCGGAAGCCAACTGCTTACGCAATGCCAGCAGTTGGGCGCTGGTCTGGCTCACATCCACGTAGATTGGATCCATCTGCTGGATGGTGGTGAGGGCGGCAGTCTGCCCAGCGGTAACCAGAGCGCCTGGGGTGTAGGTGGAGGTCGAGATGCGGCCGCTGATCGGTGCGGCGATGCGGGTGTAGTCCAGGTTTATGCGCGCGCTCTGGACCGCGGCACGGGCGGCCACCACCGCAGCTTCGGCCTGGCGCAGGGCGGCCAGTGCATCGTCGCCGTCCTGCCGGCTGACCGCATCGACCTTGACCAGGCTTTCGTATCGGCTGGCCTTGGGGCGGGCCGAGATCACCGCTGCCTCGGCCTGCGCCAGGTTGCCGCGCGCATTGTCGTATACGGCCTGGTAACTGGCCGGATCAACCTGGTAAAGCACTTGGCCTGCCTTTACCTGTTCGCCCTCGGTGAACAGCCGCCTCTGGATGATGCCGCCCACCTGCGGGCGTACTTCCGAAGTCATGAACGCAACCGTCCGGCCCGGCAATGTCTGCTCCATGGCCACTCGCTGGGCAGTGATCGGCTGCACTGTGACAGTCACCTCCTTGGCTGGTGCATCCTGCCTGGACGAACAGGCGGCGAGCACGCAGCAGGCCAGCAGGACAAGGACAGCGCGGGATGTGGCTGCAACGGGCATGGGGCGGCACTCGGTGATTTCCAGGTGACGCCAGCGTGCGCGGCAAATGTGCAGCAAATATGGAGATTGCAGGCATGGGCTTGCATCGTGGTGGCTGCGCGCCGCTAATGGGGCAACCCCGTCATCCCGCGTTCTCGCCCAATCACCATGAAACCCGGAATCGCCGCCAAGATCTTCTGCGCCATGTTGTTGATGTGCGCGGTCACCTTGTTGGTCAACGGTGTGGCCGGCAAGTGGGTGTTCGAGAGAGGCTTCCTCGGCTACCTCAATGGCCAGGGCATCGGCCGCATGGAGCTGTTGTTGCCACGGCTGCAGGCCGAATACGCCGAACACGGCAATTGGGAATTCGTGCGCGGCCAGCGCAAGGTCTGGCTGCGCTTGATCCGCCCCCACATCGGTGATCCGATTGCCAGCGAAGCCTTGCTGAGTGCGCCGCCGTTGTCGGACCAGACCGGCGCGGCCGCCCGTTTCGCGCTGCTGGATGCGCAGCACCGACGGGTGATCGGCAACGCCGACGTGGACGAAGGTGCGATCACCCGCCCTATCGTGGTGGAAGGGCGGACCGTGGGCTGGTTGGCCATGGTGCCGTTCCAGAAGATATTGGAGCGCAACGAGCAGCGTTTCATGGAGGCGCAGGTGCGGCGCTGGTGGGCGATCAGCATTGTTTCGGTGCTGGTAGCCGGGACATTGGCGTGGTTGTTGACCCGTCCCCTGCGCAGGCGCATCCAGGGCATGGGCGCGGCGACGCACCGGCTTGCCAGCGGTGATTACGCCACACGCATCGTGCCCGGCGCTGACGACGAACTGGGCCGACTTGCACAGGATTTCAACCGCATGGCCGGGACACTGGAACACAGCGAGCGTAACCGGCGCGAGTTCATGGCCGACATCTCGCATGAGCTGCGCACGCCGCTGTCGGTACTGCGTGCGGAACTGGAAGCCATCCAGGACGGGATCCGGCCGATGAGCGCGGCGACATTGTCACCGTTGCAGGGCGAGGTGCGGCAACTGGGCAAGCTTATCGACGACCTGCACGAACTTGCGTTGACCCAGTCCGGCGAACTGGCCTACGAGCGCCTGCCGTTGGACCTGGACGCGGTGCTGCGGGCGACGGCGGACGGCATGCGTGCGCGGGCCAGCGATGCAGGACTGGCGCTGGTGGTGTCTTCAGCGCCAGGCCCGATGCCGGTGCTGGGCGATGAGCGACGGTTGCAGCAACTGTTCGCCAACCTGCTGGAGAACGCATTGCGCTACACCGAGCGCGGCGGCAGCGTGGCGGTGCATGCCCAGCACGATGAGCGGCAGGTACGGGTGACCGTCGAGGACAGCGCTCCAGGCGTGGAGGAGGACAAGCGCGGGCGTCTGTTCGAGCGGTTCTACCGGGTGGACGCCTCACGCAACCGGGCCAGTGGTGGCAGCGGCCTGGGCCTGGCGATCTGCCGCAACATCGTGCTGGCCCACGGTGGAGCCATCCATGCGGAGGCATCCACGCTGGGCGGGTTGGCCATCGTGGTTGAGCTGCCACTGCACGCATGAACACGACGGCCGGAACTTCCAATGAAGTACTTATCGTCGAGGACGAACCGCGACTGGCCGCGGTGCTGCGTGATTACCTGCATGCAGCCGGGTATCGCAGCGACTGGGTGGCTGATGGTGACCTGGCGATGGCTGCGTTCCGTGCGCGTCGGCCCGATCTGGTGTTGTTGGACCTGATGCTGCCGGGCCACGACGGTGTGACGCTGTGCCGCGCTATCCGCGCCGAAAGCGATGTGCCGGTGATCATGGTGACAGCGCGGGTGGAGGAGATCGATCGTCTGCTCGGGCTGGAGGTCGGGGCTGACGACTACGTGTGCAAACCGTTCAGTCCCAAGGAAGTGGTGGCACGGGTGGGAACGGTGCTGCGCCGTTACCGGCAGGGACCGACTGAGCCACGGCAGGCAGGCCTGGTCATCGATGAAGACGGCGGCCGCGCGTTCCTGCACGGCCGCGTACTGGACCTGACGGTTGTCGAATTCCGCCTGCTGCGGACCTTGCTGGGCAGTCCGGGCCGGGTGTGGTCGCGCGAGCAGCTGCTCAATCATCTCTACAGTGATCACCGGGTGGTGACTGACCGTACCGTGGACAGTCATGTGCGCAATCTTCGCCGTCGTCTACGTGAGGCGGGCATGCAGGGGGACGGGGTGCGCTCTATCTACGGAGCGGGTTACAGCTTCGAGCTGCCGGACAGGGAGCCGGACCCCCGACCCTGATGGGTGTTCTGCCGGTTTGCACGAAGTTGCACGTTTGTGCTTATTTATGCATTATTGTGCCAGCTGTGCTGGAACTGGCTGGGCATCCCGTCCGCCATCGCTCAGCACCGACTTCGCTGCCGACGGAAGCTCTGACCCCATGGATTTCCACAACAATGAGGTGCTGCCGCAGGAGCGCCAGCAACGGATCCAGGCATTGCTGAAGGCCAATGGCCGCGTGGTCGCCAGTGACCTTGCGGTGCGTTTCGGGGTGTCCGAGGATTCCATTCGCCGTGACCTGCGGGACATGGCGAGCAAGGGCATGTGCCGCAAGGTGTACGGCGGCGCCCTGCTGCCCACCGCGCACTTCGATGCATTGTCACAGCGGATGCAGCGCCATGACGGTGAACGCAGCGTGCTGGCGCGCCACGCAGCATCGTTGCTGCAGGCGGGGCAGACGGTGCTGCTGGACGCTGGTTCCACCAATGTCGAGATCGCCCAGGCGCTGCGCGGCGTGCCAATTACGGTGGTCACCAACGCCCCCACGGTTGCCGCGGTGTTGTGCGATGACCCGGTTGCCGAAGTCGTGATGATCGGTGGTCGCGTGGACAGGGCAAGTGGTGGTGCCATCGGCGGGAGCGCGCAACGGCAGCTTGCCGATCTGCAGGTGGACGTCTGCATCCCTGGTATCTGTGCGCTGGACCCGGAAACCGGAGTCTGGGGTAACAGTGCTGAAGAGGCGGCGTTCAAGCAGGCGATGATCCAGGCCAGCGGCGTGACGATCATCGTTGCCGGCGCGGGCAAGCTCGGTACGCGTGCCACATACCGTATCGGCACGCTTGCGCAGGTGGACCATCTTGTCGTCGCCGCGGACCTGTCTGCCGAACTCCGCGAGCAGTTCATGGCGGGGCAGATGCAGTTGCATCTGGTGCCGGTCGACGCAGCCTGATCCTTGTTTTCTCGTTGCCGCGAGCGGCTTCGTCCGTCCCTCCTTTTACCGGCGTTTCCATGACCGAACAGCAGATCATCCAGCGCAGCCAGCAGATGGCCACGCGCGCAGCCTTCTTCGTCCCCGGTTTCGCGATTGCATGCTGGGCGCCGCTGGTGCCGTTCGCCAAGGCCCGCGCGGGTCTAGATGACGCATTGCTGGGCGTGCTGCTGCTGTGCCTGGGCCTGGGCTCGCTGTTGTCCATGCCGCTGGCTGGCATGCTGGCGGCGCGTCATGGTTGCCGGACGGTGATGCTGGTGACCGTGCTGATGATGGTATTGATGCTGCCTTTGTTGGCGGTTGCATCCACGCCGGTGAGCATCGGCATCGTGTTGCTGGTGTTCGGCGCAGGCATCGGTGCCATGGACTGCGTGATGAACATCCAGGCGGTGGTGGTGGAGCGTGAGTCCGGCCGCGCGATGATGTCTGGCTTCCACGCCTTCTACAGCATCGGCGCGCTGTCCGGTGCGGCTTTGGTGACGTTGCTGCTGTCGATTGGCGGCGGCGCCTTGTTGCCGACCTTGGTGGTGGCCGCTGGCGTGTTGGCGATCACGGCACTGTCATCGCGCTGGTGGCGCAGCGAATGCGCCGAGCAGGGCGAGGGCAGCTTCGCCCTGCCGCGTGGCGTGGTGATCGTGATTGGCGCCGTATGCTTCATCAGCTTCCTGGCCGAAGGCTCGATGCTGGATTGGAGTGCGGTGTTCCTGCATGAGGTGCGCAGCGTTGAGCTGGCCCATGCTGGCTGGGGCTTTGTCGCCTTCAACATCGCCATGACTGCCGCGCGCCTGTTCGGCGACCGGCTGGTGAACCAGCTTGGGCCGAGCATGGCGGTGCTGCTGGGTGGTTTGCTAGCGTGTGGCGGGTTTGTACTGGCGACGCTGGTGCCGAGCTTCGGCGTGGCCTTGCTTGGCTACGCGCTGGTCGGCATTGGCTGCGCCAACATCGTGCCGGTGATGTTCAGCCTTGCAGGGCGCCAGACCCGCATGCCCGAGAGCGTTGCCATTCCCGCAGTCACCACCATGGGCTATGCAGGCGTGCTGCTGGGCCCGGCGGCAATCGGCTTCATTGCCCAGCAGTGGTCGCTGCCGGCTGCGTTCCTGATGGCAGCGGCGGCGCTTGCGCTTGTCGCGGTGATTGGTTCGCTGCTGCGGGTGCGTTGAGGGCGGCTATCCCGCTGGCTCGATGGGAGCGGGCGCGCGCTGTTGAGCCCGGCATTGCAGCCTGCCTGCGCAAGCGATGCTCACGCGACGCTTGGTGGTGGCTCGGTCGAAGCATCCATCGCGGCTTTCGGCAGGCTGCGCACATGCACATCCTGCTGTGGGTAGGGAATGTCGATTCCCGCCTCCTGCAGTGCCGCGTGGATACGGGTGATCAGCTCGCTGCGGATGTTGAGCCAATGGTCGTAGTCGCGCGTCCAGGCACGTACGCTGAAGTCCAGTGAGCTGGCACCAAAGCCAACGAACAAGGCGACGACGGCAGGTTCGGTGGCGACACCGGGTGTCTGCCCGGCGCAGCGGGACAGCAGTCCAAGCACCTGTTGAGGATCGCTGCCGTAGGCAACACCGACATTCACTTCCATGCGCCGGTTGCGGTCGAGCAGCGTCCAGTTGACCAGCGGCTCGGACAGCAAGGTGCCATTGGGCACCACCACGTCGGCGCCATCGAAGGTCTTGATGCGGGTGGAGCGCATGCCGATGTCACGGACGCGGCCGTTGATGGGGCCGACCTCGACCACATCGCCGGGCTGGATCGGTCGCTCGAACATGAGGATCAAGCCGGACACGAAATTGTTGACAACGTTCTGCAGGCCAAATCCGATACCAACGCCCAATGCACCGAACAGCAGCGCCAGCTGGCTGCCCTTGAAGCCGGCCGCCGACAGCGCGATCACCACGCCCAGCATCAGTACCGCATACGAGGCCAGCGAGGCGATGCTGTTGCCAATGCCGCGCGACACGCTGGTGCCATGTTGGAGTATGTCCTGCAGCAGCAGGCGGGTAACCCGGGCAGCCCAGAAGGCGATGGTGATTGCGGCGATGAAGGCCAGCACATGGCCGAGCGACAAGCTGAATTCTCCAAAGGAAAATTCATGCGACAGCACCTTGCCGAGGACTGCATAGGTCGGCCGCAGGATGCGGAAGCTGTCCATCGCATAGACGATCCAGCCAACAACCGCGGCAAAAACGCCCACTCGGGCCAGCAGGGAAAGCAATGGCGGCGCGTGATCGCGGGTAAGCCGGTAGCGCGCCAGGCTGGGCCTGCTGAGCAGCAGGTGCAACAAGCTCAGCAATACTGCGATACCGACATAGAGCAGCAGGCCGAAGTAGGCGCTGTCGATGATCGCGCTGGTCAGCATTTCCGCCAGCGTGCGGTTGCCCAGGATATTGGCAAGCAGGGAGACCGCGAACAGGCCCTGCGCGCCCCAGGCCGCTGCACGCAGCAGCTGCCCGGTCCTGCCGGTTGTGCGTGCGTGACCGGCGCGGTAGGCCCGCCATTGCACGACGCCGGTCAGCACCATGGCCACCAGGGTCAGCGCCAGCGTATACACGCGGAAGGCGGTATTGCTCGACAGGAAGAAGAAACCCAGCCCGGCAAGCAGGTACAGCAGCGATGCGACCAGCGGCCAATGCCCAAGCAGGCGCTTGCTCGCGGGCGGCAGCAGGCGCAGTACCGGGACCAAGGCGAACAACATGCCCGCCTGCAGGGTCAGCAATGGCGCATCGGGCTCCAGTACCAGCATGGCGACCGTGGACAGCAGCAACCAGGTTGACCAGGGCCGCGCCAGCACGCGCTGGGTGGCGGCGTCGATGCTGTTGTTGACGTTTGCTCGACGACCATAGCGTCGGGCCCACAGCAGCAACGGCAGTAGCAGTACCTGGATTGTGTGGAACAGGATCTGCGTGTGGCGGTGTTCGCTTTGATAGGCGCGGCTGAACTCGAGTTCTATCTGCAGGCCCGAGCTGAGTGCGTCGCTGGCCGCTGCGCGCTGGTCGGGGGAATCCGTATCGATCCGCCAGAGCGGTGGCGAATCCACCTGCAGCAGCTGATGGTCGAGGTAGCTGATGGCATCGGTGACCGCAGCGTGGCCTGATTGCAGCCGCACCTCCATGGCATTGGCGCGCGCGCTGAGTTCCATCTGCCGTGAAAGCGGACCGGCAAGCGCCTGCTCGGCTTCGGTCAGGCGGGTTATCACGGCATCGATGCGACCGAGCAGCAGTGGCGGAATGCTGCTCGGCTGCTGCCGTGTTGCTTGCCAGCTGGCACGACGCTGCGCGAGTTCGGCGGCATCCTCGGCATAGGGGGCGGTGGCGATCTGCAGCGCGTCGCGCCAGCGCGTGAATCGCTTGCTGTCGAACTGCCAATGTCGATCGAGGCTTTCAAGGCGCATGATCGGCACCCTGCGCAGCTGGGCAGGGGACAAGGCCTGTCGGCGCAGGTCAACCGAGCGGGTGATGTCCTCGAGCGTGGGTGCCAGCGCGATGATGGGATCTGGTTGGCCAGCCAGCTCGATGGCGGCAATCGCCAGGCGCTCATCGGTATCAGCGCGGGTCACGATCAGTGCGGTATCGACGGGCTCGGGAGTGCTTGCCGTTGGCGCTGCGGGTGCGGCCGTCGTGCCCGGGTCGAGCGGATGCGTTGCCTGTGCGTGGGCGACATGGCAGCAGACCGAGGCGAAACAGAACACTACTGCGCGCAGCCAAAGCATGGGCGACTCCCGGCAGGTGGATGCTCCGATCCACGTTGCCGGAGTTTGGCACAGCGTGTGTCCGGTGGGCGCTGGCTGGGCCAGCCGGTATTGGGAAACGTGCCTGGTTTTGGCGGCTGGTGGAGGGGCGGGCATGGAGGTGCTCATACCAGGACGCCGGTTTTCCATTGGCTGCGGAGGGGGCGTTGCGACGCCTGTCGCGAGGTTGTTGCGTGACCTTTGGCCTATCCGTCGATGGCCGTGATCCCCTACGCTCGTCGGTTGTGCCATGCAGTTGCATGGCCTTTTCCCTGTTTGGCCGGAGATGTCCATGTCGTTTTCCAAGCTCGTCCCGTTGTCCCTGACGGTTGCAATCGCTGCCTCGCTCGCCGCCTGTGGCAAGACCGAAGCGCCTGCCGCGCCGGCTGCCGAAGCCAAGGTCGCGTTCGACCAGTCACAGCTCAAGACCCAGCTGATCTCGCTCAACGCCGCCGATCTGGATCCAGCCGTGCAGGCGTGTGCCGACCTCAACGGCTTCGTCAACAGCAAGTGGCTCAAGGCCAACCCGGTGCCGGGCGACCAGACCACCTGGGGCAGCTTCGAGATCCTGCGTGAGCGCTCGCTGGAAGTGCAGCACGCGCTGGTCCAGCAGGCGGCCGCTGGCAAGGCTGCAGCAGGTTCCAACGAAGCCAAGATCGGCGACATCTGGAAGACCGGCTCGGACGAGGCGGCCATCGAGGCTGCCGGCATCAAGCCGCTGCAGCCGGAACTGGACAAGATCGCCGCGCTGAATGACAGCGCCGCCATCACCGGCTACCTGCGTGATGCCCATGCGCAGGGCAATGGCTTCCTGTTCTCGCTGCACGCCAGCCCGGACTTCAAGGATTCGGCCAACGTCATCGCCTATGTCGGCCAGGGCGGCCTGGGCTTGCCGGAAAAGGGCTATTACTTCGACGAATCGCAGGCCAAGATCCGCGAGGCTTATGTGGCCTACATCGAACAGCTGCTGACCCTGTCCGGCGTCGATGCCGCGCAGGCCAAGGAGCAGGCCAAGGCGGTAATGGATTTCGAAACCCGCCTGGCCAAGGCGTCGCTGTCGCGCATCGAGCTGCGTGACCCGTCCAAGCGCTACAACCCGGTCAGCGCCGCCGATGCCGACAAGCAGACCCCGAACTTCAGCTGGACCGCGCTGTTCGACACGCTGCAGATCCCGGCCAAGGACAAGTTCTCGCTGGCCCAGCCGGGCTTCTTCAACGAACTGAACACCATGCTGGCCGACGTGCCCGCGGCCACCTGGCAGGCCTACCTGCGCTTCCACACCGTGGACAACGCCGCCCCGTACCTGAGCAAGAACTTCGAGCAGGCCAACTTCGACTTCTTCAGCAAGACCCTGCGCGGCCAGCAGGAAATGCAGCCGCGCTGGAAGCGCGTGCTGGATTCGGTGAATGGCTCGATGGGGGAAGCACTGGGCCAGCTGTACGTGGACGCGGTGTTCCCGGCCGAATCCAAGGTGGCCATGCAGCACCTGGTGGAGAACCTGTCCGTCGCGCTGAAGGCGCGCCTGGAAAGCCTGCCGTGGATGGGCGAGGACACCAAGAAGAAGGCGCTGGAGAAGTGGGCCAGCTTCACCCCGAAGATCGGTTACCCGGACAAGTGGCGTGATTTCTCCGGCCTGACCACCAACAGCGACAGCTACCTGGGCAATATGCAGGCGGCGCAGGCGTTCAACTACCGCTACATGCTGGCCAAGATCGGCAAGCCGGTGGACAAGACCGAGTGGGGCATGACCCCGCAGACGGTGAATGCCTATTACAACGCGACCAAGAACGAAATCGTGTTCCCGGCCGCGATCCTGCAGCCGCCGTTCTTCGATGCCAAGGCCGATCCGGCGCTGAACTACGGCGGCATCGGTGCGGTCATCGGCCACGAAATGATGCACGGCTATGACGACTCGGGCAGCCAGTTCGCCGCCAATGGCAACTTCGACAACTGGTGGACCGATGCTGATCGCAACGCGTTCAACAGCCGCACCGACCAGCTGGTCGCGCAGTTCGACGGTTACGAGTCGCTGCCGGGCGTGAACGTCAAGGGCAAGCTGACCCTGGGCGAGAACATCGGTGATCTCGGTGGCCTGACCGTTGCCTACGACGCGCTGCAGATGGCGCTGAAGGAAGACGCGAAGCTCAACGTGCCGGTTGATGGCTACACCCAGGACCAGCGCTTCTTCATGAACTGGGCCACCGTGTGGCGCCGCAACTTCACCGATGGCGAACTGCGCGTGCGCCTGAACACCGATCCGCACGCACCGGCCAACTTCCGTGCCAACGGTGCGCCGTCGAACATGCCGTCGTATGCCGCCGCGTTCCAGTGCAAGGCCGGCGATGCGATGGTGCGTGCCGACGACAAGCGGGTTGTGATCTGGTGATTGCGGTTGCTTGATCGTGATCTGTGAATGAAGAAGGCCCGGCAATGCCGGGCCTTCTTTTTGGCTGATGACATTGGCGGCGAGCTGCCTGCTTTTTGTAGGAGCGGCGTAAGCCGCGAAGCAGATAGATCATCAGGTCGCACAGCTGCTGGCAACTTCAGCAGCACCAGCTTCGCGGCTGACGCCGCTCCCACAAAAGCGCGTCCTACGCGACTGCACCCAGCAGCTTCTGTGCGGTGGCCCGCTCCTCATCGCGCAGGGTCAGTACGCGTACGCCGGTTTCCGTTACCTCGACGGTATGTTCGCACTGCGCTGACAGCTTTCCATCGCGCGTGGTCACGGTCCAACCATCGTCGTGGTTGTCGATCGCCGCGCGGCCCTGGTTGATCATCGGCTCGATGGTGAAGGTCATGCCGGCCTGCAGTTCGAGCCCGGCGCCACGATGCCCGTAATGCAGCACCTGCGGCTCTTCGTGCATTTCGCGGCCGATACCGTGGCCGCAGTACTCCTTCACCACCGAATAGCCGGCGTCCTTGGCGTGGCGGTTGATCGCAAAGCCGATGTCGCCCAGGGTTGCGCCGGGGCGCACCGTGGCGATGCCCTTCCACATGGCCTCGTTGGTGACGCGCACCAGACGCTTGGCTTGATGGCTTACCTCGCCGATCAGGAACATGCGGCTGGAATCGGCGATGTAGCCGTTCTTCTCCAGGGTGATGTCCAGGTTGACGATGCTGCCGCTGCGGAGAATGTCCTTCGATGACGGCACGCCGTGGCAGACAACGGTATCGATGGAGCTGTTGAGCACATAGGCGAAGCCATACTGGCCCTTGCTGGCCGGGCGTGCCTGCAAGCGGTCGACGATGAAACGCTCGACCCAGTCGTTTACCTGCAGCGTGCTCATGCCTTCCAGCGGCAGCTGGTTCAGTGCTTCGAACACCGACGCCAGCAGGCGCCCGGATTCGGCCATCAATACCAGCTCATGCGGCTGCTTGATCATGCTTCCGCCATCCGCATGCCCGCTGGGCTTACCCCGGCAGCCGCGAGTTCGCGCGCCACCAGTTCCTGGAAACTCAGCTGCGGGTTGAGTTCGCAAAGCATGCCGATCCTGATCCAGAACCCGGCTTGGGCGTTGATCGAGCGACCAGACACGGTGCTGGCCTTGCGCAGGTTGTCGTGCAGTTCGTCGTCGATGTTCACGATGCCCATCGGTTGCCCCTTGAGTTGAATATATGATTCATATGCGAATCATATGCCCGGGGTGCTGAACGAGACAGAAGGGGGGAGCTCGGCGGGCATGGCCAGGCGTGAAATTCGATGGGTCGCCAGCCGGGCTGGCTGCGAAGGATGCACCGACAGCGCTGGCGGAAGGTGAGCGCTGAGGCTGGTTCAGGTTCCCGATCAGGGGCGGGGTTGGAATGGAGCGGGGTGGTCGCTATAATCGCCGGCTTACCGCGCCATCCTGGCGACTGGGCAACATAGGAAAACACCACAATGGTCAAGATTCGACTGACCCGCGGCGGCGCCAAGAAGCGTCCGTTCTACCACATCATCGTTTCCGACGTCCGTAGCGCCCGCGACGGCCGCAACATCGAGCGCGTCGGTTACTACAACCCGGTTGCACAGGGTGGCGAGCAGCGCGTTGTGCTGGATATCGCTGCTTGCGACAAGTGGATCGCCAACGGCGCCCAGATGACCGACAAGGTTCGCAACCTGTACAAGGAAGCGACCAAGGCCCAGGCCGCTGCGGCCTGATCCTGGCGGGGGGGGGGGGGCCGCGCCCCCCCCCCCCCCGACTGCTATATGAAGAAAGATATCGAGCGCCGGATCCTGCTGGGCAGGGTTGCCGGCGTTTTTGGTGTGCGCGGCGAACTGAAGCTTGAGTCCTGGACCGAGCCGCGTTCCGCCATTTTCAAATACCAGCCCTGGATCCTGCGTACCCCTGCGGGTCAGGAATCCGAGCTGACTGGCGTGCGTGGCCGTGATTCGGGCAAGACCCTGGTGGCGAACTTCCCGGGTGTGACCGACCGCGACGTGGCTGAGGCCATGCGCGGGACCGAGATCTACGTTGCCCGCAGCGCCTTGCCGCCGCCGAGCGCGGACGAGTATTACTGGGTCGACCTGGAAGGCCTGGACGTGCAGACCATCGAAGGCGTCAAGCTGGGTATTGCCTCGCATCTGTTCAGTACCGGCTCCAACGACGTGCTGGTTACCCGTGGCGACCGTGAGCGGATGATTCCGTTCGTGATGGGCGACTTCGTCAAATCCGTGGATTTCGACGCCAACCTGATCGTGGTCGACTGGGATCCGGAGTTCTAAAGCCTGTGCGTGTAGACGTCATCAGCCTGTTCCCTGAATTCCTTGCCCAATCGGCCGCGCTGGGCGTGGTCGGGCGTGCGCAGGAGCGGGGCCTGCTGGAGCTGCATGGCTGGAACCCGCGCGACTATGCCGAGGGCAATTACCGCCGGGTGGATGACCGTCCCTTCGGTGGCGGCCCGGGCATGGTGATGCTGATCGAGCCCTTGCGTGCAGCGCTGGCAGCGGCGCGTGAGGCCGATCCGACGCCGGCACCGGTGATCTACCTGAGCCCCCAGGGCAGGCCGCTGGACCAGGCCAAGGTGCGCGAGCTGGCGGCCTTGCCGCGGATGATCCTGCTCTGTGGTCGCTACGAGGGCGTGGACGAGCGTTTCCTGGCTGGCGAGGTGGACGAGGAGATCTCCATCGGCGATTACGTGCTGTCCGGCGGTGAGCTGGGTGCGGCGGTGATCATCGACGCGGTCACCCGCCTGCAGGACGGTGCTCTGAACGACGCCGAATCGGCGGTCCAGGACAGTTTTGAAGGCGATGGCCTGCTGGACTGCCCGCACTACAGCCATCCGGCCAGCCACGCGCTGGGGGATGTGCCGGACGTGCTGCGTTCCGGCAACCACGCCGCCATTGCCGCCTGGCGCCGCCAGCAATCCTTGCTGCGCACGGCGTTGCGGCGCCCGGACCTGCTGGACGAGGCCGGCCTGAACAAGGCCGACCGCAAGCTGCTGGCCGAAGCCAAGCAGACGCTTGTAGATTCGTTCAAACAAGCTACTGGCGCCGAGGGCGAACAGTAAGTTAGAATTACGAGTTCCCGTCGGCTGAATGGCTTGACGAGGAGCCAGAACAATAACGTGCAGCGCAATCCGGCGACTGTATGAGCCTAAGCTGTCGATACCGACACGCCCACCCCGAACAATCGGTGTAACCCAATGAGCAAGCTGAACAAGTCCATCGTCGCGGAATTCGAATCCGCCCAGATCACCCGCGAACTGCCGAAGTTCAGCCAGGGCGACACCGTCGTGGTGAACGTGAAGGTCAAGGAAGGCAACCGTGAGCGCGTGCAGGCATACGAAGGCGTCGTCATCGGCACCAAGAATGCTGGCCTGAACTCCGCTTTCACCGTGCGCAAGATCTCGCACGGCTACGGCGTTGAGCGCGTCTTCCAGACCCACAGCGCCATCATCGACTCGGTCGAAGTGAAGCGTCGCGGTAAGGTTCGCGCCGGTAAGCTGTACTACCTGCGTGGCCTGGAAGGCAAGGCTGCCCGCATCAAGGAAGATTTGGCTGCTGCCCAGCAGGCCAAGGCTGCTCGCCTGGCTGCCAAGGCTTCCGCCGAGTAATCCGCCAACAGGCCAAGCCTGTTTGCAGCAACGGCCACCTTCGGGTGGCCGTTTGCGTTTGTGGGGTTGGGTGAAAGTTGAAAGCTGGGGACGCTTTGGGATTCTCAAGCTTTGAACCTCAGAACCTCAGAACCTCAGAAGCGTAGAAGCGTAGAAGCGTAGAAGCCCCCTCATCCGCCCCCCGCCTTCGCGGGGGCAGGCTCTCCGGGCACTTCGCTCCGCGCCCCGGCCCTGCGTAGCACGCAGGGCGTACGAACAGTCACGAGCCTTTGGCTCGTGAACGCCTGTTCTTAACCCCGCAGGCGGGAGAAGGGACGGCTGGCATTGCTGGGGGCTGGTGCATTGCTTGCGCTCTGCGCGGCCAACCATCCGATAGCAGAAAAGCCCAGCTCTCCCTTCTCCCGCTTGCGGGAGAAGGTGCCCGGAGAGCCTGCCCCCGCGAAGGCGGGGGGCGGAGGAGGGGGCTTTTGATTCCTGCTTTGGCGTGTAGCTCAACCGCCACTCAGCGGAAATGCGCCTCGATCTGTTCCAGCGTCTTGCCCTTGGTCTCCGGCAGCCAGAACGCCGCAATCAGGAAGAAGGCAAACGTGCACGCCGCCCAGAACAGGAACATGCTGGCGTAGCCGTAGTGGCCCACTGTCGGCAGGAACACCGCCGCGATCGTGGTTGATACGAACTGGTTGATCAGCAGCGCGATGCTCATGCCGTTCGAGCGGATGCGGTTCGGCATCAACTCCGACAAGGCCAGCCACACGCACACGCCCGGGCCGACCGCGAAGAACGCAACGAATACCAGGATGCAGGCCGCCACCGCCCAGCCATGCGAAGCCGGCGGCACCGCGCCGATCCAGGCCTGCTCGATGCGCAGCGGTGCATTGGCAGCGGCGCTCGGGTCAGGGAAGGGATTCAGGTGCAGGCTGCGGAAGAAACGGCCAATCACGCTGTCGGCGTGCACGGTGCTGGAGCGCTCGATCAACAGCTGCTGATCGCTGGGGTTGTCACTGCGCAGCGAACGCACATCGCTGAAGCCGCCATAGCTCCACGACACCGTCAGCTGCGAGGGTTGCCCGTCGCGATTGCGGGTACCGGCCAGCTGATGCCATTGCGCCGCATCCAGCTGCAACTGCAGCCCATCTGCCTGCACCGCACGCTGCAATACCTGCTGCACATCGGCGCGGCCCTGTTCGGCCTTGAAGAACAGCATCGCCGCAGCCAGCAGGGCAAGACAGATGCCGCCACTGCCGATCATCAGCAGGAACTTGCGGCCCTTGCGATCCACCAGGAATAGGGCGACGAGGGTCATGATCACATTGAGCAGCTTGATCGCCACATCCGCGCCATTGGCTGCCGCACCCGGCAGGCCGGCCTGGTTGAGGATGTTGACCGCGTAGGCGAGGATCGAGTTGATGCCGGTGGCCTGGGTGAACGCCAACACCAGGCAGGCCAGTACGAACGGCACCATGTAGCGGCGGCTGAAAAGCCGATCGCGCTCGCCTTCCGCCTTCGCAATGACTGGATTCTGGATCTGTGCCAGCGTGGCTTCCACCTGCGACGGTGGCAGCGTTGCCTGCAAGCCGCGGCGCGCGGCGTCGATGCGGCCGCGGCGTGCCAGCCAGCGCGGTGATTCATTGAGCCAGAACAGGCCGATGCAGAACACCACGCCCGGCAGCAGGCAGGTCCAGAAAATCGTGCGCCAGGCCTGGTCCTTCACTGCGAACAGATGCTGTGCCTGCTGCACCAGGGGCAGGTTGCGCACCGACTCGGTTGCTGCATCCACCGAATGCGCCTGGTACAGGCCAATCAAGGCGGCCAGCACCAGCCCAACCGTCAGCAGCAGCTGGAACATCGCTGCGCCGCGACCGCGTCGTTCCGGTCCCAGCACTTCGGCCAGATACAGCGGCACCACAACGCCGATCAGACCGCCGCTGATGCCTTGCAGCAGGCGCCCGAGCAGCAGTGGCGTATAGCCGGAGGCCAACGCCATGATCGGGATGCTGGCGGTGAACAGCACGCCGGCCAGCAGCATCGCGCCACGGCGGCCGATCAGGTCGGCGATCATGCCGGCGAACAGCGACGACAACACGCTGCCCAACAAGACGGCCGCAACCACGAAGCCCATCTGCTGGCTGCTGAGCTGCCAGGCATGGCTGGCGGTGGCTTCCAGATAGGGCAGGGCGCCGGCAATGATGCCGATGTCGATGCCGTACAGCAGACCACCAAGACCGGCGATGAAAAGGAGATAGCGCACGGGCCAACGCGGCGCGGCGTCGCTGGCGGGCACGGCAAAAGTGGTGTCTGTCATCGGCGCGTTCCTGGGGCAAGATTTTGTAGTGCCGAGCCATGCTCGGCTGCACTTCGTTCCGGTGTATGCGCTGCCGGATCGCGCCGCGCATCCGCGCGGTTTGCCGAGCATGGCCCGGCACTACGTGGAGCGGATCAGCTTGGGTCGATCGGGTTGCCGGCTATCCATACCTGTTGCAACTTCAATTGCGGGTCCAGCACCACCATGTCCGCGCGCAGGCCTGGCGCGATACGGCCGCGGTCTTCCAGGCCCAGGTAATCGGCCTGGATGGTGGAAACACGTTGCGAGGCGTCGGCGAGTTCGAGGCCGACATCGACCAGATTGCGCAACGCCTGATCCATGGTCAGTGCGCTGCCGGCCAGCGAACCGGTTGAAAGCCGCACGCAGCCCATGCACTTGTGCACGCGCTGCTCGCCCAGCGCGTATTCGCCATCGGGCATGCCGGTGGCGGCGGTGGCATCGGTAACGGCATACAGGCGCGGGATCGCGCGCACCGCCATGCGGATGGCGCCGCGATGCACATGCTGCAGGTCGGGAATCAGTTCGGCGTATTCGGCATGTGCCAAGGCGGCAGCAGCGATACCGGGTTTGTAGTGATCGACGCCGGTCATGCCGTTGAACAGATGAGTAAAGCCAACCGCGCCAGCCTGCAAGGCGGCGACCGCATCGTCGTAGCTGCCAGCGCTGTGGCCGATCTGCACGCGGATGCCCATCGCTGCCAAGGCCGGAATCAAAGCGGTGTGCTGGCCGATCTCCGGCGCGATCGTCAGCACCTTGATCGGGGCCAGGGCATGCAGGTGCTGCACCGACTCCAGCGTTGCCTCCAGCGTCCGCGGTGGCTGTGCGCCCAAACGCTGCGGGCTGATGAAGGGACCTTCCAGATGCACGCCGATGATCTGTGCGGCATCCGGATCGGGCGTCGCCATCACCTGCGCTACACCGCGCAGGGCGTTCTCGATCTCGCCGTACTCGGCGGTCATGGTCGTGCCGAGCAGGGTGGTGGTGCCGTAGCGGGCATGGGTGTGGGCGATGCGGCGGGCGACATCGCCGCCCTGCATCAAGTCCACGCCCGCTGCGCCATGCACATGCAGGTCGATGAAGCCGGGCAAGATGATGGGCAGATCGCCGCCATCACCCGCGTGGTCTTCCACTTCCAACGTGCGCAGCTGCTGGTCGAAGTGGACGTGGCCGCGGCGCCAGCCCAAGGGAGTGAGGATGCGGCCGTACAGGCTGCGGGTAGCGGTCATAGCGGTGGCTCGGCGGTGATCACTTCGATGCCCTGACGCTGCAGTCCCTCGCGGGTGGCATCGTCGATGCCGGTATCGGTGATGATGGCGTGGATCTGGTCGAGGCGAGCGATGCGGTGCAGGCTGACGCGGCCGAATTTCGAAGCGTCGGTGAGCACCACGATGCGCCGTGCGCGTTCGACCATGCGGTGATTGAGGCGGGCTTCGGCTTCGTCATGGGTGGTCAGGCCGAACTGCAGGTCCAGGCCGTCCACGCCCAGGAACAAGGTGTCGAAGCTGTAGGAGGTGAGGCTGGCTTCGGCCTGGCTGCCCTGCAGCGACAGCGACTGCTTGCGCAGCAGGCCGCCGGTCAGCAGTACGTTGACCGCCGGTGCGTTGGCCAGTTCCCAGGCAATGTTCAAGCCGTTGGTCATCACCGTGACATCGCGGTGATCGCGCAGATGCCGGGCCAGCGTCATGGTGGTGGAGCCGGAGTCGATGATGATGTTGTCGCCGGGTTGCACCAGCTGCGCAGCGCGCATGCCGATGGATTCCTTCAGCGACAGGTTCAGCGCATCTTTCTCGTGGATGTCCTGTTCCTGCGGCGGCATGCGTACCAGCGTCGCGCCACCGTGGGTGCGCGTGGCCAGGCCCTGGGCCTCGAAGTGGCCCAGGTCGGTACGGATGGTCACCGCCGACACGCCGAACTGGTCAACCAGTTCGGCAACCTGCACCGAGCCCTGGTCAATCAGGCGTTGCAGGATCTGCTGTCGGCGGGGACGGGTATTGCGCATGGTCAGCTCTCGTGTGCGTTTGAAAGCGGAGATTAACCGTTCGCAAGGTTTTGGGTGCGCAAACTTTCGCTTTGCTTGCGCGTACCTGCCTGATTGGCGCTGCAGGCGCGCGCGTATTCGCCCAGGCACTGGCCGACGCGATGCTGCACCAGGGCCGCTGGCGTGGCGGCCAACTGGCCCTCGCGCACGGCCACGTACTGGCCGGGCAGGTATTGGCTGAGCAATACCAGCGGCGGGGTGTGCTGTTCCAGGTTGGCAAACAGGGTCTGCACCGCCTGCAGCAGCTCCGGTTCGCCCCAGTAATAGCGGCAACGGTCGCTGAAGGCGTAGGAACGCAGCAGGTGCAAGCTGGCTTCATCGCCGTGGTAATGCGCCTGCCAGTTCTTCGGCTTGGCCAGCATCACCTGTTCCAGCACCTGCGGCAGCCTGGAGCACTGCGCATCTGGCAGCAGTTCGGCTTCGATCGCGGCGAGTGCGAACAGCGCTTCGCGGTAGGCAAACGTTGCGGCAGGGCCGACCTTGAGGATCGCGAAGTGATCGCGCACCAATGCATGCAGGCCGGACTCGCGCTGGTAGTCAGTGGAGTGCGCTTCAAACACGATGCGCGGCTGCTGTTCGAGGAAGTCCGCCAGCTCGCTGGCAGCGGCGGCGTCGTATTCGTGCACGCTGCTGTGGTCGAAGTCCACGCCCGGCTGCACCACCATCGCGATTACGCGTTGCCAGGCATCGCGCAGTTCCGGCGTGTCGAAGGCCTGCTGGTGGATGGCCAGGGTCTGCGCGGCAGCGGCCGGCGTGGTTACGGCCAGGCCGCCTGCCAGCGAGGCTTCACCACCGGGGATCGGCACTTCGGTACCGATCACATAGACCGGCGGCGGCAGGCCATTGGCTTTGGCAGTGGCTTCTGCGATGACCGCCAGCTCGGCCGAACGTGCGGCGACGGTAGCATCGGGTAACGGGGTCGGGTCATCGGCGCAGGACATGCTGCAGTCCAGATGGATCTTGTGGAAACCGGCGGCGACATAGGCTTGGATCAGCACGCGTGCATTGGCCATCGCCTCGGCGGCCGGCTGCTTCTGCCAGGCGTTTGGACCGAGGTGATCGCCGCCCAGGATCAGCTGCGCGCGCGGGAATCCTTCTTCATCGGCCAGCGCTTCCACATAGGCGCGGTACTGCGGCGGGGTCATGCCGGTGTAACCGCCGAACTGGTCGACCTGGTTGGAGGTGGCTTCGATCAACAGCACGGTGCCGTGCTGCGCGGCCACGTGCATGGCCGCGCGCAACACCTGTTCGTTGCTGCAGCAGACGCTGTACAGGCCGACGTTGTGGCCTTGGCGATGAGAGGCGAGCAGGGATTGCAGCGGTGACATGGTCAAGCTCCGGGAATCAGGTAAGCGGGTTGGCAGGCGAGCAGGGCGGCACCACGGGCACCGCCGGCATCGCCGAAGCGCGGTGGCACGATGGGCGGCACTTCCACGCCGTTGAATAGATGTGCGGCGATGGCCGCGGGCAGTTGCTGGTACAGCGGCGCGTACTGCGACAGGCCGCCGCCGAGCACGATGACGTGCGGGTCCAGCGCGAGAATCAACGCTGCGAAACTGTGGCCGAGCAGGTCGCGGTGGATATCCAGCGCCTGCATGGCGCGGATGTCACCGGCTTCGGCCAGAGCG
The DNA here is from genome assembly GCF_056861425.1 of Stenotrophomonas sp. 21LCFQ19. Taxonomy (NCBI): domain Bacteria; kingdom Pseudomonadati; phylum Pseudomonadota; class Gammaproteobacteria; order Lysobacterales; family Lysobacteraceae; genus Stenotrophomonas; species Stenotrophomonas sp. 21LCFQ19. The sequence continues at coordinate 28,261 of NZ_JBSPUF010000008.1, read as the reverse complement.
ATGACTTCGCTGGCGTTGGCCGCATTGCCGCCGAGGTGGCGTTCGATCATGGCCACGCCGCTGCCTGAGACATAGCGCTCCACGCAGCCGCGCAGGCCGCAGCCACAATCCAGCAGTGGCAGGTCGTGCCGCTGCAGCAGGTTGGCTGGCACGCTCCAGTGGCCCCATTCGCCGGCCAGGCCGTTGAAGCCGCCGACCAGCTTGCCGTGCAGGCAGTAACCACCGCCGGCACCGGTGCCGAGGATGGCACCGAACATGCTGGCGTAACCGTCCGCCGCGCCACCGTGTGCTTCGGACAAGGCGAAGCATTGCAGGTCGTTGCCGAAATGCAGCGGCCGTTGCAGGCGTGCCTGCAGGTCGGCGCTGACGCATTGGCCGGTCAGTGCCGGTACGTTGGCACTGAGCTGGCGGCCACTGCGACGCTCGCGCACGCCGGGCAGGGCGATGCCGATGGCTTCGGCGCGTTGGCCGAGTTCGGCATCGGCATCTGCAACCAGCGCTTCCACCGCCTGCAGGAAACCGTTGTAGTCGCCCTGTGGGGTGGCGATACGTTTGCGCCACGCGACCTGCAGGGCGGCATCGCAGGCCACCAGTTCAATCTTGGTACCGCCAATGTCGATGCCGTAGCAGGCCGGGGCGCGGGTATCAGCCATGGTGGATGGTGACGCCCTTGACCACGCGGTTGACGGTGCCGTCCGGGAACGGGTTGTCCGGCGTCAGGCCGAGTGCGGCCGAGCGCTGCAGTGCGTACAGCTGGGCGAACGGCAGCCACACCGGCGCCAGCCAGCTGTCGGGCAGGGCAGGCACGGGCAAGGTGTAGTCGTCGTGGATGCCAAGGTCCGAATGCGGGCCGATCGACAGCACCTTGCCGGCAACGCCATCACCGCGCAGTTCTTCCAGCAGATCCTGCTCATAGCGACGCGACAGCGGTTCGGCGCTACGCAGCACGACGACCAGGGTTTCATCATTGAGCGTGGACTTGGGACCGTGGCGGAAACCCAGCGGGGTATTGGCCAGTGCCAGCACGCGGCCGGCAGTGAGCTCCAATACCTTCAGCGCAGCCTCGCGGGCCAGCGCTTCCAGCGGACCACTGGCCAGGTAGATAACGCGGTTGTACGGCTGCGCAGCCAGTGCGGCGACTGCTGCATCCCAGTTGCCCAAGCCCTGGCGCGCGAGTGCGGCAACCTGCTGCAGGCGCTGTACACGCTCGGCCCAGGGGGCGCTGTCGAACACGGTCAGTGCGGTCAGCAGCATGCAGCTCAGGCTGCTGGTCATGGCGAAGGCGCGGTCGCAGCTGGCGGCCGGCATCAGCAGCGTGCAGGTGTCCTCGCGGCCGGCGCCACGACGAGCCAGCTCGCCTTCGGCATTGCAGGTGATGTCGAGGAAGCGGGCATCGTCGACGTCGGCGCGGACGCGGTCGACGGCGGCCACGCTTTCCGGGCTGGAGCCGCTGCGGCCGAATGACACCAGCAGGGTCGGGCGGTCGCGCTGCAGGTACAGCGCCGGGTGGGTGAGCAGGCTGGTGGTGTGCACGGCACGTACTTCGGCCGGCCACTGCGCGTTGATGGTGTCGGCCACCATCTCGGCGATGAAACCCGAGCTGCCGGCACCGGTGAAGATCACCCGCTGGCGCGGATCAGACAGGCGCTGGCCGAGGAAATCCTGCAGGCGCGTGCTGGCCTGTTGCAGGTCGATGGCAAGCGTTTCCCACAGCGCGGGCTGTTGGGCGATTTCGGTAGCGGTATCGGCTCCGCCCAGGCGCTGCCAGGCGGTCAGATCGTGAAGCAGGGTGGCATCCATGTGTGATTCCTGATTGGCCAGCGCACCATCTTTCTTTTCTTTCGAAATGTCAAATACCGAAAGCAAAGCGAAAGAAACTATTTGATTCGACTTTGTTCGCTTGAGAATCGTCCGAAGCGAAAGGTTTCCCGGGAAATCCTTTCGCAGCAATGAATACGCTCAGCTGCGCGATGTGAAAGTTGGTGCTGTGCACCATCTTTCGATTGCAAGAAATCTTACTTATCTTTTGCTTTCATTTTGTTGACATCTTTCGATTTCCTGCCCTAGAGTCGGCGCACTCGGTTTCGAAACGCCCGTTGAACGGGTTGGAGGCAAGGTGGAACACTGCGTTCGTCAATCGCCGCTGCTGCTGGCGCTGCTTTCGGCCTTGTTGTTGCCGGCAGTGACCGCACAGGCCGAGCCCATCGGCAATCTGCGCTCCGTCACCGCCAGCGATGGCCGCGACGGCGTGCGTGCCTGGGACGTACGCAGTGACAACGGCAGCACGCTGCGCATCGAGGTGCTGACCAACGACATCGTGCATGTGCAGGCCGGCCGCAACGGCAAACTGACCGGCGCCGGTGACAAGGCCGCGCCCATCGTGCTGCCGCAGCCCGTGCAGCAGGTGCAGGCGCAACTGGAAGAAGACGCGCAGGAAATCCGCGTGCGTACCCCGGCGCTGGTCCTGCATGTGCAGCGGCAGCCCCTGCAGCTGCGCCTGGAGCGTCTGGACGGCGGCAAGCCGGTGTCGCTATGGCAGGAACAGCAGCCGCTGGACCTGGCTGCCGAGCAGAGCGTGCAGGTGCTGTCCTCGCAGGCCGATGAAGCCTTCTACGGCGGCGGCCAGCAGAACGGCCGTTTCCAGTTCAAGGGCCGCGAGCTTGAAGTTTCCTATTCCGGTGGCTGGGAAGAGGGCGACCGCCCGAGCCCGGCGCCGATGCTGCTCAGCTCACGCGGCTGGGGCATGTTGCGCAATACCTGGAGCGACGGCAGCTATGACCTGCGCCAGCCGGACCAGGCCACGCTGCTGCACCGCGAAGATCGCTTCGACGCCTACTACTTCGTCGGCAACGATCTGCAGCGGCTGCTGGAACGCTACACCCAGCTGACCGGTCGGCCGAACATGGTCGCGCGCTGGGCGCTGTCCTACGGCGATGCCGATTGCTACAACGACGGCGACAACATCAAGAAGCCCGGCAGCGTGCCCGAAGGTTGGAGCGATGGCCCCACCGGCACCACCATCGATGTGGTCAACAGCGTTGCCGCCAAGTACCGCGAGAACGACATGCCGGGCGGTTGGATCCTGCCCAATGACGGCTACGGCTGCGGTTACAAGCAGTTGCCGGAAACCGTGCAGGGCCTGGCCAAGTACGGCTTCAAGACCGGCCTGTGGACCGAGAACGGCGTCGACAAGATCGCCTGGGAAGTGGGCAAGGCCGGCAGCCGCGTGCAGAAGCTGGATGTGGCCTGGACCGGGCAGGGCTATCAGTTCGCGATGGATGCCAACCGCCAGGCTTTCGACGGCATTCTCAACAATTCCGATTCGCGCCCCTTCCTGTGGACGGTGATGGGCTGGGCCGGCATCCAGCGTTATGCGGTCGCATGGACCGGCGACCAGAGCAGCAGCTGGGATTACATCCGCTGGCACGTGCCGACCCTGGTGGGTTCCGGTCTGTCGGGCATGGCCTATGCCAGCGGCGACGTTGATGCGATCTTCGGCGGCAGCGCCGAGACCTTCACCCGCGACCTGCAGTGGAAGACCTTCACTCCGGTGCTGATGGGCATGTCCGGTTGGTCGTCCAACGCGCGCAAGCACCCCTGGGCTTTCGATGAGCCCTATCGTTCGATCAACCGCGACTACCTCAAGCTGAAAATGCGCCTGACCCCGTATATGTACGGACTGGTGCATGACGCCGCACAGAGTGGTGCACCGCCGGTGCGCGGGCTGATGTGGGACAACCCGCAGGACCCGCACGCGCAGGACGAAACCTACAAGTACCAGTTCCTGCTCGGCCGCGATCTGCTGGTCGCGCCGGTCTATCGCAGCCAGGCCGCAAGCCGTGGCTGGCGCCGTGACATCCATCTGCCGGCTGGCGGCTGGTACGACTATTGGGACGGCCGCCATCTGCAGGCCGGTGCTGCAGGCAAGCAGCTCGACCGCCCGGTCGAACTGGCGACGCTGCCGGTATTCGTGCGCGCTGGAGCGATCCTGCCGATGTATCCGGAGATGCTGTTCGACGGCGAGAAGCCGCTGGATGAGGTGACCTTCGATCTGTATCCGCAGGGTGAATCCAGCTACACCTTGTATGAAGACGATGGCAGTACCCGCCGTTACCAGAAGGGTGAGTCGAGCACGCAGCAGATCCGCGTGCAGGCACCGGCGCAGGGCAGTGGCCCGGTGCAGGTCGAGATCGCGCCGGTACAGGGCGAGTATCAAGGTCAGTTGGCGCAGCGCCGTTACGGCCTGCGCGTGTTGAATCGCAGCGCACCGACTGCCGTGCAGCTGGATGGCCGCGCGCTGCCCAAGCTTGCTGATGCCGCTGCATTGCAGGCAGCCAGTGAAGGCTGGTACTTCGATGGCAAGGAACGCAAGGGTACGTTGCATGTGCGTACCGCGACGCAGGACATCCGTGCGCCGTTGAAACTGCAGCTGGATTTCCCTGTTGCCGCCGCGCTGGCCGACGATGCCTTCCCGAACGCACCGGAGCTGGGCCGCGCGCTGCCGTCCGACAGCCTGCTGGTGGTCAACCGCCCGGCCGAAGAACCCGGCCATCCGCTGGAAAATGCCTTCGACGATGATCCGGCAACGTGGTTCCGCAGCGTGCGCAACCAGGCCATCCGCACCGGCGCCCACGAATGGGTGGTGGGCTTCGGCGAGCGCAAGTTGATCGACGGCATCGAGCTGGCACCACGCAATGACCAGCACTGGAAGCATGGCCAGGTGCGTGACTATGAAATCTATATGGCTGACAGCAATGGCGAGTGGGGCAAGCCGATTGCCAGCGGTCACCTGCAGCTGAAGCAGGAACTGCAGCGCATCGACTTCCCAGCCCATGCCGGCCGTCTGCTGCGCTTCCGCGTGCTCAGCGTGCAGAACCCCGACGGTGACGGCGCAAGTGGTGCCGATCCGATGGTGACCGCAGCGCAGGGCAGCACCGCGCGTGCGGTGGATGCACTGCAGCCGCACGATGTTGGCCCGATTGCACTGTCCACCTTCCATATCCTTGAGCAGCAAACGGCCGAGCGGCCGGCGCGGCAGCAATACCTCTCCCAGCTGCCGCTGCCGGCCGTATTGGCCACCCAGGTGCACGCCGACCGTTCGTTCGCTGCCGCTGTGCCAATGCGCATGAACGGCCTGCAGTTCCACCGTGGCCTCGGCGTTGGTGCGCAGAGCCGCATCGACATGAGCCTGAAGGGGCAGTGGAAAACACTGCGCGCCGACCTCGGCGTCGACGACCAATGCCGTCAGGCCGGCGGCCTGCAGTTCCAGGTCTGGGGTGATGATCGCCTGCTCTATGACAGCGGCTTCGTCAAAGCACCGGGTGTGGTCAAGCCCGAGCTCGACATCCGCGGTCTGTCCAGACTGAGCCTGCGCACCTTGGGCGCGCAGGGTAGCCAACCGTCCCAGGTCTGCGCCAACTGGGCCAACGCCGTACTGATAGGCGAGGAGGGCGATTCCGCCGACATCCTCGCACCATGACCCACCCGTAACACCGCTCCTCCCACCGGATTACCCCCGGCTACGGTCCAAGAACCGTGGCATGGGATCGCTTTGCCCGCCAACTGCTGTTTTTTTTGCGTGCCCTTGCCAGGAGAGAACCCCGATGTTGCCAGCCAACCGCAGTGCCAAACGCTGTTTGCAAGCTCCACTATCGTTGGCTGTCGCCAGCGTGTTGTTCGCCATCGCCGCACCTGCCTTCGCGCAGGACAAGGCCGAGAAGGAAAAGGACAAGACCACCGAGTTGTCCCGCATCGAGGTCACCGGTTCCAACATCCGCCGCACCGATGTGGAAACCGCATCGCCGGTGCAGGTGATCAGCAAGCAGGACATCGAAAACATGGGTGCACGCACGCTGTTGCAGGTGCTCGACAATCTGCCAGCGGCACGACCGGGCCAGGTCGATTCCAAGTCCCTGTTCACCGGCTCCGACGGTGCGTCGCAGGCCAATCTGCGTGGCCTCGGTGCACAGGGCACGCTGGTGCTGCTGAACGGTCGCCGCCTGTCGTATTACGGCGCGCCGGCTGGCTTCCAGACCCAGTTCGTCAACATCGATGCCATTCCTGCCGCCGTCATCGAGCGCATGGAAGTGCTGACCGATGGCGCCTCGGCCGTGTACGGCACCGATGCGGTGGCCGGCGTCATCAACGTCATCACCAAGAGCAGCTACCAGGGCCTGGAAGTCAGCGGTACCTGGGATACCGCCTCGCGCTTTGATTCCTTCGGTGAAAAGCAGGCCAGCGTCACTGGCGGTTTCGGCGACATGGCCGAGGATGGCTACAACGTCTATGCCAGCGTCAACCTCTATGAGCGCGACGGTATTCCGGACAGCGAGTGGTACCTCAAGCACCCGGGCCAGTTCTACGTCAACAATCCGGACTACATCAAGAACCTGCGGCTGGACACCGGCAGTGCGCCGGGCGTGTTCAACCCCGGCTATTACTACGCCATCGATCCGGTCACCGGCGTGCGCAAGGACGAGGCTGCACCGGGCTGCAACAACGTGCTGCAGGTCAGCAGTGGCACGCGCTGCATCTGGCAGACCTGGATGAACCGGCAGATCAACGGCGGCGCGGATTCCAAGCGAGTCACTGCCTACGTCAATGGTCATTACCAGCTCAATGACAGCACCGAGGCATTCGCCGAAGTCACCTACACCGACATCGACCTGCACGCCAATGGCGGTACGCCGCGTGCTTACGGCACCACCACCGGCAATCCGCAGAGCTGGTTCTCGCGCAACACCGGCAATACGGTCAACCAGTTCCTGACCCCGTGGCTCGGCCCGAACAACGAATACAACCACGCCAGCCCGGAGTTGAAGGCGATGAATGGCGGTGTAGTCGGTTTGGGTTACCTGCTGCAGGACGTCGGCGGTGGCCACTTCGGTCAGCGCAATACCGACGACAGCTACCGTGTGGTGGCAGGTCTGCGTGGTGCTGCCGGCGACTGGAATTGGGAAACCGCGTTCGCCACTGCTGGCTCGCACTCGGTCACTTACCAGACCACCAACGTCAACCTGAAAGGCTTCGAGAAAGCCTTCGGTCCGTACACCATCGATCCGGGCACCGGCCGCGTCATCATTTCCGATCACCCGGCCTACAAGTTCGGCGAGATCAGTGAAGCCAACGCGGCGCTGATCCGCGAAGCCTTCCCGACCTTCGACATCGAATCGTGGACCCGCCTGCACACCCTGGACGGCAAGATCGAAGGCCCGCTATTCAACATGCCGGCCGGCGAAGTGCGCGCGGCGTTCGGCTTCAATGCCACCCGCGAGACCTTCTACACGCCGGGCAACCCGGATGCCGCCAACGGCCTGATCACCCAGCAGGGCGGCTCGTGGTTCGACGGCAAGCGCAACACCTACGCGCTGTTCTCCGAAGCCGTGGTGCCGCTCACCGAGAAGCTCGAGATGGACCTGGCACTGCGCCTGGACAAGTACCCAGGCTTCAGCGCCAATGCCGCGCCAAAGATCGGCCTGAAGTACCAGGCACTGCCGCAGCTGATGCTACGTGGTACCTATTCGGAGGGCTTCCGTGCACCGAGCCTGGCTGAAGCGGGTAGCGGTGGCGTGTATGCGCAGATCGGCGGCTACCGTGATGAAGTCCGTTGTGCGGAAACCAATGCGATCGCCGGCCTGCTGCGGCAGTCCAACCGCGTCGTCGACAAGGACCTGGGCAACAGCCTGTGGAACAGCGATTGCAGCCGCAACGTGGCGCGCATGACCCAGCCCAACCAGGACCTGAAGCCGGAGAAGGCGAAGATCGCCACGCTGGGCGTCGTGCTGGAGCCGACCGATTGGCTGTCGGTGTCGGCGGACTACTGGTTCGTGTACCGCCGCGATGAAATCGTCGCACCGGACTACAGCAAGGAAGAAGACATCGATTCGATGACTCGCTTCCCGATCACCGAGTCCGACAGGTCCAACCTCGCGGCCCTGGCTGCGATGTGCAACGACCCGGCCAGCGGCGTGACCTGCCCGGGCACCTTGCCGGGCTACAGCATCGGCAACGTGGCCAGCGTGATCGGCCAGTACAGCAACCGTGGCCGCACCCTGATCGACGGCTTCGACGTGGACCTGCGCAGCCGCTTCGACCTGGGTGAATGGGGCCGCCTGAACATCGGCGTGGCGGCGACAATTGCCAACCGCAACATGTACAACTCCGACAACGGTGACGGCTGGTACTACGGCAACGTGGTTGGCTACTACAACAACCCGAAGGTGCGCGCCACGTTCAACACCAACTGGACGTATGGCAACTGGGATACCGGCTTCTACGTGAACTATGTCGGCGGTACCAAGTGGGCCTATGACCGCATCGATGCGCAGGACAACAACGCCCAGACCTGCACCGGTAGCTACCTCGATCTGGCCCCGGGCCATTGCGGTGGCGCACCGGCATGGTGGACGGCCAACCTGAGCGTGAACTGGCGTCCGATCGAGAAGCTGAGCGTTGGTGTGACCGTCAAGAACCTGTTCAACCGCCTGCCGTTCTACGACCCGAACGACTGGATGAACTTCGCCGGTTACGCCAACAACTTCGGCCGCATCTACAGCGTGACCGCGACCTACAAGTTCTGATCCACCGCAACAGCGCTTCCCCCTCATGCATTGCATGAGGGGGAAGACAGTGACACCGTCAGCACGGTCGCGGCACGCCTGCCATGACTGGCACGCCCCCTGAAAGAGGAAACACAATGAAGCGTAGGGAATTCATCATGGCCAGCGCGGCCCTGGCCGCCACCAGCCTGCTGCCGGAGACGCCGGCCTGGGCACGTGGCCGCAAGGTGCGCCTGGGTGTGATCGGCACCGGCATGCGTGGCCAGGTACTGTTGAAGGAACTGGTACGCCGCGACGACGTCGAAGTGGTTGCCCTGTGCGACATCGAACCGATCATGCTCGGCCGCGCCATGGACATGGTGGCCAAGGCCGGCAAGCCGGCACCGCAGGCCTATGGCGCCGACCGCGACCAGAATGCCTGGAAGCGCCTGCTGGAGCAGCGCGGCCTGGATGGCGTGATCATCGCAACCCCATGGGAGCTGCATGCAACGATGGCGATCGCGGCGATGCAGGCCAAGGTCGCGGTGGGCTGCGAAGTGGTCGCCGGCATCACCCTGCAGGACCATTGGGATGTGCTCAATACCCAGCTCAGCACCGGCACCCCGTACATGCTGCTGGAGAACGTCTGCTATCGCCGTGACGTGATGGCGGCGCTGCAGATGGTGCGCCAGGGTCTGTTCGGCGAACTGGTGCACCTGCAGGGCGGTTACCAGCACGACCTGCGCGGGGTGAAGTTCAACGACGGCACGCCGGAGCATCCCTACGACAGCGGCGTTGAGTTCGGCGCCAAGGGCTGGTCGGAAGCACGCTGGCGCACCGAGCATTCGGTACAACGCAATGGCGAGCTGTATCCCAGCCACGGCATCGGCCCGTGCGCGATGTATACCGGCATCAACCGCGGCAACCGTTTCACCCATATCAATGCCTTCGCCAGCAAGGCGCGCGGCCTGCACGAGTACACCGTTGCCAAGAGCGGCGGGACCACCCACCCGAGTACCAAGGTCAAGTTCAAGCTCGGCGACATCGTCACCACCACGCTGGCCTGCGAGAACGGCGAGACCATCCTGCTGCAGCACGACACCTCGTTGCCGCGCCCGTATTCTATGGGCTTCCGCGTGCAGGGCACCAAGGGCCTGTGGATGGACGTCAACCACGGCATCCACATCGAAGGCCGCAGCCCGCCGCACCAGTGGGAAGAGTTCAAGACCTACCAGGACCAGTACGAGCACCCGCTGTGGAAGCAGCATGCCGATACCGCCGCAAGCGCTGGTCACGGTGGCATGGACTGGTTCGTGATCCACGCCTTCGTCGAGGCGCTGAAGGCCAAGGCGCCGATGCCGATCGACATCTACGACGCCGTGACCTGGAGCGCGATCACGCCGTTGTCCGAGCAGTCGATCGCCAACAGCTTCCAGACCCTGGAGTTCCCGGACTTCACCAAGGGCCTGTGGCAGCAGCGCAAGCCGATCTTCGCCTTCGACGGCAGTTACTGATCCGCTGCAACTGTAGTGCCGAGCCATGCTCGGCATTTGCTCCACATGTAGTGCCGAGCCATGCTCGGCATGAGGCGTCACCGGTAATGCCCCTGCCGAGCGTGGCTCGGCACTACAGGTCGTGCAGCCCCCTCCCTTGCGCCGGAGGCGTAGGGGAGGGTTGGGGAGGGGTTGAGCTAGCAATGCCTGCTTCGCGGCTGACGCCGCTCCCACAGCTCCCACAGCGTTGTCTAGCGTTCCAATTCCACGTCCGGATCCGCCACCGGCGATGGCGGCGTAGCCGGCACTTCCGCCGGGGTGGCTTGCGCCGGCTTGTCGAGGATTGTTGCCTTGCGCCAATTACCCCAGCGGTAATAGGCCATGATCATCAGCATGGAGCACAGCGCGCTGACCGGGAAGCTCCACCAGATTGCATCGGCGCCAAAGCGTGGCTGCAGCCACAACGCGAACGGCACGCGGATGCCCCACATGCCGATTGCCAGGATCAACAGCGGCGGCAGCACCGCGCCGGTGGAGCGAACCACGCCGGACAATACGAAGTTGACCCCGAAGAACAGGAACGACCACACCGCGATGTGATTCAGGTGGCGGCCGATCTCCAGCGCCTCGCTGGCGGCAGGCAGGAACAACGCCAGGGTGCTGCGATCAAACAGGATGATCGGCGCGATCAAGGCACCGGTCAGCAGGAAATTGAACAGCACGCCGGTACGCGCGGTGGCTTCCACCCGTGGCCAGAGGCCGGCGCCCACGTTCTGTGCGGCCATCGTCGAGCAGGCCGCACCAATGGCCATGGCCGGCATCTGCACGTAGGTCCACAACTGCATCGCGGCGCCATAGGCCGAGGCGGTTTCCACGCCGTAGCCATTGACCATGCTGATCATCATGATCATCGCCAGCGAGATCAGGATCATCTGCAGGCCCATCGGCACGCCCTTGACCACCAGCGCCTTGAGGATGACGGTGTCGATCTTCAGCAGGCCGATGTCCTTGCGTCCCAGCCACAGCATGTGTCGCTTGTTGCGCAGGTAAAGCATCAGGCCGGCCAATGCCAGGCCCTGCGAGAAGAAGGTGGCCCACGCTGCACCGGCAATGCCGAGTTCCGGGAAAGGACCCACGCCGAAGATCAGCAACGGGTTGAAGGCGATATCCATCAACACCGCCAACAGCAGGAAGCGGAACGGCGTGCGTGCATCGCCGGCGCCGCGCAGGGCGGCGGTAATGAAGGCGAACGCGTACAGCAGCGGCATCGCCAGGAAGATCACCTTCAGATAGGCATCGGCCATCGGCAGGGATTCGGCCGGTGTGCCCATCGCCAGCAGCAGGCGGTGCGAGAGGAACCAGCCCAGTACCGCGATCAGCGCAGACAGGCTGATGAAGAAGGTGGCGCTGGTGCCCATCACCCGCCGTGCCTGCGGCAGGTCCTTGGCGCCGATGGACTGGCCGATCAGGATGGTCGCGGCCATGCCGATGCCGAACACCGAGCCGATCAGGAAGAACATGATGTTGTTGGCGTTGGCCGTGGCGGTCAGCGCCGCCTCACCGAGGAACTTGCCGACCCAGATGGCATTGACCGAGCCATTCAGCGACTGGGCGATGTTGCCAGCCAGGATGGGGAGCGCGAACATGAGCAGGCTGGTGCCGATCGGGCCTTCGGTCAGCGAGCGGGTTTGCTTGGGTTTCGACATGGACAACGTTGTCGGGATCGGGGCAGGCACACTAGCATCTTGCAGGTGAGGGTGCCGGCGTCAGGTATCAACGGTAGGTGGCTTACACGGGAGTCATGGCAACGCGATGAGTGGCGAAGTCGTAGTGGTAGCAAGCATTCGTCTTGATGTGTGGCTGTGGGCTGCACGTTTCTTCAAGACCCGCAGCCTGGCCAAGCAGGCGGTGGAGACCGGCAAGGTGGATGTGGAAGGGCAACGCCCCAAGTCGTCCCGCGCCATTCGCCTGGGTGACGCGCTGCGGGTGCAGCGTGGCGATGAGGTCTTCGAGATCGCGGTACGCGGGCTCAGCGACAAACGCGGCTCGGCGCCGGTAGCGCAGGCCATGTACGAAGAATCGGCGGCCTCGAAACAGGCGCGTCACGAAGTGCACCTTCGCCGCGCCGCCGAACGCACCGGCTACCAGGCCCCGGAGCACAAGCCCGACAAACGTGCCCGACGTCTGATCCGCGCCCTGGGTGATCTCGACGCGCTCTGACACCTGTAGTGCCGAGCCATGCTCGGCAGGGGCTTTACCGGCAATGCCAGCCCCGTAGTGCCGAGCCACGCTCGGCAGGGGCTCTACCGGCAATACCAGACCTGTAGTGCCGAGCCATGCTCGGCAGGGGCACTACTGGCAAAGCCTCTGCCGAGCATGGCTCGGCACTACATGCGAGGGGTTGCTTGGAAAGCCCCCCCCTGCCGAGCATCGCTCGGCACTACATCTGTGCCTTTGGCGCGCTTACATGTTGCGGCGGTACTCACCGCCCACGTCGTACAGGGCGTGACTGATCTGGCCGAGACTGTGGGTTTTCACCGCTTCGATCAGCGCTTCGAACACGTTGCGACGATCGCGTGCGGTCTTCTGCAGGTAGCCCAGACCGTGGCCGTCGTGCACTTCGCCATCCGTCACTGCGCCTTCAACCTCATGCGAATGCGAGGTCTCGCCTGCCGGCGCCAAGGCGTTGCGATTGCGCTGCCAGGTATGCACGTTCTCGATCTGCTGGCCCTTCTCTTCCTCGGTCGAACGGATCAGTTCGATCTCGGTCGCCACTTCGCCGGCATGCTCCTTGGGCAGGAACATGTTGACGCCGACCAGCGGCAGGCTGCCATCGTGCTTCTTGTGCTCGTAGTACAGCGACTCTTCCTGGATCTTGCCGCGCTGGTACATGGTATCCATCGCGCCGAGCACACCACCGCGCTCGCTGATCGCCTCGAACTCCTTGTATACCGCCTCCTCGACGATATCGGTGAGCTTGTCGACGATGAAGCTGCCCTGCCAGGGGTTCTCGCAGAAGTTCAGCCCCAGCTCCTTGTTGATGATCATCTGGATCGCCACCGCGCGGCGCACGCTTTCTTCGGTCGGCGTGGTGATCGCCTCGTCGTAAGCATTGGTGTGCAGGCTGTTGCAGTTGTCGAACAGCGCATACAGCGCCTGCAGCGTCGTGCGGATATCGTTGAACTGGATCTCCTGCGCGTGCAGCGAGCGACCCGAGGTCTGGATGTGGTACTTCATCATCTGGCTGCGCTCGTTGGCACCGTAGCGCTCACGCATTGCACGCGCCCAAATGCGGCGAGCCACGCGACCGATCACCGTATACTCCGGGTCCATGCCGTTGGAGAAGAAGAACGACAGGTTGGGCGCGAAATCGTCGATCTTCATGCCACGCGCCAGGTAGTACTCGACGATGGTGAAACCATTGGACAAAGTGAAAGCCAGCTGGCTGATCGGGTTCGCACCGGCCTCGGCGATGTGATAGCCGGAGATCGACACCGAGTAGAAGTTGCGCACCTTGTGGTCGACGAAATACTGCTGGATATCACCCATCATCCGCAGCGCGAACTCGGTGGAGAAGATGCAGGTGTTCTGCGCCTGGTCCTCCTTGAGGATGTCGGCCTGCACGGTGCCGCGCACCGTGGACAGGGTCTCGGCCTTGATCCGCGCGTAGGTCTCTGCGTCCACCAGCTGGTCGCCGGTGACGCCCAGCAACGCCAGGCCCAGGCCGTTATTGGTCGGCGGCAGCTCGCCGTGGTATTGCGGACGTGAGCGGCCTTCGAAGAGTTTCGCGATCTTCTCTTCCGCCTCGGCCCAGCGCGCGGGGTCTTCCTGCAGATACTTCTCGATCTGCTGGTCGATGGCGGTGTTCATGAACATCGCCAGGATCATCGGTGCCGGGCCATTGATGGTCATCGACACCGAGGTGGTCGGCGCGCACAGGTCGAAGCCGGAGTACAGCTTCTTCATGTCGTCCAGCGTGGGGATGTTGACGCCGGAATTACCGATCTTGCCGTAGATATCCGGACGCGGCGCCGGGTCTTCGCCGTACAGGGTGACGCTGTCGAAGGCGGTGGACAGACGCGCGGCCGGCTGGCCAACGCTCAGGTAGTGGAAACGACGGTTGGTGCGCTCTGGCGTGCCTTCGCCGGCAAACATGCGGATAGGGTCTTCGCCGCTGCGGCGGTAAGGATAGACACCACCGGTATACGGGTAGGAGCCGGGCAGGTTTTCCTTCTGCAGGAACACCAGCAGCTCGCCCCAGCTACGGTAGGTGGGCGCGGCGATTTTAGGGATCTGCTGATGGCTGAGCGATTCGCGGTAGTTCTCGACGCGGATGGTCTTGCCGCGCACCTGGTACTCGTTGACCGGATCGGTGATCGACTTCAGCCGCGCCGGCCACTCGCGCAGCAGGCGCAGGGCTTCCGAATCCAGCGACTGCACCGCGTCGTTGTAGCGCTGGCGCAGGGTGCGGACGCTGTTGTCGACACCCGCGTCGGTGAGTGCATCGCCTGCGTACAGGTCCAGGGCAACCGGCTGCGCTGCATCCTCCAGCTCCTTCAGCGCCTGCCAAAGGCTCTGTGCACGCTCGGCCACTTCTGCCTGCGATTCGATGCGGGCGTTGATACTACGGCCCTGTTCGGCGATCTCGGCCAGGTAACGCACGCGGCTGCCCGGGATCAGCACCGTTGCACGGGGTTCCTTGAGGGTCGTGTCGATGTTGGGATCAAAACCGGCAAAACCGGGGTCAGAGTCCGGTTTTGCGTGCAAAACCGGACTCTGACCCCGGTTTTGATCTTGCTTCTCACGCAACAGGCGGCACAGGTTCACGAACATCCAGCTGATGCCCGGATCATTGAACTGGCTGGCAATGGTCGGGTACACCGGCACGTCCTCGTCCTTCATGGTGAAGGCGACGCGGTTGCGCTTCCATTGCTTGCGTACATCACGCAGCGCGTCTTCGGCGCCGCGCTTGTCGAACTTGTTCAGCACCACCAGCTCGGCGTAATCGAGCATGTCGATCTTTTCCAGCTGGCTGGGTGCGCCGAAGTCACTGGTCATCACGTACATCGGGAAGTCGACCAGATCGACGATCTCCGAATCACTCTGGCCGATGCCGGCGGTCTCGACGATCACCAGATCGAAGTGCAGCGACTTCAGGAAGCCAATGCAATCGCGCAGCACGGTATTGATTGCCGCATGCTGGCGACGGGTCGCCATCGAACGCATGTAGACGCGCTTGGAGCGCAGCGAGTTCATGCGGATGCGATCGCCCAGCAGCGCGCCACCGGTGCGGCGACGGGTCGGGTCGACCGAAATCACCGCGATGCGCATCTGCGGGAAACTGGCGAGGAAGCGGTTGAGCAGTTCGTCGGTAACCGAGGACTTGCCAGCGCCGCCGGTGCCGGTGATGCCGATGACCGGCGTCTTGCCGGCAGCCAGCTGCCACTGCTTGCGCAGCGATCCCAACTCGGCCTCACCGTGATTGCCGTCCTCCAGCTGCGAGAGCACCCGGCCAATGCCGATCTCATCCTCGATCGAAGGTGCCTGTGCGTGCACTTCGCGGGCGGCAGCTTCGCGGGCCTTGCCAGCGCGCGCCACCACATCCTCGATCATCTCCACCAGCCCCATCTTCATGCCGTCGTTGGGGTGGTAGATGCGCTCCACGCCATAGGCCTGCAGCTCGCGGATTTCCTCCGGGGTGATGGTGCCGCCACCACCGCCGAATACCTTGATATGGCCGGCGCCGCGTTCGCGCAGCATGTCGACCATGTACTTGAAGTACTCCAAGTGTCCGCCCTGGTAGGACGACAGCGCGATGGCGTCGGCGTCTTCCTGCAATGCCGCGCGTACCACGTCTTCCACACTGCGGTTGTGGCCGAGGTGGATCACCTCCGCACCCTGCGCCTGGATCAGGCGGCGCATGATATTGATGGCCGCATCGTGGCCATCGAACAGGCTGGCGGCGGTGACGAAGCGCAGCGGGGTGGTTTCAGGCTGCGCCTGCGGGAGCTGGGAGGCGGGGGTACTCATGGGCCGTGCAACATCCGGTTTCTATTGCAACCGATCATAGAACCGCCGCCCTCGCAGGTCAGGTTGCAGCGCAGCGTGACCTTTTGCGGGTTTGCGCTATCGATGGGCACAGCGGCCGCCGTTTCCGGCAAAGTGAGGGGCCACGGCGGGTAGCCCGGCCTGAACATTCCCCTGACGGGAATGGATTAGAATGGCGCATCCGCGACCCGTCACTGCCCCGACGAAGTCGCATTTTTTGTTTTCCGGCCAGCCATTTGGCTACACGATCACTGACGTTGTGGCAAACACGCCATCGGAGCCTGCATGTTGTTCGACACCCTCGAAACCTCCGGCCATGAGCAGGTCCTGTTCTGCCAGAACCGCGATGCCGGCCTGAAAGCCATCATCGCCATCCACAACACCACCCTGGGCCCAGCCCTGGGCGGCGTGCGCATGCGCCCTTATGCCAACACCGATGATGCGCTGCGCGATGTCCTGCGCCTGAGCCGCACCATGACCTACAAGAACGCCCTGGCCGGACTGAATGTCGGTGGCGGCAAGGCAGTGATCATCGGCGACCCCAGGACCGCCAAGAGCGAGGTGCTGTTCCGCGCCTTCGGCCGTCAGGTCGAGGCCTTGGCCGGCCGCTACATCACCGCCGAGGACGTCGGCACCGACGTCAACGACATGGAAAACATCTACCTGGAGACCGGCTTCGTCACCGGCGTGCACCAGGTCCATGGCGGCTCCGGCGATCCGGCCCCGTTTACCGCCTACGGTGCGTTGCAGGCGCTGATGGCTTCGGTCAAGCGCAAGTTCGGCCATGAGGAAATCGGCAAGCTCAGCATTGCGGTGCAGGGCCTGGGCCATATCGGCATGGAGCTGGTGAAGCTGTTGCGCGAGCGCGGCGCCAAGCTTTACGTCACCGACCTGGACCCGGTGCTGGTGCAGAAGGCCGTTGCGGAATACGGCTGCGAAGCGGTCAAGCCCGACGCCATCTACGACGTTGCCGCCGATGTGTTCGCGCCCTGCGCGATGGAAGGCGCCATCGACATGAGCACGCTTGAGCGGCTCAAGGCCAAGGTCATCTGCGGCACCGCCAACAACCAGCTGGCCAGCCATGCCGTGGGCGATGAACTGTACAAGCGGGGCGTGTTGTGGGCACCGGACTATGCAGTCAATGCCGGCGGCGTGATGAATGTGTCGCTGGAGATCGACGGCTACAACCGCGAGCGCGCGATGCGCCTGATCCGCAGCATTTACCACAACCTCGGCAAGATCTTCGACCAGTCCGAGCGCGATGAGGTCTCGCCGCAGCGCGCGGCCGACCGCATCGCAGAAAGCCGGCTGGAGGCGATCGGCAAACTGAAGATGCCGATGGGCCGTTCGGTGCCGCGCATGAACCGCCTGCGCGGCGAGTAAGCACTGCCGCTGAAACACGGAAGGCGGGCGATCATCTCGCCCGCCTTCTGCTTTTCAGCAACCCGACACCGCTGCCAGGTCAGAACGCCTGCTGCAGGCGCAGCGATACCTGCCGGTTGTCACCACGCGGGCCGAAGCGCTGGTCATAGCCCAGCGACAAACGCGTATTGCGGGCCAACCAAGAATCCACCGACAGCCCAAACAAACCGCCCGAACGCGACGGCTGCAGGCCGGCAATCGGTGCCCAGGCATCAACCCCGACGAAGCTGGCATCCAGACTCAGGCCATTACCGCCCAGCGCCTGCTGCCATTCCGCATAGCCATTGAACGCCACCCGCTTCCACAGGTAGTGCCCACGCAAGCCCGCCAAGGCCTGCACCCTGCTGCTGCTCCAATCGTCAGCACGCAGGCCGAAGCCATAGCCGCCCTGCTCGTTGAACGCACCACCGTCGATACGCGTGTAGTCCGCGCCCAGGTACGGCGTCAGCTGCGCTGCACCGTGACCCAGCCGATAACCGGCCTCGATGCTGCTGGACAGGAAGTTGCCGCTGTAACGCGCCTGCACCCCGGCGCGCTCGGAACCCAACAACAGCCCGCGATCCAGCTCGCGCTGGTACTGGCCAAATCCGGCCTGGCCCAGCACATAGGCATCACCGCGCTGCCAACCGGCGTAGAGCTGCGACTGGGTCTGACGGTCACGGCTCCGGTCCTGCGCCACACCGCCGCTGGCATTGGCGCGGGTTTCACCGAACGCGAAACCAAGTACGGCATTGCTGGACAGCGCAGTTTCGCCGCCCATCATCCAACCGCCGACGCTGTAGTCACTGCCCAGGTAACCGCCCTGCCCGCCTCCACCAAGGCTGCGCATCCAGACACCGTTGACTGCCGACCGCGCACCGCCCTCGGCGAACTGGCTGGACAGCGCACGCCGGTTCATATCGATGCTGTCAAAGGTCATCGCGGTGGCGGTGGCATGGGCTTGGCCGGAGAGACTCTCCAGACTCTGGGCCAGCCCGGCAAAGCCGCCGCCGACACCCTGCACCGATGCCGCAGCTGAGCCGAACGCCGTGGCCTGCAGAACATCATCGGTATCCAGCAGTTCGAACGCCTGCTCCACCCGCTGCGCCGCCGACATCGCGCGCAAGCCAACGCTGGCGGCGCTTGCCGCCGCCGTGACGCTCACCCGGTCCAACTGCAGCCAAGCGTTGTTGGCGTCATAGCCATACTGGGTCTGCAACAAGGTAACCCCGGTGCTGCCAGTCGCCGGGGTTGCGAATTGCCCGCTGATACCGCCACCTGCATGCAGCAGGTCCTGCCGGCGGCCATCCTGTGGCACGTAGCCGGCGACCGCGCCATTTACCATCACCCCACCATCCAGGCTGGCAGTGCCGGTGACCTGCAAGGCATTGGAACCAAGCGCCACCATCAAGCGCGCGCCTGAGCGCTGCACGTAGTTGCCCTCGATCGTTGCCGAACCTTCATTGCTGAGCACGATCACGCTGGCGCCGTTGTCCACGTTGCCCACCACACGCGTGGTGCCTCCC
The DNA here is from genome assembly GCF_056861425.1 of Stenotrophomonas sp. 21LCFQ19. Lineage (NCBI taxonomy): Bacteria > Pseudomonadati > Pseudomonadota > Gammaproteobacteria > Lysobacterales > Lysobacteraceae > Stenotrophomonas > Stenotrophomonas sp. 21LCFQ19. The sequence continues at coordinate 9,256 of NZ_JBSPUF010000008.1, read as the reverse complement.
ATGAACTGCAGTGCCGCAGCCGAAGGATTGGACTGTGCATCGATGCTGACATTCGAACGGATCGAACCGCCGTCACGCAGCGCAAGCGTGCCCTGCCGGATACGAGTAGCACCGGCGTAGGTGTTGGTGGCGGACAAGCCCAATGATCCGCTGCCGGATTTCACCAGACCGCCGGCACCGCTGATCGGATTGCTCCACACCGAATTGAGCCCGAGCTGACTCACGTTGACCTTGATATCACCCCAGTCCGCCTTGCCCGGCCCCTGTACCGCCTTGCCGACATTGAGCAGGCCATAGCCGAACACCGCATCCGGCCCGGCTTCCCCCAGATCGGTCGCAGTCCCCAGCAGCGTCTGCCGGACCAGGTCATTGTTGAAGTAAGGGAATGCCTGCCACACCAATGCTGCTGCGCCCGACACCAAGGGCGCCGCGTAGGAGGTGCCGCTGCCGTAGTAATACGACAGATTGTTGGCCGTGCTGTCCTGTCCAAGGAACATCGATGTCCCCGGCGCCACCAGACAGTAATTCCTGGCGACGCCGCAGGCATTGGAGTAGGAGGCCAGCGCTGTCGGATTGGCCGTATCCAAGGCTGCCACCGCCAGCCAGCCACGCTCCAGGTCCGCCGCCGGATAACTGCCGGGATTGCCAACCTTGCTCGGCAACGCCGCCATGTCGGAAGGATTGGGCTTTGACTCGTTGCCGGTGGCGAACACCACCAGCCCATCATTGTTGTTGATGAAAGGACGGTACTCGTTGGCAATCTCGGCCGTCACGTTCGGCCGGGTCCAGTACAGGCCGCCCCAGGAGTTGTTCATGATGCGCATGCCATCGCGGATCAGGTCGGCATGCACCGAGGCCATGCCCAGCGCACCGGTCACTTCGTTGCCATTGCCGGAACCATCATCGGTAGGCGATTTGTCGGCGATGATGCGCGCGGAAAGGATCTGCGCACCCGGCGCGACACCACCCGGCCATCGCCCGGTCGGCGCGCCGGCGGCCAGCTGCGCAACCGTGGTGCCATGTCCAACCACATCGTCCACCGACAGGTTGTTCTGCGCCGGGTTCAGATAGTTGTAGTTGGCCAGCACGCGCCCTGCCAGCGCTGGATGGTTGCGCATCACCCCTGAGTCGATCACACCGATGCGGTAGCCGGTTCCGTCCAGGCCCATGGCGTGCGCGGCCTGCGTGTTCGTCAATGCCAGATGCGCATCAAACGCAGGCTGGGGGATCACAGGTGGCGTTGTAGTAGGTGGTGGCGTTACCGGAGGTGTGACCGGCGGCGGATCGGATTTCGGGCCGCTACCACTCCCACACGCTGCCAGCGCCAATGCCAGTGAACTGGCCAACACGCCGCGCGGCAAATTGCTGCTCACCATTGCACTGCTCATTCCCTGCTCCCCTTCCGATGGATGATTCGCCAATTCAGGTATTACCTGATCCCGGTAGCACTCCGGCTACCTTCTATACTGCAACGACAATCCACTGTCTGTGGGGATGTGCCGTTGGTCCAATGTGCCCGGTCCCGCAGACGTTCGATAATTGCCGCAAGGTATAACCGAGATTGCTCATGTCTGACATTGTCATCGCCGCCGCCAAGCGTACCGCCATTGGCTCCTTCCTTGGCCAGTTCAACGGCGTCCCCACCCCAACCCTGGGCGCCACTGCCATCAGCGCTGCCATCGCGCAGTCCGGCATCCCCGCCGCGGATGTGTCCGAAGTCATCATGGGCTGCGTGCTGCCTGCCAACCTGGGCCAGGCACCGGCCCGTCAGGCCGCACTTGCCGCAGGCCTGCCGACCAGCGCCGGTGCCACCACGCTCAACAAGGTCTGCGGCTCCGGCATGAAAGCCATCATGCTCGGCCACGACCTGATCAAGGCCGGTTCGGCCAGCATCGTGGTCGCCGGCGGCATGGAGTCCATGTCCAACGCCCCGCACATGCTGCCCAACTCGCGTACCGGCAACCGCTACGGCAATTTCCAGGCGGTGGACCACATGGCATGGGATGGCCTGACCAACCCCTACGACGGCCAGTCCATGGGCGTGTTCGCCGAAGCTACCGTTGCCAAGTTCGGCTTCACCCGCGAAGAGCAGGACGCCTACGCCATTGAATCGGTGACCCGCGCACAGGCGGCACAGGCCAACGGCGCGTTCAACGATGAGATCGTTGCGGTCACGGTTGCCACCCGCAAGGGCGACGTCGAGTTCAACCAGGACGAGCAGCCGGGCAAGTCCGACATCAGCAAGATCCCGACCCTGCGCCCGGCCTTCAAGAAGGACGGCAGCGTCACCGCCGCCAGTTCCTCGAGCATTTCCGACGGTGCCGCCGCACTGGTGCTGCTGTCCGCCGACGATGCCGCCAAGCGCGGTGTGCAGCCGCTGGCCCGCATTGCCGCGCACGCCACCTTCTCGCAGGAACCGGAATGGTTCACCACCGCACCAATTGGTGCGATCAGCAAGGTCCTTGAAAAAGCCGGCTGGAACATCGCCGACGTCGACCTGTTCGAAATCAATGAAGCCTTTGCCGTGGTGGCGATGGCGCCGATCCGTGAGCTGGGCATTCCGCATGCCAAGATCAACGTCAATGGTGGTGCCTGCGCACTGGGTCATCCCATCGGTGCATCGGGTGCCCGCTTGGTGGTTACGCTGGTAAATGCATTGCGCACGCGCGGCCTCAAGCGTGGCATTGCGTCGCTTTGCATCGGCGGCGGCGAAGCAACTGCCATCGCCATTGAATTGATTTGATTGAAAAATTTCAGATAATTCAAAACCTGAATGCGGGACCGCTTGACAGTCGAAATGGGCTTGTCATCATGTTCCCGGCGCGCAATGGCGCGTTGCCTAATTTCACGACGAGGATTCACAAATGAGCATCAACAAGCTGCTGATCGCAATGACCCTGGGTCTGGCCCTGACCGCCTGCTCGAAGCAGGAGCAGGCTGCTGACGCCGCCGCTGCCGCTGACACCGCTGCAACCGAAGCCCAGGGCGCTGCTGACGCTGCTGCCACCGCTGGCGCTGCTACCGCTGACGCTGCCCAGGCTGCTGCTGACACCGCCGCCACCGCTGCTGACGCTGCTGGCCAGGCTGCTGGCGAAGCCGCTGCTGCCACCACCGACGCTGCTGCTGGCGCCGCTGCTGACGCTGCCAAGGCTGCTGAAGACGTTGCTGCACAGGCCAAGGACGCTGCTGAAGAAGCCAAGAAGTAATAACTTCTGCTTCCAAGCTAGTATCGAAAAGCCGCTGGTTCGCCAGCGGCTTTTTTTATTGCCGGGCGTACTCCGGCAATAGCGCGGATCACTGCGAACAAGCCACAACTGGCCAGCGCCGTCCTGCGCTGAGCAAAACAGCTGGCCCGCAACCTGCAAGCCGTGATCAGCGCGTGCGGACCTGCGCAGCATTCGATCGCCGCATCGCGCCCGCGCCGATCCAGGGTTCCTTAACCGCGCGGTCGAGCCTTGACGTGATCTGAATACGCAAACCCCTAGGGTGAGCACATTGGCCCATCCCAGGAGAGTGCAATGAAACTGTTTGTCCCCGTACTGACCGCAGGCCTGGTGCTGGCCCTGGCTGGCTGCAATGACCGTAACGCCGAGCAGGCCAAGCAGGACGCGGCAGCTGCCGCAGACCATGCCGCCGAAGCGGCCAGGAACGCAGCCGAATCCGCAGCCGGCGCAACCCGCGATGCCGCCGACCAGGCCGCAGCGGCCACCCGCAACGCCGCTGCCGAATCGCAGCAGGCATTGGACAATGCCGCCGACGCTACCGCCAAGGCGGCCGACGAAGCCTCCATCGCAGCCAAGGACGCTGCTGCCGATGCCAGCGCGGCTACCGCCGACGCGGCGCAGAAGGTTGCCGACCACGCCCAAGACGCCGCCAAGCAGGCGCGCGAGAAAGCAGACGCCGCCAAGCATTGATAGACTCGCCACGCAGCTGTCATGTCGATGACAGCTGCGTGGCGCTCGCGCAGGATGCGTGATGCCGCAGGGGCCGGATGCACACCATCCGGGTTGGCATGTGATCACGCGCGCGTGGGCAGCACGTGCGTATCACCTTGAACATGCAGTCAAGGACCGGATGCGGAAACACACGGGCAGTAAATTCGCGCTGATATTCTCGGCGCTGGTGTTCGTTGCCATCGGCGTCGGTGTATTCGTCGGTGCGCGCAGGTTCATCGCCGACGCACAACTCGTCGCCCACACCCACGAAGTAATCAGCCGGATCGATGAGATCCAGTCCATGGTGCTGGATGCAGAATCGGCCGAGCGCGGCTACCTGCTGACCGGCAGCCAAGCCTATCTGCTTGACTACCAGGTGAGCGTGGAACGACTTCCGCTGCTGCTGAGCAGCTTGTCCAGGTCGATCCCCGACAATCCCGATCAGGCGCGCAATGCGCTCAAGCTCAACGAGCTGGTAAACCAGCGCCTGCAGCAGATCCAGCACGTCGTCGATATCTATGACGGCCAAGGCCTGGACGCTGCACGCGCGGCGATCAACCAGAGTGCATTCCGCACCACCAGCGCCATCCGCCAGCAGGTGCGGACCATGGTCGAGGAGGAACACGAGCTATTGGTGGACCGTGCCGCCAGCTCCCGCCGTAGCGCTGATCTGCTGCTCGGGCTCGCCTTTGCCGGCATCCCCTTTGGCCTGGCCGTGGTCGGATCGGTGTACGGCATCCTGCTGTCCGAACTGCGCCGCCGCAGCCGCGCCGAAAAGCGTGCAGCCAGCGCCAGCCAGCAACTGGCGGGCAACCTGGAACAGATCGAACGTTCCAGTGCCGACCTGCAGACCCTGGGCCGCTATACCGGCCTGCTGCAGAGCTGCGCCAACCCCGAGGAAGCCCTGGAAATCAGCGCGCGCACGCTGGAAGCGCTGATGCCCAATGTCGCCGGTTCGGTCTATCTGCTGCGCGCTTCCAATGACCGTGTCGAGAACATCGTCAGCTGGGGCACACCCCTGGTGGAAACCAGCGCCTTCCTGCCGCCCAGTGATTGCTGGGCGATCCGGCGTGGGCAACCGCATGTCATCGATGACCTGCTGCGCGATGCCAGCTGCCCGCATATCAGCCGCCCCGAGCCCGGCCAAAGTGTTGCCACCGCCTGCATCCCGATGTCGGCACAAGGCGTACAGATTGGTTTCCTGTTCCTCTCCGGTGCTGGCCCCGGCCCGCTGCCGCGCCTGAACATCGCCGAGTCGGCGGTGGAGCAGCTGTCGCTTGCGCTGAGCAACCTGCGCCTGCGCGAGTCGCTGCGCCTGCAGTCGATCCGCGATCCACTCACCGGGCTGTACAACCGGCGCTATCTGGAAGAGTCACTGACCCGCGAGATCGCACGCTGCGGCCGGCGCGACTTCCCGCTGTCGGTGATCATGCTGGATGTGGATCATTTCAAGCAGTTCAACGATACCCACGGCCACGGCGGCGGCGATGCCTTGCTGGCGGCCATCGGCCAACTGCTGGGCTCGCGTCTGCGCGGCGAAGACATCGCCTGCCGCTATGGCGGCGAGGAGTTCACCGTGATCCTGCCCGAGTCGGACAGCAACAATGCGCTGCGCCAGGCCGAGGAACTGCGTCTTGCGCTGTCACAGATGAGCGTGCCGTTCTCCGGCAAGACGCTGCCACCGATCACCATCTCACTGGGCGTGGCCACGTATCCGGTCGATGGCGTGGCTGGCCTCACCCTCCTGCGCAAGGCCGATGCCGCGCTGTACCGGGCCAAGCGCAGCGGCCGCAACCAGGTGCTGCGCTTCGACCCGGCACTGGATGGCGCTGGCTGATCAGGCCTGCGGCAAGGCGCGCTGGAGGACGTCCGCAAACGGCGCTGCGGCCTGCAGCGCGCCGTAGACACCGGCCGCGCGCGGCAGACGTGATTGCGCATACAAATCTGCCAGCGGGCTGTCCGCGCGCAGCAACGCGGCTGCCTGCAGCAATACCGCGACATCGCTGACCAGCGCGCGCGCACCGGCCTGGGCCAGTTCGGCGTCCTGCAGTTGGCGTAACGCGGCCTCAAGCGCGCGATCATAGTCGTCGTTGCGACCGGCAACGTGTTGCAGCTCCGCCCGCAGGGCCACACGCGTTTCTGGTTCGCGCTGCAAGGCACGCAGCACATCCAGGCACTGCACGTTGCCGCTGCCTTCCCAGATCGAGTTCAACGGCGCCTGCCGGTACAGCCGCGGCAGCATCGACTCTTCCACATAGCCGGCACCGCCCAGGCATTCCTGCGCCTCGTTGACGAAGCCTGGTGCGCGCTTGCATATCCAGAACTTGCCGATCGCCGTGCCGATCCGTGCGAAGGCGGCTTCATGTGCGTCCTGCGGCGCGCCATCGACGGCACGCGCCACGCGCATCGCCAAGGTGGTCGCAGCCTCCGATTCGATTGCAAGATCGCTCAGCACATTCGCCATCAACGGATGCTCGACCAAAAGCTTGCCGAAGCTGCGCCGGTGCCGTGCATGATGCAGCGCCTGGGCCAGGGCCATGCGCATCTGCGCGGCCGAGCCCAGCATGCAATCCAGCCGGGTCAGCATCACCATCTCGATGATGGTGGCCACGCCGCGCCCCTCTTCGCCAACACGCCGCGCCCAGGCGCCGCAGAACTCCACCTCGCTGGAGGCATTGGCCCAGTCGCCGAGCTTGTCCTTCAGGCGCATCAGATGGAAGTTGTTGCGCCGCCCGCAGGCAAGCCGGCGTGGCATCAGGAAGCAGCTCAGTCCGTCCGGTGCCTGTGCCAGCACCAGCCAGCCATCGGACATCGGCGCGGAGAAGAACCACTTGTGCCCGACCAGGCTGTATTCGCCCTCGCCCGCCAGCGGTGTCGCCAGGGTGGTATTGCTGCGCACATCGGAGCCGCCCTGTTTCTCGGTCATGCCCATGCCGATGGTGATGCCAGGCTTGTCGCCGATGGGCAGATCGCGGGCATCGTAGAAAGGTGCTGCCGCCTTGTTGGCCCATTCCGCCAGTGCAGGCTCCTGCCGCAACACCGGCACGGCGGCGTGGGTCATGGTCAACGGGCAACTGGTGCCCGCTTCGGCCTGATGGTGCAGATAGCTCAAGGCCGCACGCGCGACATGCGCGCCAGGCTGCGCCGAGCGCCAGGACAGTCCGGCAACGCCACGGGTCTTCGCCGTGGCCATCAAGCGGTGATACGCCGGATGGAAATCGACGGTATCGATCCGGTTCCCCTGCGCGTCATGCGTGCGCAGCAGCGGACGCTGGCGGTTGGCATCGAAGCCGATCCGGTAAAGCTCGCCACCGGCCAGCACGCCGTAGTGCTGCAATGCCCCGGCAAACGCTTCCGCATCCTCGCGCTGCACGCACTGCTGCAAGGCCAGATCGTCGTGCCACAGGTCACGTTCGGCAAACGGCGGCGGCTGGTTGTCGACGACGTGGGTTTCAAACGGAGGCGGCTGCGGCAGCATGGCGGCGACTCGGGGAGGACCGTCCTTGATTCTGCCGCAAGCGCCCGTCGTCCGCGCGTTGCTCAGCGTTTCTGCGCGACCTCGGCCAGGGCAACGATGAATTCATCCTGCAACGCCAGCTTGCCGATAATTGCAACGCAAGTCGGGACAACCATTCGGCACCAATGTGACTAGTGGGGATGCGCACCAACCTCATTTCAGCGAACGCAAAAGAAAGCCGCAGCACAAACGAAGGAGATGCGCATGGTGTATACAAAGCACAATTCACATCCGGCCTTAATAGAACAACGAGTTAGCTAAATGCCGAAGGTCGATAAGTGGCCCGCAGGTCGGTATCGCAACTATTCGACCCGTCGCATTAGCCAGTGCGTTACCCGCCACTACCGGGAAGGCAAGAGGTTTGCCCATCACACTTGGGGTATCGTCAGCACCTGAGAAACGCGCGTGAAACACAAGAGTTCGATCTTTCTGATACTTCGTGTTTGACAGAATCCTCGTTCAACTTGATGATCCAGTACATACCCCCAATCCGGGGCCTACTCAAGCTTGTATGAGACAGCTGAAATCATGGTCGAACAAGTAATAAAGGAAGATTGCTTCATAATAATGCCAATCGCGGACACGGACGGATATCCGCAAGGCCATTTCAAACACGTCTACGATGACATCGTCGCACCCGCCTGCGAGATGGCAGGATACAGCGCAGTGAGGGCCGATGATGTAAAAGCAACCAACCTTATTCATCTCGACATCCTCAGGAAACTAATTGAAGCCCCTGTTTCCATTTGCGACCTTAGTAGCCGAAATCCGAATGTTCTGTTTGAGCTTGGGATTAGACAGGCATTTGATAGGCCCGTCGTCCTAATTCAAGAAATGGGAACGCCAAAAATATTCGACATCACCCCACTTCGCTACCTCGAATATTCCAAAGACATGAAGTATCACGAGGTACTAAAGAGCCAGCGCGAGCTAAAGGGAGCTATTGAAGCAACTGTAAGTGCTGATGGGGAAGCGGGAAACGTGAATTCAATTGTAAAGCTACTTGCATTAAGTAGATCCGCAAAAATCCCTGAGCTCAAAGGTGACAAAGAAGGGCTGGCCCTTGGTGTTCTTCGAGCAGAAATGCAAGAGATGCGAAAGCTTATGGAGCTCTCCATATATGAAAGAAACCGCGGCTCCCGAAAGGGGTCGATATCTGCAATTGAGTATGAGCGAATATTAAGCACGCTTGAAAAAATTCAGACTTCAAAGCGAGTTCCTCAACCAGAAAGAGCAGATCAGCTCCACGTTCTGTTGCGTGACACTGAGGAGCTGATGATGCGGTGTGATGACAAGTCAGATCATATGCACTTTAGACACCTCTTGGATAAAGTTCATAGGGCATTTGAAGATGTTTCATAACAACCCACGAATCTTACAGTGACTCGTGTTTATTCTTCAGGATCTTATAGGCATCCCTGACCGGCGCAGTCACGACATTGATATTCTTGGCACACCACTGCGCGCCTTGATTGTTTAGCACACACCTCGTCCAACGAGGCCATCTTATTTCGAAGCTAAAAGAAGGAGAGTTTAATGAGGGTGCTTGGTATCCATGTTCTAACCGGACAGCTTCGCTATAGCGTGCTTGAAGGCACCAAAAACAAGCCCACCCTAGTCAAGAAGGGCCGACTAATTACGACAGACCCGAAGGAAGCACCAGCCTTAATGGATTGGCGACGTCCCCCCGACCTGAGTAGAGGTCGGGTTTAGAGTCCTGTTTTGATCTTATCTGTCTTCGCCGCCAGCTGCGCGGCGTAGTGGGCAGGTGTCATTCCGCCGAGTGCTCTTTTGGGTCTTTCTT
>NZ_JBSPUF010000007.1:110681-237778 GCF_056861425.1 Stenotrophomonas sp. 21LCFQ19 | reverse complement strand
CCTCACCCCAACCCCTCTCCCGCAGGCGGGAGAGGGGCTAGTGCGTTAGCAACCGACGTGATCCGAGCCCCTCTCCCGCGCGCGGGCGAGGGGTTGGGGTGAGGGCAAGCTTCCAGCTAAAGATATAAACCAACGGAAAAAAGAAAAGCGGGCAAAGCCCGCTTCTCTTCAACTGCAACAGCGCGAACCAAGCCGCGCTCAATCCTCGCCAAACGCCTTGGCAAGGTCCTTGTACGCCTTGCGCTGGGCTTCGTTGCTCGCTACCGGCGCAATCACTTCCAGCTCCACGATCTGGTCACCATCCGGGCTGCCGGGCAAGCCTCGACCACGCAGGCGCAGCTTGCGGCCGCTGTCCGAATCGGCCGGCACCTTCAGCTCCACCGCGCCACCCAACGTCGGCACGCTGATGCTGGTGCCCAAGGCGGCCTGCCAGGGCGTCACCTGCAACGTGTAAAGAATATTGCGGCCATCCACCTCGAACTGCGGATGCGAGGCGTACTCCACCTCCAGCATCAGGTTGCCGCCGCCACTGCCCTGCCCGCTCAGGCGGATCACCTGGCCCGGTCGGATGCCCTTGGGCACGCGCACGTCGAGCTGGCGACCGTCCACGGTGATGCGCAGGCTGTCGCCACTGTAAGCAGCCTCCAGCGGCACCGACAGCTTGGCGCGGGTATCGCGCATCGGCTGCGGGCCTGCACCACCGAAACCCGGGCCCGGGCGACGCCCACCGGCACCCGCGCCGCCGCGCTGCCGGGCAAACAGGCTTTCGAAGAAGTCGCTGAAACCGCCGTTGGCATTGCCACCGCCGAACACTTCCTCGAAATCAAAGCCCTGCCCACCGCCAAAGCCCGGCGGTGCATTGAATTCCTCGCCCGGGCGATAGCCCTGCGCGCGCAGCTGGTCATAGGCCTTGCGCTTGGCTGGATCGCGCAGCGCCTCATAAGCCTCATTGACCGCCTTGAATTTCTCCTCGGCGCCGGCTTCCTTGCTTACGTCCGGGTGGTACTTGCGCGCCAATCGACGGTAGGCCGTCTTGATCTCGGCATCACCGGCGCTGGGCTCAACCCCAAGCGTGGCGTAGTAATCCTTGAATTCCATCCTCACACCTCTGAAAAAAAGCTGGCCCGACACCTTGCGGCAACGGGCCATCGTGCAATCGGCAAGCACCGTGGCCCCATTCTACCGGGCCACGGTGCCTGCGCAGGTGGAAGTTCGCTCACGCCGTCAGGCGCTGGGCTGGCCCTGCACCACCTGGATGCGGCGCGGTGCCGCCTCGCTGCGCTTGGGAATGCGCACTTCCAATACGCCATTGTGGCTGTGGGCCACGATGCCCTCGGCATCGGCGCTATCAGGCAGCACGAAACGGCGGTTGAAGGCGCCCTGGCCGCGTTCGTTGCGGGTCAGCCGCTGGCCTTCAGCCAGCTCCGGCGCGCTGCGCTGGCCACTGATGGTCAACACGCCCTTTTCCATCTGCACGTCGATGCTGGAAGCATCCACGCCGGGCAGGTCTGCCGAAACAACGAACCGGTCAGTTTCCTCGCGGATATCGACCGCAGGCACCCAGGCCGACGCGCTGCTGTTGGTGACGGTTTCAAGCAATGGCGACAACAACTGATGAATCTCGGACTGCGTCGGCCACTGGCGGTAACGTACGATGCTCATGATGTCCTCCTGCAAGATATGGGACTGGCATGCCGGAATGGCGCTGCCTTTCCCATGCACACGACGTATTGTGTGAAGACCGCCTTTTCAAGCTGTTGACGCGGTGCTTCCACCGTCTCTTTAAACTTCAATTCAGCCTAGGAGTCCTGCATGTCCATCAACGTTGGCGACCGCATCCCTGAAGTCACCCTCAAGCGTCTGCGCGAAGGGCTGGAAACGATCGACACCCACGCATTGTTCGATGGCCGCAAGGCGGTGCTGTTCGCCGTGCCCGGCGCATTCACCCCGACCTGCTCGGCCCGCCACCTGCCCGGTTATGTCGAGCATTTCGAGGATTTCCGCAACCGCGGCATCGAAGTGTTCTGCATGGCGGTCAACGACCCGTTCGTGATGCAGGCCTGGGCCAAGAGCCAATCGGTACCGGATGGCTTGCAGATGCTGTCAGACGGCAACGGCGACTTCACCCGCGCGCTGGGCCTGGAAATGGATGCCAGCGCCTCCGGCATGGGCATCCGTTCGCGTCGTTTTGCGCTGTACATCGAGAACGGTGTAGTCCGCGCAACCTACATCGAACAGCCGGGACAATTCGAGGTATCCGGAGCCGAGCATGTGCTCGCCCATCTCCCCACCTAGGGGTTCAATAGATAGAAGGAAAGGCCAGCCATGAGCAAGCAGCCCGCCGCCAAGCCGACAAAAACAACGCAGTTGGCAGGAATCACCGATCGGAAAACCCTGCGCGCCAACGCGCGCAAGAGCATCGAGGACGGTGCGGTCACGCCCACCTACAGTGCCAACCGCCCAGCGGTGATCAAACTGCTCAACGACGCGCTGGCCACCGAATGGGTGTGCGTGCTGCGCTATTACCGGCATTACTACATGGCCAAGGGCATGCTGGCCGACTCGGTCAAGGCCGAGTTCCTTGAACACGCGCAGCAGGAGCAGGCACATGCCGCCCTGCTATCCGAACGCATCGTGCAACTGGGCGGCGAACCCGACCTCAATCCGGACACGCTTACCGCCCGCGCGCATGCCGAGTACAAGGAAGGCGGCAATCTGCGCGACATGGTGCGCGAGAACCTGATCGCCGAGCGCATCGCCATCGACAGCTATCGCGAGATGATCAACTTTATCGGCGACAAGGACACCACCACCAAGCGCATCCTCGAGCAGATATTGGCGCAGGAAGAAGAGCATGCCGACGATTTCGCCGATCTATTGGAAGGTTGGATAGGCGAATAAGCCGGAGACGTGGTAGCGCCGAGCTATGCTCGGCGGGGGCCTTACCGGCAAACCCAATGTTGTAGAGCCGAGCCATGCTCGGCTGAAGCCTTACCAGCAAACCCAAAGCTGTAGGGCCGAGCCATGCTCGGCTAGGGCTTTGCCGGCAGTCCCAAGGTTGTAGGAGCGGCGTAAGCCGCGAAGCTGACACCGCAGAAGTTGCAGGGATCTCTGCAACCTGATTCATTTGTTGCTTCGCGGCTTACGCCGCTCCCACAAGCTCGGATTGTTTGGAAAGCCTCTGCCGAGCATGGCTCGGCACTACAGGGCATTGCTGGGAAAGCCCCTGCCGAGCATGGCTCGGCACTACAGGGCATTGCTGGGAAAGCCCCTGCCGAGCATGGCTCGGCACTACATTGCGCTTCTCAGTTCACTACGCGGAAGCGGACGCGCGTCCATGTGCCGTCGGCTGCCAGCGCCGTCAGGGTGTGTTCGCCAGCATCGTTGAAGTCGCGGGTGAAGGTGCGCGCGCCTTGTGTCTGCGCTATCCAGCGGCCGTCGAGCAGCCATTCAATCGTGGCCTCGCTGCCCAGCGCGCGCAGCTGCAGGCGCGGGCCATGCTGTGCACCCGGCGGGCGCGCCAGCGTGGCCAGGTCATTCAAGCCATCGATATGCAGTACGCCATCGGACTGCCGCCCGTCATCGGCGCAGTCCGCTGCCAGAGGCGGCAGGCTTTGTGCCTGCCGTTGCGCCACGGTCAGCCAAGGCGACGCCATCGCTGGCCAGCGCGCGATCTCCCGGTCCTCGACCCGTGGATGGCCTTCGCAGCCGGGCGACAGCCGCTGGCCGGTCGTTGCATCCAGCTGGTAGCGCATGCGCCCGGATTGCCAGAACCTTGCCTCGCGCTCAGGGAAGCTTGGCGGCACCACGCCGTCCAACACCCAGGCAGGGAAGCGGCGATGGCACATGGCAGGCGGGGTCTGCTCGGCGGCAATGCCCAGCGGCCAGCAGATCTCGACTTCGCTGACGCTGTCCGGGCGTGCGCGCACGGCGTTGTCACCGGCCTGGCGCGGCAGGCTGTCGATCACCTCGAACATCAGCGGCAAGGCCGTCACCGCGCCGTACTGTCCCGGCAACGGCGTGCCATCCGGACGACCGACCCAGACGCCGACGGTATAGGAGCGGGTGCTGCCGATTGCCCAGGCGTCGCGGTAGCCGTAGCTGGTACCGGTCTTCCACGCCACGCGCGGGCGGTTGCCAGTATCGAAGGTACCCACGCCATAGCCCGGTCGCGGATTGGATTCGAGCACATCGCGCACGATCCATGCGGCACCCGGCGATACCAGCCGGCGCTCGATGCGAGGGTCGTTCGGCGTGTAGCGGACGCGACCGGCGATACCTTCCCGGTTGAGCGCGGAGAACGCACCGACCAGATCCTCCAGGCGCGCCCCGGTACCACCGAGTATCAACGCAAGGCTGGGCTGCGTGCCATGCGGGAAACGCAGATTGATGCCGGCATTGCCCAACCGTGCAGCGAACCGCGATGGACCAACCCTGTCCAGCAGATCCACCGACGGCACGTTCAAGGACAAACGCAACGCCGTTGCCGCACCAACCGGCCCGTTGAAAGCCGCATCGAAATTACCGGGACGGTAGCCACCAAAACTCTGCGGCGCATCGACGATCAGGCTTTCCGAATGGATCAGCCCATCGTCCAGCGCCATGCCATACAGGAACGGCTTGAGCGTTGAACCCGGCGAACGCCACGCCTGCACCATGTCCACATGGCCAAGCCGCGCCTTGTCGGCAAAGGTGACCGAACCGACATAGGCGCGCGCTTCCAGCGTGTTGTTGTCCATCACCAGCAGCGCGGCCGAGGTACGTTCCGGCAGTTGTGAGAAATAGGAAGAGACACGTTCTTCCAAAGTACGTTGCAGGCCGCTGTCGATCGTGGTTTCGATCTGCGGTACTCGCGGATAAGTGCTGCGCATGCGCTGCGCCAGCAGGGCGGCATGCAAAGGCTGTTGCAGTGAACGTGCCACCACCGGCTCGATGCGCGCGTCGGCGACATCGTCAGCCGACCACACCTTGAGCTCCGCCATGCGTGCCAGCACCTTGTCGCGGGCGCGCTGTGCGGCTTCCGGGTGCCGATCAGGACGCAGCCGGCTGGGCGACTGCGGCAGCACCGCCAGCAATGCGGCCTCGGCCTGCGACAGATGCGTGGCCGACTTGCCCAGATAGGCCCAACTCGCCGCTTCCACACCTTCGATGGTGCCACCGTATGGCGCGCGTTCCAGGTACAGGTCGAGGATCTGTGCCTTGCTCAGGTGCACTTCCAGCTGCAGCGCGCGCAGCAGCTGCTTCACTTTGCCCCAGGGCGTGCGCGTATGCGGATCGAGGATGCGTGCGACCTGCATGGTCAGGGTCGAGCCACCGGAGACGATGCGTCGCTCCAGCAGCATCTGCTTGCCGGCGCGCACCAGCGCCCACGGGTTGATGCCGGGGTGGCGCCAGAACCAGCGGTCCTCGTAGGTCAGCAAGGCCTGCAGGTACAGCGGCGAGATGGTCTTTGCATCGGCCGGGTAGCGCCACACGCCTTCTGCATCGGCGAAGGCACGCAGCGGTGTGCCGTCGCGCGCGACCACCAGCGTACTGGTGTCGCGTGATTTCGGCAGCGGCAACGGAAATGCCTGGTCCAGCACCAGCAGCAAGGTCAGCATTGCGGCAAGCACCCAGCGCAGGTTGCGGAGCGTGAAGATGGTGCGCACGCGGGTGGCAACATGTTTCAGCCTGGGGGCGTGCGTGTTCACTGTGGATGGTTCTTCAAACGTTGCCTGTGGAGCAGGGGTGGAATGGCTTGGCCGTGGGAGAGCTTACCCCTCCCCAGCCCTCCCCTTGCCGTTGGCAAAGGGAGGGAGCAGGAGCAGCTGCCTGACGCCGCGATTGCTGACTGTGCCGCTGCGGCGGAACGGCTTGGCCGTGGGAGAGCTTACCCCTCCCCGGCCCTCCCCTTGCCGTTGGCAAAGGGAGGGAGCAAGCGACTACGGCTGCACCACCGTGATGGTGCTGGGGTTGGAACGACCCACGCCGCGCATGTCCGGACGGTACATATCCTCGGCCAGCGGCGGCGGCACCATGTACGTGCCAGGAGTGACCGCACGCACCAGATAGAACACGTGCGCTGTGCTGCCACGCGACAGCTTCAATGCAGCCACATAGCGGTCGTCGCGGAACTCCTCGTGCTTGACGTCGGCAGCGCTGGAGCGGTCACTCACCTTGACCTCACCCACCACCACGTCGGCCCACTGCTTGGCGTCACCAAGGTTGAAGTTCTCGATTTCCAGGCCGGCCGGCAGCAGGTCGGTGAGCAAGGCATCGGGCATGTTCGAGTTGGAAGTGACGCTGAGGCGCACGATCAGGGCCTCGCCTTCCTTCAGCGGACGCGGCGTCCACGGCTTGCCGTCGGTGCCGAACCAGGAACGCTCGATGCCGATCACGCTGTTGTCCGGTGCCGGCGGCTGGCGCGGGATGCCGGCAACGTCGAGGCTGGCGAACATCGGCGCCTCGCCCTGCGGCGAGAACCGTACGCCCTGCGCCAGCTGCGCCATGTCGAACACGCGACCAAAGGCCTTGCGTGCACTGATGTCCTCGACCTTGTCGCCTACCGCCAGTTCGCCGGACACCAGCTTCTTCTGGTTGGCCATCAAGGCCTTGCCCAGACGCGCCAGTGCCACCTGCTCCTGCGTGCTCAGCCACATCAGGCCACTACCACGGCGCACGTCCAGCGTGCGCCCCAGATCGATCACGCGCGCGTCGTATTCCGGCTTGGACAGGCCGCGCTCATGCAGCAGGGCGATCATCAAAGCCTCGTCGCGCAGGCGGGTACCGTAGTCGCCGAAGTATTCCGGACGGTCGGCGCTGGACTTGGCGAAGCCAGCAGCAATCGCCGCCTGGCCACGCTTGCTGTCACCCTGGATCGCCAACGCAGCCCCCAGATGCACCAGCGACAGGCCGGTCACCGCCTTGCTGCGCTCGTTGTCCCACAGCGTGCGCAGCGTACCCAGCGGTGCGCGGTTGACCCGCGCCAGTACATAGCCGGAATAGGCCTGGTTGGCGAACTTCAGGCCGTCACGGCGATCACTGCCGTAGAACTGGTTGCCACCGCTGAGCAGGTCTTCACTGATCCGGTTCAAGGCCTTCTGCAGCACGTTCTCGGGCACCGCGAAGCCTGCATCCTTGGCGTCGAGCAGGAACTCGGCGACATACGGCGTCAGCGCCGGATTGATGTAGTCGTCGTCGCCCCACATCGAGAAGTTGCCGTTGGATACCTGCATCGACGCCAGCCGGCCGAACGCACCTTCCATGCGCTCACGACGGACCTTGGCGTCCAGACCATCGGCACCGAGCATCGCCGACGTGGCCTCATCCAGCATCAGCGCTGCATACCCCTTGCTGGTGGTCTGCTCGGCGCAGCCATAGGGATAGTTCAAGGCGCCCTGCAGGGCCGAGGCGAACGGGATCGGCGGCAAGGCGCTGACCAGCATGCGCGCATTGACCGAACCGCCCATCAGGCCATTGGCAAAGCTGCTGTCCAGGGTAATCGGCGCCAACGGATCCAGGGTACGGGTCTGCGAACGCAGCACCGACGGCCACGCCGCACGCACCGGCAGGTCGTAGCGACGGTCCACCTTGAAGCCATTGCCATCAACGCGCACCCGCACCTTGGCCACGCTATAGCCTTCCTGCGCGCTCAGCGGGAAGCTCAGCGTGCTCTTGGCGTCCGCCGCCAGTTGCACCGTACGGGTCGATTCGCCGATACCGAGCGGGCCTTCACCGTCGACGCGCACGTTGAACTCGCCGGGCTTGCCGGTGAAGTTCTGCACGTCGAGGGTGACCGTGCTGCGATCGCCCGGTGCCATCACCCGCGGCATGCTGGCCTCGGCCAGGATCGGCGCGCGCACCAGCGTCTCCACATCGCGGTTGCCGTAGCGGTCGGCCGAATAGACCATCGTCGAAACGCGCAGGGTGCCGTTGAAATCCGGCACCTGCAGGCGCACCCGCGCATTGCCCTTGGCATCGAGCGCTACCGGGCCGGAGAACAGGTCCACGGTCTGCACGCGTGCGGTCGGCCGTTTGGCCTGCGGCAAAGCCGCCAAGGCCATGTCGCCGCCGAACTTCAACTTGCCGCTATTGCCCTCGAAACTCTCGATCACGCGACCGTAGATGTCATAGGCATCCACGCCCAGCCGACGCTGTGCGAAGAAGTGCCCGGGTGCATCCGGCACCGGGAAGCGGGTGATGTTGAGGATGCCCACGTCCACCGCCGAGACGGTGACGTGTGCCGGCTTGCCGGCCAGCTCGGGCGCGCTGACGGTGACCGTCATCGGCTGTTCCGGACGCATCTGCTTGGGCGCGATCAGGCCGACCGCGACGCGGCGGTCGCGGCGGTCCATCGGCACATGCGCGACGCCAACGGCACGCGCCGGGGTGATCTTGCTCGGCGCGCTGCCACCACGGAACACCAAGGCGGTGATGTAGACATCGTGCCGCTCCCAGTCCTTGCTGACCGGGATTTCAAACGTGCTGCCCGGCTTGGCATCGATGTCCTGCACGTACAGCATGCGGTCACTTTCCACCATCAGCACGCCACGGCCGGCATGCGGCGGAGTCAGCGTGACCTTGACGGTGTCACCGGCGCGGTAGGCGGTCTTGTCCAGCGACAGCTTGACCTTGTCAGGGCGGGCATCCAGCCCACGGTTCTGATCGTCCCAGCTCCAACCGGCGCGGAACGGATAGCGCATGGTCAGGCCGGTGGCCGGATCAAACACGTCCACCCGGTACTCGCCCCACTCGACCGGGAAATCGAACCGGGCCGAGGTGGCACCGGCGTCGATGGTGCGGGTTTCCTTGTTCTCGAAGCGGCGGGTGAAGTCGTAGTCCCAACGGTTGTCGGTATAGGTCCAGTGGTAGTCGCGCAGTTCGCGCACCAGGGTGACCTTCAGTCCCTTGGCCGGCTGCGGCTTGCCATCGGCATCCACCCGCATCAGCTCGAAGCGGGCATTGGCGTTGGCGTCCGCACCGTCGCTGTCGTCGAACAGCGGGCGCAGGGCGACCAGCGCAGGCGCCGGCCACATCACCCGCTTCAGGGTGCGGGTGACGGTGCGGCCACCGGTTTCATAGACACTGCCGGACAGCAGCGCAGCCACGGTGGTGGCCTTGCCCGCCTCGGCCGGCAAGGCGACGTCCTCGCGCAGCTTGCCGTCCTTGGGCAGGGTGGTATCGATCACGTCATTGGCTTCGCGCGGCAGCTGCACGGTCGGGTCGCCGAAGAACCAGCCCGGCATCGACTCGACCGGGTGTTGCTCCACCGCCACCGCCAGTCGCGCGGTGAAGCGGTTGCCGTCGGCCGGTGCGCCATACAGATAGGCCGCATCGGCCTGCAGCTTCAATGCCTCGCCCGGCTTCAGCGTCTTCTGCGCGCTGGCCAGGTCCAGCTTCATGCGCTCGGGCAGGAACTCCTCGATGCGCAGGGTCATGCCCTGCACCGCCTCCTTGCTGGCCGGATCGGTGCGGAACTCGACAGTCCAGCGCCCGGTTGGTGCCTCCACCGGAATGGTCTGCTCGAACGCGAAATAGCCCTGCTCGCCCGGCTGCAGGCGTGTCTCGCGGAAGGTCTTGCCGTCCGGCTGCTTGAGCCGCAGGAACACCGGCTGGCCGCCGGTGGCCGGCCCGGCCAGGGTCTTGCCGTCGTTGTCGCGCAGCAGCGCGGAGATGCGCACGGTCTCGCCCGGGCGGTACAGATCGCGCCCGGACCAAGCGAATACGTCGAAATTGGCGTTCTGGCGCCCGGCCACCGCGAACTCGCTCAGGTCCAGCGCAGGCTGGTTGAACGGCAGCATGGTGGTGTCGCTGCCACTGCTAGCGACCAGCACATGGGCGGCATCCAGCGTGTAGTTGAGCAAGGCGTTGCCGTTGCCGTCGGTCTGGCCCTTGAGGATGACCTCGCCCTTGCCGTCGATGACCTTCAGCTCGACCTTCTTGGCCGGCGCGCCGTCGGCCAGCGAGGCGGTGTGGACGAACAGCTTGTCCTTGTAGGCGCGGGTATGCAGGCCGATGTCGCTGACAGTGAAGAACGAGGTATCGAATTCGCTGTCGAAACTACCGGTGCGCTTCATCACCGCGAAGTACAGGCCGGGCTGCTGCAGCTCCTTCACGTCTTGGATCGGCAGATAGGTCAGCACGCGTTCGTTCTGCTTGCCGCCGAGGATGAAGCGGTTGACGTAGACCGGCTCGGCCAGCTGGTTGAGCGGGGTCTTGTCACCGTATTCGCTGTCCAGCTCCCAGCTGCCACGGCGACCGCCGCGCTGGTACTGGCTGAAGAAGGTGGGCAGGTCCTTTTCGCGCACGCGCAGGAACTCCACATCCACCTCCGGCACGTTCACCGAGACCACCGGCAGGCCGCGGCTTTCGCGGGCCGGCAGCACACTGCCCTGCGAGGCGAAACCTACTGCAGGATCCAGCTCGCCGGTGAAGACCTTCTGCTTGACCTCGGTACCCAGCCGGTTGCCGTCGGCCGCCAGCAGGTCGGCCGAGATGATCAGCGTGTATTCCTTGGCCGCCTCCACATAGGGATAGCGCAGGGTCTTGCCGTCATCGGACAGCGACCAGCTGCTGTCCTCGTTGCCGACCTTCTCCTCGAAGCGCAGCAGCTTGTCGAAGTCCTGGGTGCCGACCAGCGGGCGCGAGAACTCCACCGCCAGCGCAAGGCCGTCACCACCCTTCTGGTCCGGGTAGGCGCGCAGCATGGTAAAACCCTTGACCTCTTCCTGCTTGGTCTGGATCGCCTCACCGCTGGCGCCGGGCAGCTGCCCGGTTTCGTTCCTGCTGCATCCTGCAACCAAGGCCAGCGCCACCAAGGCGGCCGCAGCCCAACGCATACCCTTCAACATCCTGTTACCCATGGCATCCTCCCGCAGATCGCCGGAGTATAACCAGCCTGCTTGTAAGGGCCTGTGTAGCAAGCTGCCCTCTGCGGGGGATTTGTCTGGAAACCCGCCAGGCGTGCTACACCCGCTACATGTGGGTCCT
This sequence comes from Stenotrophomonas sp. 21LCFQ19, assembly GCF_056861425.1. NCBI lineage: Bacteria > Pseudomonadati > Pseudomonadota > Gammaproteobacteria > Lysobacterales > Lysobacteraceae > Stenotrophomonas > Stenotrophomonas sp. 21LCFQ19. The sequence goes on along the minus strand of NZ_JBSPUF010000007.1, from coordinate 226,810 downwards.
CGAAATCGCAAAAAGCAGAAGGGCCACTGATCCCAGCAGCCCTTGGTCTTCTTTCGTCGCCCTCATTGCCATGGACGGAGCGCGATATCAGAACGCATCACCGGGCACGCGCACCCAGCCTTCCATCAGGATGCGTGCGCTGCGGCTCATCACCGCCTTGGTGACCGTCCACTGGCCATCAACCAGCGCGACCGCCGCACCGACGCGCAGCGTGCCGGAAGGATGGCCAAAGCGCACCGCATCACGCTGACCACCACCGGCGGCGAGGTTGACCAGCGTGCCCGGCACTGCCGCTGCCGTGGCAATTGCCACCGAGGCGGTGCCCATCATCGCGTGGTGCAGCTTGCCCATCGACATGGCGCGGGCGTTGAGGTCGATGTCGGCGGCGCGGATCTGCTTGTTGCCACTGGACAGGTAGTCCTGCGACGGCGCCACGAAGGCGACCTTGGGCGTGTGCTGGCGCTTGAGCGCTTCTTCAGGACTCTTGATCAGGCCCATGCGCAGGGCGCCGGCAACGCGGATGGCTTCAAGCTTTGCCAATGCCGCCTTGTCTTCATTGATGGCCGGCTGCAACTCGGCACCGGTGTAACCGATATCCGTTGCATTGATGAAAACCGTGGGGATGCCGGCGGTGATCATGGTCGCCTGCAGCTTGCCGACCCCGGGCACATCGAGCTCATCCACCAGGTTGCCGGTGGGGAACATCGCGCCACCACCCTCGCCTTCGCCCTCATCGGCCGGGTCGATGAACTCCAGCACGATCTCTGCTGCCGGGAAGGTCACGCCATCGAGATCGAAATCACCGGTTTCCTGCACCTGTCCGTTGCTGACCGGCACGTGGGCAATGATGGTCTTGCTGATGTTGGCCTGCCAGATACGCACCGCGCAGACGCCGTTTTCGGGCACGCGTGCCGGATCAACGTAGCCCGCGTGCAGCGCGAATGCGCCAGCACCCGTGGACAGGTTGCCGCAGTTGCCGGACCAGTCGACGAAGTCGGTATCGATCGACACCTGCCCATATAAATAATCCACATCGTGATCGGGCTTACTGCTGGGCGAGATGATCACGCACTTGCTGGTGCTGGATGTGGCGCCGCCCATGCCGTCGGTGTGCTTGGCGTAGGGATCGGGGGAACCGATCACCCGCTGCAATAAGCGGTCACGTGCCTGGCCCGGCTGTTGGGCGCTGGCTGGTAGGTCTTCCAAGCGGAAAAACACGCCCTTGGAGGTGCCGCCGCGCATGTAGGTTGCCGGGATCTTGATCTGGGGGATGTGGGACATGGTGCGGGTTTCCTTGCTTCGATCGTGATGTGGAAGGCCGGATGCGATGCTAGCCGCCTATGCCCTCACCCCAACCCCCGCTCCGCGCCCCGGCCCTTGCGCTGGCGCAAGGGCGTTCGTGGGGCCGCGAACCAGGGGTTCGCTTACAGGCCCCCTCACCCCGCGCGCGGGAGAGGGGCTCAAGTCATGCGTTTGCCGATTCCAGGAAGTCCTGCGCAAACCGCTGCAGTACGCCACCGGCCTCGTAGATCGCCACTTCTTCATCCGAATCCAGGCGACAGGTCATCGGCACCCTGACCACTTCACCGTTGCGGCGGGTGATGACCAGGGTCAGATCGGTACGCGGGGTGCGCAGGCCGATAACGTCATAGCTCTCGGTGCCGTCGATGCCCAGCGTGTTGCGGTTGGTGCCCGGCTTGAACTCCAGCGGCAGCACGCCCATGCCGATCAGGTTGGTGCGGTGGATGCGCTCGAAACCTTCAGCGGCAATCGCTTCAACACCAGCCAGGCGAACGCCCTTGGCCGCCCAGTCACGCGAGCTGCCCTGGCCGTAGTCGGCACCGGCGATGATGATCAACGGCTGCTTGCGTTCCATGTAGGTCTCGATTGCTTCCCACATGCGCATGACCTTGCCTTCGGGCTCCACCCGCGCCAGTGAGCCCTGCTTCACGCTGCCATCCTCATTGCGCACCATCTCGTTGAACAGCTTGGGATTGGCGAAGGTGGCGCGCTGCGCGGTGAGGTGATCGCCGCGGTGGGTGGCGTAGGAATTGAAGTCCTCTTCCGGCAAGCCCATCTTGGCCAGGTACTCGCCGGCGGCGCTGGACAGCAGGATCGCGTTGGACGGCGACAGGTGGTCGGTGGTGATGTTGTCCGGCAGCACCGCCAGCGGCAGCATGCCGCGCAGCGTGCGCTCACCGGCCAATGCACCCTCCCAATACGGCGGGCGGCGGATGTAGGTGCTCTGCGGGCGCCAGTCGTACAGCGGACTGACCTTCTCGCCATGCTCGACGCGGACGTTGAACATCGGGTTGTAGACCTTGCGGAACTGCTCCGGCTTCACTGCCGCCTTCACTACAGCGTCGATCTCGGCATCGCTCGGCCAGATGTCCTTCAGGCGCACTTCCTTGCCGTCGGCGTCCACACCCAGCACGTCCTTCTCGATGTCGAAGCGCACGGTACCGGCGATGGCATAGGCGATCACCAGCGGCGGCGAGGCCAGGAAGGCCTGCTTGGCGTACGGGTGGATGCGGCCATCGAAGTTGCGGTTGCCCGACAGCACGGCGGTCGCGTACAGGTCGCGATCGATGATTTCCTGCTGAATCTTCGGGTCCAGCGCGCCACTCATGCCGTTGCAGGTGGTGCAGGCGAAAGCGACGATGCCGAAGCCCAGCTGCTCCAGGTCCGGCAGCAGGCCGGCTTCTTCCAGATACAGCTGCACCGCCTTGGAGCCCGGCGCCAGCGAAGACTTCACCCACGGCTTGCGGGTCAAGCCACGCGCATTGGCATTGCGCGCCAGCAGCGCGGCGGCAATCACATTGCGCGGATTTGAAGTATTGGTGCAGCTGGTGATGGCAGCGATGATCACCGCGCCATCCGGCATCAGGCCTTCGGCTTCCTCGCCCCTGCCACTGAGCAGCTTGGCTTCGTCGGCGATGCCGCGCTCGGCCAGGTCCGACACCGGCAGGCGCTTGTGTGGATTGCTGGGGCCGGCCATGTTGCGCACCACGCTGGACAGGTCGAACTCAACGACGCGCTCGTACTGCGCGGTTTCCAGTGCGTCCGCCCACAGACCGGTGGTCCTGGCGTAATTCTCGACCAGCGCGATCTGCGCCTCCTCGCGGCCGGTCAGTCGCAAATAGTCGATGGTCTGCTGGTCGATGTAGAACATCGCCGCGGTTGCGCCGTATTCGGGGCACATATTGGAGATGGTGGCGCGGTCACCGATGGTCAGTGCGGCGGCGCCTTCGCCAAAGAACTCAAGGTAAGCGCCAACCACGCGCTCCTTGCGCAGGAACTCGGTGATCGCCAGCACCACGTCGGTGGCGGTGATGTTCGGCTGCGGCTTGCCGGTCAGCTTGACGCCGATGATGTCGGGCAGGCGCATCCACGAGGCGCGGCCAAGCATCACGTTCTCGGCTTCCAGTCCGCCGACACCAATGGCGATGACGCCCAGCGCATCCACATGCGGGGTATGGCTGTCGGTGCCGACGCAGGTATCCGGGAAGGCCACCCCGCCCTGCTGGTAGATCACCGGCGACATCTTCTCCAGATTGATCTGGTGCATGATGCCGTTGCCCGGCGGAATCACGTCGACGTTCTCGAAGGCCAGCTTGGTCCAGTCGATGAAGTGGAAGCGGTCTTCGTTGCGGCGGTCTTCGATGGCGCGGTTCTTGTTGAACGCGTCCGGATCGTAGCCACCGCATTCAACGGCCAGCGAGTGATCGACGATCAGCTGCACCGGCACCACCGGGTTGACCTTGGCCGGGTCACCGCCCTTGTCGGCGATCGCGTCACGCAGGCCCGCGAGATCGACCAGTGCGGTCTGGCCGAGGATGTCATGGCAGACCACGCGCGCCGGGAACCAGGGGAAATCCAGGTCACGCTTGCGCTCGATCAGCTGCTTGAGCGAATCGCTGAGCGTTGCCGGATTGCAGCGACGCACCAGGTTCTCGGCCAGCACGCGCGAGGTATACGGCAGCGTGGCGTAGGCGCCGGGCTGGATGGCGTCGACTGCGGCGCGTGCATCGAAGTAGTCGAGCGTGCTGCCTGCGAGGTGTTTGCGGTAATCGGTATTCATGGCTGGCCTGTGAGGGTCTGGGCTTGCTGGTGCTGCGGTGGAGTGCTGCGCAGATGCGTGTGATTGCAGCAATCCCACAGCAACACATGAAATCTGGCATTTCCCTTCTCCCGCCTGCGGGGGAACAAAGGGCCTGCCCCCGCGAAGGCGGGGGTGCCCGAAGGGCGGATGGGGGGAGCTCTTGCTCTTGTTTCAGCGTTGCTTCGCTTTTTCCTTCAGAGCGAAAAGCTGCTCCACGTGCCAGGAGCCTCCCCTCACCCCAACCCCTCTCCCGCAAGCGGGAGAGGGGCTTTATCGCGCTTGCGGGAGGTTTTCCGCGGGTTTTACGCGCGCTTGTCCAACGGCACGAAGGTCTGGTCTTCCGGGCCGGTGTAGTTCGCGCTCGGGCGGATGATCTTGCCGTCGATGCGCTGCTCGATGATGTGCGCGCTCCAACCCGCGGTACGTGCGATCACGAACAACGGGGTGAACATCGCGGTCGGCACGCCCATCATGTGGTAGCTGACGGCGCTGAACCAATCCAGGTTCGGGAACATCTTCTTGATGTCCCACATCACCGACTCAAGACGCTCGGCGATGTCGTACATCTTCATGTTTTCCTGCTCGGCCGACAGCTCGCGCGAGACGTCCTTGATCACCTTGTTGCGGGGATCGGACACAGTGTAGACCGGGTGACCGAAACCGATCACCACTTCCTTGCGCTCGACGCGAGCCTTGATGTCGGCTTCGGCTTCGTCCGGGGTTTCATAACGCTTCTGCACTTCGAAGGCGACTTCATTGGCGCCACCGTGCTTCGGGCCACGCAGTGCGCCGATGCCGCCGGTGATGGCGCTGTACATGTCGCTGCCGGTGCCGGCGATGACGCGGCAGGCAAAGGTCGAGGCGTTGAATTCATGCTCCGCGTACAGGATCAGGCTGGTGTGCATGGCCTTGACCCAGGAGTCGCGCGGCTGCTCGCCGTGCAGCAGGTGCAGGAAGTGGCCGCCGATCGAGTCATCGTCGGTCTCCACGTCGATGACCTTGCCGTTGTGGCTCCAGTGGTACCAGTACAGCAACATCGAACCCAGCGAGGCCATCAGCTTGTCAGCGATGTCGCGTGCGCCCGGGTGATTGTGGTCGTCCTTCTCCGGCGACACGCAGCCCAGCACGGAAACGCCGGTACGCATCACGTCCATCGGGTGCGCCGACGGCGGCAGTTCTTCGAGCGCGGCCTTCACCGATGCCGGGATGCCACGCAGCGCCTTCAGCTTGGCCTTGTAGGCACGCAGCTCGGCCTTGTTCGGCAGCTTGCCGTGTACCAGCAGGTGGGCGATTTCCTCGAACTCGCTGGTGTTGGCCAGGTCCAGGATGTCGTAGCCACGGTAGTGCAGATCGTTGCCGCTGCGGCCAACGGTACACAGGGCGGTGTTGCCGGCAGCGGTACCGGACAGGGCGACGGACTTCTTCGGCTTGAACGCCGGTGCGGCGGTGGATTCAGACATGGTGTGAACCTCGATCAGATGCGGGATTTTGATGCCCCTCTCCCGCCGGGAGAGGGGTTGGGGTGAGGGTGCAGTCAGCCACAAAGACTTCGCCGTACCCTCATCCGGCGCTACGCGCCATCTACATTCGCGCCATCCTTGGCGCTCACCCTTCGGGCGGCTTTCGCCGTGCAGAACGGCAATCCTGCCGTTCTGTCTCCCACAGGGAGAAGGAAGTGCTGTTACTTCTTCGCAGCAAACGTCTTGTCCAGGCTGCGCTCGAATTCGTGGTAACCGATGCGGTCGTACAGCTCCTCGCGGGTCTGCATGCTGTCCACCACATTACGCTGGTGGCCATCACGGCGGATGGCTTCGTAGACGTTCTCGGCCGCCTTGTTCGCTGCACGGAACGCCGACAGCGGGAACAGCTGCATCGCCACACCGGCCGAGGCCAGTTCATCACGGCTGAACAGCGGCGTCGCGCCAAATTCGGTGATGTTGGCCAGCAACGGCACCTTCACCGCGTCGGCGAAGCGCTTATAGGTCTCCAGGTCGTAGGCAGCCTCGGCAAAGATGCCGTCGGCGCCGGCTTCCACGCAGGCCAGCGCGCGCTCGATGGCTGCGTCCACGCCTTCCATCTGGATGGCATCGGTGCGGGCGATCAGGAAGAAATCCGGATCGGTCTTGGCATCGGCGGCAGCCTTCACCCGATCGACCATTTCACCCTGCGAGACGATTTCCTTGCCCGGGCGGTGGCCACAACGCTTGGCACCCACCTGGTCTTCAATATGACAGGCAGCTGCACCGGCCTTGATCAGCGACTTCACCGTGCGCGCGATGTTGAACGCGCTCGGGCCGAAACCGGTGTCGATATCGACCATCAACGGCAGATCGCAGACATCGCTGATGCGGCGCACGTCGATCAGCACGTCTTCCATCGTGTTGATGCCCAGATCCGGCAGGCCCAGCGAGCCAGCGGCAACGCCGCCGCCGGACAGGTAGATGGCACGGTACCCGGCGCGTTTGGCCAACAGGGCGTGGTTGGCGTTGATCGCGCCCACCACCTGCAACGGGGACTCGGCGGCCAGTGCGGCGCGGAATGCAGCGCCGGCGGAAGAAAGACTCATGGGTGGCTCCTGGCTTGTGGCTGGGCGGAGGCGAGCATGCCATTCCGCTGTGACGGTTAATCTGTCACCATCAGATGCATTGATCAATCTTGATTCAATAAATCAATATATTGAATACGCCATGTCCGACGCCCTCAACCCCGAACTCATACCCGCCAGTGAAGCCTGTGCCCTGCTCGGCATCAGCGCCGCCACGTTGTACGCCTATGTCAGCCGCGGTCTGCTCAGCTCGCGGCCCGGCACGTCGGCGCGCAGCCGGGTGTACCTGCGGGCGGAAGTCGAACGCCTGGCGCAGCGCAAGCAAGCCGGACGAGGCGCCGAACGCGGCGCTGCGCAGAGCCTGGACCGCGGCCTGCCAGTGCTGGAAACCCGTATCTCGCTGATCCGTCCGGATGCGCCCTATTACCGGGGCCGTTCAGCCGTGGCTGCCGCACAGGCCGGTGCCACCCTGGAAGACATCGCGCGCCTGCTATGGGAATGCGAGGAGCAGGATCCGTTCGCCGCGGCCGCCCTGCCCTCCTGGCCGCCGCGTATTGCCAGCCTGGCGCTTGATGGCAGCCTGCCGCCGGTGGAGCGCGCAATGGCCTGCATTCCGCTGCTGGCCTTGGAGCAACGCCAGTCGCTCAACGCAGCGGTCTCCGTGCGTCGCGAGGTCGCTGCGATGCTGCTGCGCCAGAACGCGGCGTTGTTGGTCGGCACCGAGCCCGATGCGCGGCCGGTACATCGCCTGCTCGCCGATGCCTGGATGCCGGGGGATGCGGACTTCGCCGAACTGGTGCGCTCGGCCTTGGTGCTGTGTGCCGACCACGAACTGAATGTTTCGGCGTTTGCAGCGCGCGTGGTCGCCTCCACTGGCGCACACCTGCACGCGACGGTGAGCGCTGGATTGGCTGCCCTGTCCGGCCCGCGCCATGGCGGTGCTACCGCGCGTGCACATGCCCTCCTGGTCGATGCCGAAACCAGCGGATCACCCGCCACCTTCATCGCCGAACGCTGGCGGCGCGGTGACGAACTACCCGGTTTCAACCATCTGCTGTATCCCGATGGCGACCCACGAGGCGCGGAGGTTCTGCGTCAATTGCGCGAACTGCGCGGCGATTCACCGCGCATGCGCCATGTGGAAGCGGTTTTGGCTGCTACCGAAGAAGTCAGCGGGCAGCGGCCGAATATTGACGGGATGCTGGGGGCTATCTGTTATGTGCACGAACTGCCAGGCGCGCATGCCTTGGTGATGTTTGCTACCGCCCGGCTTACTGGTTGGTTGGCGCATGCATTGGAGCAGCAAGCCCTGGGCACCTTGATACGGCCGCGTGCCAGATATACGGGGTTGGCACCGAGAGGGTGAGCTCTCGCCGTCTCCCTTTTGCCAAAGGCCAAGGGGCGGGTTGGGGAGGGGTAAGCTCTTGCGGCCTTTCCAGCATCACCAGCTTCGCGGCTCATGCCGCTCCCACATCCTGTAGATGCGCCGTGATTGCAGATTGATCGGCGGCTGGGCTGTTGTGAGCTTCGCGGCTTACGCCGCTCCTACAGGGCCCCTGCCCGCTTAGACCACTGATTGATGATCTGCGCGATCGCCTGCACGCCATCGGTCAAGGCCGCCGGCCCGGGCTGCAGGATCAGCGGTGACTTGATCTCGTGCAGCTCGCCATCACGCACGGCGTTGATCGCCTCCCAACCCGGACGCGCAGCCACCCGCTCCGGACGGAACTTCTTGCCGCACCATGAGCCGATGATGATGTCCGGGTTGCGCGCGATCACTGGGTCACCATTGGCAAGGATGCGCGCCTTGGCCAGCGGCTCGCGCGACAACTCCGGGAACACATCGATGCCGCCGGCGATCTCCACCAGCTCCGCGCCCCACTGGATGCCGGTGATGATGGGCTCATCCCATTCCTCGACATAGACGCGCGGGCGCTGCGGCAGCTTAGCCGCCTGCCCGGCAATTGCATCCAAGCCCTGCTGCAGTTCGTCCGCGTAGGCATTGGCACGCGCGGCCACGCCCACCAACCCGCCCAGCCGACGGATGTAGTCGATGATGCCGGCGACGCTGCGGTGGTTGGCGATCCACACTTCCACACCGTTGCGTATCAACTCGGCAGCGATATCGGCCTGGATATCGGAAAAACCAATCACCAGGTCCGGCTTCAGCTTGAGAATCTCGCCGACCTTGGCGCTGGTGAAGGCGCTGACCTTGGGCTTGTCACGGCGTGCCTCGGGCGGCCGCACGGTAAAGCCACTGATGCCGACGATGCGGTCCTGCTCGCCGAGTGCATAAAGCGTTTCGGTCGGCTCTTCGGTCAGGCAGACAATGCGGCGCGGGCCAATCATGGTGCGGCGAACTCCGTTGTATCGACGAATACGGCGGGGCTGTTCCAGGGATGATGGGCGGCAATGCCATCATCCAGAATCCGTTGCAGCCGCTGCGGATCGCGCGCAATGCAGAACTCCAGCCGCACCGTGGGCGCGCGCACCAGCTCCCCGCCCTGGCCAACGGCGCTGTGCGTGCCTTCGATCACGCGGAACTGCTCCACGCCCGGCGCGGATTCCCACATACCGTGCGCGTAGCCACCGGCGGCCAGGTCATCCACCGCCAGAATCCCCTGCTTCAGCGTTTCCAGCTGCGCAGGCGGCACGAACACGGTGATGCGGAAGACGGGAATCAACCGCATGCCGATGCCCCCTCATCGTTACGGGAACAGCATCCGCTTGCTCCACTCGCCCGCCGCATCGGCCTCGTAGCACCAACGCTCATGCAGGCGGAAGTCAGCGCCGTACCAGAACTCGATGCGCCGCGGCACCACACGCACCCCGCCCCAGCCGTCCGGACGCGGCACATCGCGGCCTTCAAAACGTGTCTCGAAGTTGGCCAGGCGCTGTTCGAACTCCTCGCGCGACGCCAATGGCTGCGACTGCACCGAGGCCCAGGCACCAATCTGGCTCATGCGCGGGCGGCTGGCGAAGTAGGCATCGGATTCGGCAGCCGACACCAGCTGCGCATCACCTTCGATCCGCACCTGGATGCCCGCCTCGCGCAGGCTGCGCCACAGGAACAACAACGCCGTTGCCCGGTTGTCGTGCAGTTCGCGGCCCTTGCGGCTGTCCAGATGGGTATAGAACACAAAGCCGCGCTCGTCGAAAGCCTTCAGCAACACCGTGCGCGCCGACGGGCGGCCATCGATGTCAGCGGTGGCAACCGTCATCGCGGTGGCATCGATCTCCTTGCCAGCCTTGGCCTCTTCAAACAATGCGGCGAAAGTCGAAAGCGCTTCTGCGTAAAGATTGGTCATGGTCCTGCTTCGTAGGGCACGTGTTTGGGCTATTGTGGCGGCATGTCCCCCGTTCCGCACAGTTTTTCCCAACGCCGCTTTGCGCCGACACTGGTTGCACAGGCGTTGGACGATGCGCTGGCCAGCACCAACGGCACGCCGGTACTGGCAATCAGTGGTGTGCAAGGCAGTGGCAAGTCCACGCTGGCCGCGCAGATCGTGGACCTGGCGCGCACGCGCGGCCTGTGCGCTGCGGCAGTGTCCATCGATGACACCTACCTGACCCGCGCGCAACGGCAACGGCTTGCCGATCGCGTGCATCCCTTGCTTGCCACGCGCGGACCGCCGGGCACGCATGACCTGGCCCTGGCGATGGCCACGCTGGATGCGGCCAAGGCCGGGCAAGGCTTCCTGCTGCCGCGCTTTGACAAACTCGCCGATGAACGGGTGCCGGAAGCACAGTGGAAGAAGATCGAGCAACCGCTGGACCTGCTGGTGTTCGAGGGCTGGTTCCTGGGCACGCCGGCAGAGGCCGACGATGCGCTGCAGTTGCCCTTGAACGCACTGGAACGCGAGGCCGATGCCGACGGCCGCTGGCGGCGCTGGTGCAACCAGTCACTGGCCGAGCATTACCCCGGCTTATGGCAGCGTTTTGACCGGCTGTGGATGCTGCAACCGCCAAGCTTCGCGGTGGTCCCGCACTGGCGCTGGCAGCAGGAGCAGGCGCTGCAGCAGGCATCGCCTGGCCGCAGCAGCATGACAAGGCCGCAGCTGGAGCGCTTCGTGCAGTTCTACGAGCGCATCAGTCGGCAGGCGCTACGCACCCTGCCCGGCATCGCCGACCGGGTCATTGCCCTGGATGCGCAACGGCAGCCGTTGGCGGATACAGCGGACTGAGGCGACGAGGCGACCCGGCCAGCCGCAGCACAACGGTTTCGCATGAATGGCTCGACGGCGCTGGCGCCGCCGAGCCCTTGCAGATGCGTGCCCAGCCTGATCAGCGGGCACCCACCGCGCGATTACTGCAAATGCATTACTGCACCAGGAACGTGATCCGCAGGTTGACCCGCCACTCGGTGACGTTGCCGTCGCCGTCGGTGACAACCTTGGTTTCGTTGATCCACGCACCCTGGATACCCTTGACCGTCTCGGCCACCTTCTTGATGCCGCTGCGCACCGCATCCTCGATGCTGGTCTTGGAGGACGCGTTGACTTCAATGATTTTCGCCACTGACATGTCCAACTCCTTGGTTGCACCACGAACCATTCGTGGAACTGCCGAGCTTGGCTGCTACCGTGTTAAGGCACTGACACGAGGTGCTAGCATCTTCCGGTAATGAATCCCGCCCCCAATCTCATCCTGGTCGGCCCCATGGGTGCCGGCAAAACCAGCATCGGCCGTCGCCTGGCCGAGCGTTTCGGGCTGGTGTTCGTGGATGCCGACCAAGCCATCGTCGACGACGTGGGCTCCAGCATTCCAGCCATTTTCGAGAACGTCGGTGAAGCCGGCTTCCGTGCCCACGAAAAGCGTGTCCTGTCCCGTCTGCTGGAAGGCAGCGGCCAACTGGTCTCGACCGGCGGCGGCTGCGTGCTCGACCGGGAGAACCGTGAACGCATCCGCGCCCATGGTTTCGTGGTCTACCTGCGGGTCAGCGTGGCCTCGCAGCTGTCGCGACTGCAGCGCGACAAGACCCGCCCGCTGCTGCAACGCCCCGACCGCGAGCAGGTGCTGCACGCCATGGCGGCCATCCGCGACCCGCTGTACAGCGAATTGGCCGACCTGATCATCGATACCGACCTCTACACCCCCGCCGACGCCACCGCGCACACCGTCACACGGCTTGCCGCGCAATGGCAGATCCTGGAACCGCCCCGCATGACCGCTCCCACCCGCACCGTCGCCGTCGGCGGCGAACACCCCTACCAGATCCATATCGGCCCGGGCCTGCTGTCGCAGGCACAGGCGCTGGTCGGCGCCATCCGTGGCCGCCATGTGCTGCTGGTCAGCGACGACACCGTCGCACCGCTGTACCTGGCCAAGGTACAGACCGCGCTGTTGGCAGCCCGACCCGACCTGAAGATCGGCCAGCACATCATCCCGGCCGGCGAGGCCTCCAAGACCCTGGACAATTTCGCTGGCGCGATCAACGCGCTGGCAAGCCTCGGCGCCACCCGCGACGCCTGCGTGCTGGCGCTGGGCGGCGGCGTGGTCGGCGACCTGGCCGGCTTCGCCGCGGCCTGCTGGATGCGCGGCGTGGATTGCGTGCAGTTGCCCACCACCCTGCTGTCGATGGTCGACTCCTCGGTCGGTGGCAAGACCGCGGTGGATATTCCGCAGGGCAAGAACCTGGTCGGTGCTTTCCATCCGCCACGTGCAGTCGTCGCGGATACCGCTGCGCTGCGCACCCTGCCTGCACGTGAGCTGCGGGCCGGTCTGGCCGAGGTGATCAAGTACGGTGCCATCCGCGATCCGCTGTTCTTCCAGTGGCTGCAGGCAGAACGCCAGGCCCTGCTGGCCGGCGACGACGGCGCGCTGGCCCAGGCCATCGCCCGCAGCTGCGAGCACAAGGCCGAGATCGTCGAACGCGATCCGCTGGAGAAGGGTGAACGCGCCCTGCTCAACCTCGGCCACACCTTCGGCCATGCGATCGAAACCGCGCAGGGTTACGGCGCGCCGGGCAACGACAACCTCAACCATGGTGAGGCGGTCGCGGTCGGCATGGTGCTGGCGGCCAGGCTGTCGGCGGCGCTGGGCATGGCCGATGCGGCCGATACCGAGGTTCTGCGCGAGCTGCTGGAGGCTTACGGCCTGCCGACGAACATCCCCGCAGGCCTGGATGCCGAGGCGCTGCTTGGGCATATGCGGCTGGACAAGAAGAACATCGCCGGGCGCCTGCGACTGGTGCTGTGGCGCGGCATCGGCAAGGCCGAGGTGGTGCCGGATGTGGATGAGGCGGCGGTGTTGGACGTGCTGCGGCAGGGCTGAGCGGGAAGTCGACCACCGCGCGCTGAAGCCCCTCTCCCTGCGGGAGAGGGGTTGGGGTGAGGGTACGGGCGAAGCCCGGTGACGTCAAAAGAGCACGAGGCTTCGCCCCTACCCTCATCCGCCCTTCGGGCACCTTCTCCCGAGGGGAGAAGGGGGGCGCGGGTCTTATCCAATCGTTCCCCAAAACCAGCCCAAAACCCGCACACCGGCTACAATCGCCGCCATGCGCGTCCTACTGCAACAGCCGCCCAGCGGCAAAGAAGCCCCCCGCTACGTTCAACTGTCCCTGGTGCCGGATCTGCTCGGCGGCTGGGAGTTGCTGCGTGAGAGCGGCCAGACCGGTGGCCGCATCCAGTTGCGCCGCGAGCTTTTCCTGCAGCACGACGACGCCATCCACGCCTTCGAAAAGGCCCGCGATGGCCAGATCAAGAAAGGCTTCCAGGTGATGTTCACCGCCGGCCAGCCCGCGCCCTGAATCCCGCATTCCCTGCAGGTGCGCCGCAGCGCGCCTGCGGTTCTTACCCAGGAGTTCCATGTGACCAGCCCACTTCGCAATGACCGCTTCCTGCGCGCCCTGCGCCGCGAGCCCGTGGACTACACCCCCGTCTGGCTGATGCGCCAGGCCGGCCGCTACCTGCCGGAATACCGCGCTACCCGCGCCCGCGCCGGCAGTTTCCTGGGCATGGCCAAGAACCCGGAAGTCGCCTGCGAAGTGACCCTGCAGCCGCTGGAACGCTTCGACTTGGATGCCGCGATCCTGTTCTCGGACATCCTCACCGTGCCGGACGCCATGGGCCTGGGTCTGTACTTCGTCGACGGCGAAGGCCCCAAGTTCAAGCACCCGGTGCGTGATGCCGCCGCGGTCGCCAAGCTGGCGGTGCCGGACATGGAAACCGAGCTGCGCTATGTAATGGATGCAGTGCGCCTTATCCGCCGCGAGCTCGACGGCAAGGTGCCGCTGATCGGGTTCTCCGGCAGCCCGTGGACCTTGGCCTGCTACATGATCGAAGGCGGCGGCAGCAAGGATTTCGCCCGCATCAAGGCAATGGCGCTGAACGAGCCCAAGGCCCTGCACCAGTTGCTGGAGGTGGTGACCGATGCGGTCATCGCCTACCTGTCGGCACAGCGCGCTGCCGGTGCGCAGGCCCTGCAGGTGTTCGACACCTGGGGCGGCGTGCTCGGTCCGGCGATGTACCGCGAGTTCTCGCTGCGTTACCTCAACCGCATCGCCAGCGAGCTCAAGCGTGGCGACGGCGCTGAGCGCACCCCGCTGATCCTGTTCGGCAAGGGCACCGGCCAGTACGTCGCCGAGCTGGCCGCCAGCGGCGCTGAAGGCGTCGGCGTCGACTGGACCATCTCGCTGGAAGACGCTGCACGCGCAGCCGGCGGCAAGGTCGCACTGCAGGGCAACCTGGACCCGACCACGCTGTACGGCTCGCCCGATGCGATCAGCCGCGAAGTCGGCAAGGTGCTGGAAAGCTATGCCGCCGGCAACGGCGGCTCGCGCGAAGGCCATGTGTTCAACCTGGGCCACGGCATGTCGCCGGACATGAACCCCGAGCACGTCGCCGTGCTGGTGGATGCGGTGCATCGCCTCAGCCGCCGCTGATGCTTGAAGGCCCGGGGCAATCCGGGCCCTTTCTTTCCCTGTAGTGCCGAGCCATGCTCGGCAAGAGCGTTGCACGTAGTCCGAAAGCCTCTGCCGAACATGGCTCGGCGTTACAGGTGAACCGAGCACTACGGGTAAAGCCCCAGCCGAGCATGGCTCGGCACTACATACGCAACATCTGCACACGCATCGGAGGACAATAAGCGCCTGCTCCAGAGCGAGTCGTCTTGATGCCCCCAGCTCCCCCCATCCCGCAGCCTGCCAGTTCCGCCCAGAAGCCGCTGCTATGGCTGGTGTCGCTGGCCATCTTCATGCAAATGCTGGACTCGACCATCGTCAACACGGCCTTGCCGGCGATGGCGCGCAGCCTCGGCGAGAGCCCGCTGCAGATGCAGTCGGTGGTGTTCAGCTACGCGCTGGCGGTGGCCACCTTCATTCCCGCCTCGGGCTGGATCGCCGACCGCTTCGGCACGCGTCGCACCTTCCTCGCCGCGATCGTGCTGTTCACCCTGGGCTCGCTGGCCTGCGCGCTGTCACCCACGCTGCAGTGGCTGGTGGCCTCACGCGTGCTGCAGGGCATTGGCGGCGCGATGTTGCTGCCGGTCGGCCGTCTGGCGGTGATGCGTTCGGTGCCGCGCGAACAGTTCCTGTCGGCGATGAGCTTCATCGCCATCCCCGCGCTGATCGGCCCCCTGCTGGGCCCGACCCTCGGCGGCTGGCTGGTGGAAGTCGCCTCCTGGCATTGGATCTTCCTGATCAATCTGCCGATCGGCATCATCGGCTTCGTCGCCGCGCTGAAGATCATGCCCGACCACTACGGCCAGCGGAATCAACGCTTCGACCTGGCCGGCTATGTGATGCTGGCGTTCGGCATGATTGCCTTGTCACTGGCATTGGATGGCGTGTCAGCGCTCAACTCGGCGCATGCACTGGTGCTGCTGCTGGCAGTGGTTGGCATCGCCGCATTGGCCGGTTACTGGCTGCATGCGGCCAACGCCGCCAATGCGCTGTTTCCGCTGAGCCTGTTCAAGGTGATCAGCTTCCGCATCGGCATCCTCGGCAACCTGTTTTCGCGCATTGGCAGCGGAGCGATGCCGCTGTTGATACCGCTGCTGTTGCAGGTCGGCATGGGCCTGAGCCCGATGACCGCAGGCATGATGATGATTCCGGTAGCCCTGTCCGGCATGGCCGCCAAGCGCGCAGCGGTGAGTCTGGTGGAACGCTTTGGCTACCGCCGCATCCTGATGATCAATACGGTCTGCGTGGGCCTGGCGATGGCCAGTTTCGCGCTGATCACCGCCGAGCAGCCGCTGTGGTTGCGACTGACTCAACTGGCTATCTTCGGCGCGGTCAATTCGATGCAGTTCACCGTGATGAACACCGTCACCCTGCGCGACCTGGACACGCACCAGGCCAGCAGCGGCAACAGCTTGTTGTCGATGGTGATGATGCTCGCCACCGGCTTTGGCGCGGCCACCGCCGGCAGCCTGCTGGCGGCCTTTGGCAATCACTTGAGCGGCCACGGTGCGACCGCAGCACTGCATGCCACCTTCCTCTGCGTCGGGGCGATCACCCTCAGCTCGACCTTGGTGTTCTGGCAGCTGCCCGACAACCGCCCGCACCCGCGGGCGGTGGAAGAAGTTGCCGAGTAAACCCACCCTTCAGTCGGGCGCGGCCTGCGCCTGTTGCCGGCGCTGCGCCTCCAATACGCCAGCGATTGCCTCCAGCAACATCTGTGCGGTCACCGGCTTGCGCAGGAAATCGGCAAAGCCGGCATCGCGCGCCAGTGGTTCGGCCTCGGCATCGGAGCGCGCGGTTACCGCAATCAACGGCATTTCGTAGCCCATTGTCTTCAATTGCCGTGCGAGCCCGAAGCCATCGATGCCGGGCAGATCCAGATCCAGCAAGGCCACATCGAACTCCTGGCTGGACAGTTCGGCCAATGCTGCCAGGCCATGCGCGGCATGCACCGCGCTATGCCCGTGCACTTCGAGCAAGCCACGGATCACCGCAGCAATCGTCGGGTCGTCCTCCACCAGCAGCACCCGCTGCGCCGGCAGGTTCATCCACGCGCCGCTGGTGACATCATCGTCCATCGAGGTCGGCGGCACTTCCCAGGCCAGCGGCAGGTCGACGATGAAGCAGGTGCCCTCACCCAGACTGCTCTCCACATCGATGCTGCCGCCCATCGCCACGCTCAACTCGTTGCAGATGGCCAAGCCCAGACCGCTGCCACCATAGCGCGCGGCAGTGCGCGCGCCATCGGCCTGTTCAAAGCGACGGAACAGGCGCTGCTGCTGCTCGGCACTGATACCCGGACCGGTGTCACTGACCTCGAAACGGACACCCTTGCCACCGTCCTGCAGGCGCACGCGCAGGCTCACCGAACCATGGCTGGTGAACTTGATCGCATTACCAAGCAGGTTGAGCAGTATCTGCCGCAAACGCATCACATCGCCGATCAGGCGCGTGCGTGGCGCTGCGCCGCTGTCGAACTCGAATGCCAGCCCGCGCCGCTGCGCCAGCGGTTCCATCAGGCCGCGCACGTCTTCCAGCAGCTGCCGCAGCTCCAGGGGCTGATTCTGCAGCTCCAGTCGCCCGGCTTCGATACGGGCAAGATCCAGCGCATCATTGACCAGCCGCAGCAGGTGTTCACCCGCCCGGCGAATCGACTGCGTGTAGCCTCGCTGGCGCTCGTCCAGCGGTGTCGCCAGCAACAGCTCGCTCATGCCCAGCACCCCGGTCATCGGCGTGCGCACCTCATGGCCAAGCGTGGCAAGGAAGCGGGTCTTGGCCAGGGACGCCTGCTCGGCCAGCTCCTGCTTGTGTCGCGCCAGCTGCCATTCATTGCGGCGGCGCAGACGCCGCTGGTACAGCCAGGCACCACTCAATATCAGCGCAACAGCAATCACGAGGAAAGTCATCACCCCGGCCGGGCTGCGCGCCCATGGCGGCTGCACGCGGAAGGCCAGGGTCTGCACCGGCGACCACACATTGTCCGAAGTGGCGGCCTGTATCTCCAGCTGATAGCGCCCCGGCGGCAGCCGCGAGAACACGCGATCGCCGGACGCGCCCACGTCCACCCAGTCCGGGTCATAGCCGGCCAGGCGGAAGCGGTAGGTATTGGTCGCCGAGTCAGCGAAGGACAGCAGGCGCGCGGCAATGCGCAGGTCGCGGTCGCCATCGAGGATCTGCAAGGGCGATTCCAGGGTGATGTCGCGTTCCTTGTCGCCACGACGCACGCTGACCCGCTCGATGATCAGCGGCGGTCGGCGGGTTGAAGGCTTCACCTGGCTGGGATCGAACAACACCACACCATCGGGCGTGCCACCGGCCAGCTGGCCGGTACGCGCCTG
This sequence comes from Stenotrophomonas sp. 21LCFQ19, assembly GCF_056861425.1. Classification (NCBI taxonomy): domain Bacteria; kingdom Pseudomonadati; phylum Pseudomonadota; class Gammaproteobacteria; order Lysobacterales; family Lysobacteraceae; genus Stenotrophomonas; species Stenotrophomonas sp. 21LCFQ19. The sequence goes on along the minus strand of NZ_JBSPUF010000007.1, from coordinate 208,925 downwards.
CACCAGCGAGCGACGGCGGAACTCCTGCCCAGGCAGGCCATCGTGCACGCCATACATGCGCACCGAGCGATTGGCCGGGTCAATGCGGATCAGGCCACGCGCACTGATCGCCCACGCCACGCCTTCGGCGTCCACCAGCAGGCCGGTGGCAGCCAGCATCGGAAAACCCTGCTCGACGCCGACGCGATCAAGCAAGGTCATGCGCTGCCCATCCCACAGATAGCGATCCATGCGCCCAAGGCCGGCGATCCAGACCACACCGGTATCGGTGACGTGGAAGGTGGAGACGCGCCCTGTCGGCCCGCCCGGCACCGGCGCGAAGCGCCCCTGCTGCGACTGCCAGGCATGCAGGCCGGTGCCTGTCGCCAACCACAGCTGATCAGCGGGGCCGCACTGCATGTCCTCGATCAGTGCTTCCGGCACCCCGGCCTGGCCCGGTTTCAGCTGCAGCAGCACGTGGCCATCGGCATCGCGTTGCTGCATGCCGCCGTCTTCGGAATAGATCCAGATCCGGCCCCCGTTGCAGCTGCGCACGATGTCGGCATCACCAATCATCGCCGCGTCCTTGCCGTCATTGCCATGCCAGCGCTGTACGCTGCCGTCACCCGGGTCGTAGCGCACCAGCGCATCCAGACTGCCTATCCAGACCTTGCCGTGTGCATCCTCAACCAACGACTGCGGCCAGTTCTTGCCATCAATCGCCTGCAGGTGGTGTTGCACTTCACCGGTACCGGGGTCGAGCCGATCCAGGGCGCCGCGCGTACCCACCACCCAGATACCACCAGAGGCCGATGGCGCCAAGGCCAGTGCATAGGGATTGCGCAACGAGGATGGATCGTCCAGATGCCGCGACAACACCGAGAACTGCCGCCAGCTCGGTGGCAGATGCCATAACCCGGCATTGGTGCTGGCGAACCACAGCCCGCCTTCGCGGTCCTCGTAGGCGCTGGACCAGTTGGGCTTGACGATCCCGCGCTCCTGCGCGCTGTACAAGGGCACGTTGCGCACCACGTTGCCGCGGATCCGGCCCAGCCCGGAACGGGTATCCAGCCAGTAACTGCCATCGGCTGAATACTGCAGCATGTTGAACACATCGCCGGGCGCGGCACCTGCCCAGGTTGCCGCCTCGAAGCGGCCGTCGGCATGGCGCTGGACCACACCTTCGTTGGTGGCCACCCACAGCCGCCCTTGCTTATCCACCTTCAAGCCATTGATACGCGGCGAAGGCAGCAGTGCATTGCTGACCCGGTCGAAGCCTGCACCATTCCAACGCGCCAAGCCGCCCTTGGTGCCAACCCAGAGGCTGCCATCCGGGGTGACTGTCATATAGGTCACCGACGCCGCCGGCAGGCTGTGCTCATCGCCGGCTATCGGCATGAAGCGACGGATATTGCCGTCCGGATCGAGCCGGTGCAGACCACCGGTAGCGGTACCGAACCAGACGCTGCCATCAGGCGTGGAGGCGATGGCCCAGATCGTATTACTGCCTATCTGCGGATAGGTCTGCTGGTCGAAGAAGGTGAACTTGAGCCGGTCCGGCGACAACATCACCAGCCCGGCGTTCTGCGTGCCAATCCACAGCCGGTTGCTTTTATCCGCGTGCAAACTCCACACCACGTTGTCGCGCAGCCCGTTCTCCGCGCGCCAGATGCGGTAATTGCGGCCGTCGTAGCGGGCAAGCCCGTCACGGCTGGCCAGCCACAGGTAACCGGTGAGGTCTTCGGCAAAGGCATTGATGTTGCTGGAAGGCAGGCCATCGGCCACGGTCAACTGCCGTGGCTGCGGTGTTGCAGGCACTTCGGCCAGTGCCACAGATGGCACCAGCAACAGTCCGCCCAGCAACAACCCTGCGAGCCATTTCATCAAACCCAACCTCCTGCCACGCCGCACGGCGCGCCTGTGATGGCGACTATTGTGCCTGTCCCGGCGCCAACGCATCAGCGATCGCATCGACCAGCATCTGCCCGGTCACCGGCTTGCGCAGGAAACCCTTCATACCTGCAGCGCGCGCCAGCTGTTCGGCCTGTGCGTCGGCGCGCGCGGTGACCGCGATCAACGGGAAGCGGTGGCCGGACCCACGCAGCTGGTCGGCCAGCGCAATGCCATCCAACGCCGGCAGATCCAGGTCCAGCAGACCCACATCGAATACCCGCTCGCCAACCTCCGCCAACGCAGCCAAGCCGTGTGCGGCATGTATCACCTGATGGCCGCGCGCGGTCAGTAGACCGGTAATCACCTGGGCCACGGTCGGATCGTCCTCCACCAGCAGTATGGTCAGTGGCCGCAGCGCGACCGCAGGCTCGGCAGCAGCCGCCCCGGCGCTGCTCGAGTGCTGCCATGGCAGCGGCACTTCAAGCACGAAGCACGCGCCTTCACCCAGACGGCTCTCGACGCGGATGTTGCCGCCCATTGCTATTGCAAGCTCCTGGCATATCGCCAGGCCCAGACCACTGCCACCGTAGCGCGATGCGGTACGGTTGCCGTCAGCCTGCTCAAAACGTTGGAACAGACGACTCTGCTGCTCGGCACTGATGCCCGGCCCGGTGTCGCTGACGCTCAGGCAGATGCCGCCATGCCCTGGCAACAGCTGCGCGCCAACCGCGACCTTGCCACGCTCGGTGAACTTGATTGCATTGCCCAACAGGTTCATCAGGATCTGCCGCAGGCGCATGGCATCCCCCACCACCATCACCGGGTTTGCAAATGGCGCAGCAGCCTCGAACACCAGCCCGCGACGCTCCGCCATCGGTGCCATCAGAGCGCTCACTTCCTGCAGCAGGCGGCCGAGGTCGAAGGGACGATTGTCGAGCTCCAGCTTGCCGGCTTCGATGCGCGCCAGGTCCAGCGCGTCATTGACCAACGCCAGCAGGTGCGTGCCGGCCTGCTGGATCGCACCGGCAAAGCGCTGCTGGCGTTCGTCCAGGTCGGTGCTCAGCAACAACTCACTCATGCCCAGGACACCGGTCAACGGCGTGCGCACCTCATGGCCCAAGGTTGCCAGGAAGCGGGTTTTCGCCTGCGAGGCCTGTTCGGCCAATTCCTGCTTGTGCAGCGCCAGCTGCCATTCGTTGCGCCGACGCTCACGCCGCCGGTACCCGAGCACCGCTGCCACCGCCAACACTCCGAGCAGCAGCGCCCAGGCCGCCAGCGCCCAGTTGCTGCGCCACCACGGTGGTGCGACCTCGATCTGCAATGTCTGCGGTAGCGTCCACGGACCATCGGCGGCTGCACCCTGCACCTGCATCCGGTAGCTGCCGGCAGGCAGGCGCGATACCAGGCGTTCACCATCACTGCCCAGATCCACCCAGTTCTGGTCGTAGCCTTCGATCTGGACGCGGAAACGATGCCGCGCCGGATCGACATAGGACAGCAGTCGCCCGGTCACCCGCAGATCGCGATCCTCTGGCCCAAGGTGAATCGACGTCCCCTTGAGCCGCTGCTCGCGTGCAGCATCATCGCGACGCACGCCGATCGACTCGATCACCAGCTGCGAGCCCACTGGCGCGGTGACCTTGGCATCGGGATTGAAGCTGAGCAGGCCTGTCGCAGACACCGCCAATGCCCGTCCGCAACCTGCATGCGCCGGTGGCCGCGCGGTGAACTCGGTATCGGTCAGGCCATCGCCTTCTTCCAGCACCCGCACCCGCGCCGCGCCCGGCTGCCACCACAGTAGTCCGCGCGTCGTTGTCGACCACAACTGGCCACTGCAGCCCACCACCAGCCCCCCCATCGCTACGGCCGGCACCCCTTCATCGGCACCCAGCCGCTGCAGCAGGGAGAACCCCTTCGCGTCATGAGCGTAATGTTCCAACGCGCCATCACGCGCCAACCAGGCGCTGCCATCGGCGAGGAACACCAGGTCATAGACCATTCCTTCCGAAACGCCTGGCACGACGACAAAACGCTTGCCATCAAAGCGCTGCACGCCGCCGCCGCCAACCAGCCACAGACTGCCATCGGCGCCCTGTCGCAGCTGCTCAACCAGCTTTTCCGGCAGGCCAGAGGCCGTTCCCTGCGGATAGTCCGCCAACAAGCGGCCATCGGCCGCTCGGTGCTGCAGGCCGTGATTGATGATGGACAGCCACATGCTGCCGTCAGCCGCCAGCCGCATCAGATCCGCGCGTTGCGTCGGATCATCGCCCACGCCCAGATCGATCCGCCGCACCTGTCCATCCGAAGGCCGGTACAGGGTGATCCCGCCGGCGCGGCCCAGCCAGATCACCCCATCACTGCCGCGCTGCACCGACCAGATACTGCCAGGGCCGAGTTGCGCTTCACCGGCCAGCTGGGACAGCTTGCCGGCTGCATCCAACTGGTACAGGCCATGGCCGCCGACCACCAGGAAGCCCTTGCCATCGGCGGCCGAATTGATCAGGTACAGGCTCTCCAGCGACTTGCCGTCGAGCTGGTAGTGGCTGGAAAACCTGGACCAGTCCGGGCGCAGATAGGCCATGCCCTGGGTCAACATGGCGGTCCAGATGCCGCCTTCGTGATCCTGCAACAGGTCCAGCACACCACTGTTGGCAGTCAGGAAGCCGCTGCCGCCATCGCCGTCCAGCAACTGCAGGTTATGCGCATCGCCGCGATACAGGCCGGAGGAGCTGCCCATCCAGTAGCGCCCATCGCGATCATGCAGGACCATGGCCGCACGCGCCTGCGCCGCCTGCGGCCATGGCGCAGCCGACACCGTACCGTCGTCGAGTACCCGGTACAGGCCGGCATCGGTGCCTACCCAGATGCCGCCATCGCGGTCGCCGCTCAGGCGGATCACATCCTTGCCTTCGAGCAGTGGCGAACGCACAGCCGCAAAGCCGTCCCCCCGCCGCCAGCGCACCAGGCCACTGGTGGTACCGATCCACATGCTGTTGTCCTTGCCGGGCAGCAAGGCGTAGATGGTGTCGTCCGTCAGGCTGCGCGGATCATCCGGCTGGTGCTGGTAGCGGCTGATCCGGCCATCGGCATGCCGCAGACAGATACCGCTGCCGCTGGTACCCACCCACAGGTCGCTGCCCTGCATGGCCAACGCCCAGACCTGCTGTTTGCAGATGGCCTCCAGCTCGGCGAAGCGGGTGAAGCGCTGACGGTTGGCATCCAGCATCGCCAGGCCGGCACCGTTGGCACCGACCCAGACCCGGTCCTGTGCATCGATCAGCAGGGTTTCCAGGGTGTTGCCCGGCAGCGAGCCCGACACCTGCGGGTCGTGCCTCCATACCCGCAACTGGGTACCGTCGTAGCGTGCAAGGCCGTCATCGGTAGCCGCCCAGACGTAGCCGTGACGATCCTGGCCCAACGCAAGCACGGTCCGCGACGGCAGGCCTTCCGCCACACCCAGGCGCCGCATGCGCGGCGTTTCAGCCAGATCCAGCGCCACCGCCCAGCACGGCCACAACAGCAGCAACGCCAGCACCGTCAGCCGTGCACCCCGAAAAATCCTTTTCATCAACGCCCGACACTCCCCATCGCGGCCCCACATGCCTCACCCCAATCGGTGCGACTTTAGCGCCGGCCCCGGCCCCGGGCAAAGTCACCTGAACCGACTGCGTAACAAACCGTTGCGCAATATGCGCACAAACCATCACCTGCATCCGCCTAGAATCCCCTATCCCGACCCGGAGCCGGACCTTGCTGCCACGCCTGCTACTGCTGACCTGCGGCCTGCTCTCCTTTGCCGCCACTGCTGCCAATGAGCGCTACCGGCTTGATCCCGTGCATACCCGGGTACTGTTCTCCATCGAGCATGCCGGCTTCTCGCATGCGCTGGGCACGGTCTCCGGCAGCGAGGGCGTACTCGACTTCGACCCGCAGGACTGGGCCAATGCCAGGCTCGACGTCGCCGTGCCGATCACCCGGCTGGACCTGGGCGATGACAAATGGAACCAGGCCACGCTGGCGCGCAACCTGCTCGATGGCGAGCGCTTCCCGCAGGCACGCTTTGTTTCCAGCCGGGTCGAGCCGATTGATGCCAACCACGCCCGGGTGTTCGGTCAATTGACACTGCGCGGGGTCAGCCGTGAAGTCGCGCTGGAGGTCACCCTCAATGCGCTCAAGCGCCATCCGTTGCCACCGTTCCGGCGCACCGCCGGGTTCTCGGCGACCACCACGCTCAGTCGCGCCGACTTTGGCATCAGCGCCTGGCCTTCGGTGATCGGCGACAAGGTCGAACTGCGCATCGAGGCCGAAGCCGTACGCGATGCCGGAGCCGAAGCACCGCCCGCCACCACCGAACCGATACCCGCGCCGGACAGCAGCCTCGAAGACGCCGCCGACGCAGCCCTGAAATCTGCAACAGAAACGGAAAAACACCCATGAGCCTTGAAAACACCGCGCAACGCTGGGGCAGCCTCAGCAAAAGCCTGCACTGGCTGATCGCCGTGCTGATCCTGGCCCTCGGCATCGTCGGCCTGACCATGGGCGAGTTCCCGAAGACGCCGAAGTACTTCTGGATCTACACCATGCACAAATCCATCGGCATCACCGTACTGGTGCTGGTGGTGGTTCGCCTGGGGTGGCGCCTGTATGCCGGCGCGCCGGAACCGGTGCCTGGCACCCCGAGCTGGCAGGAGCGCATTGCCTCGGCCACGCATTGGCTGCTGTACGTGCTGATGTTCGCCATCCCGTTGTCGGGTTGGTTGTACGACTCGGCCAGTGGCCTGCGTCCGTTCAAGCTGTTCGGGCTGGTCGAAATGCCCAAGCTGGTTGCCCCCAGCGAGCAGGCCAGCCAGTTCTCCCATGCCATCCACGAATGGGGCTTCTGGGCGCTGATCCTGCTGGTGCTGGCACATGCCGGTGCCGCGTTCTATCACCACATTCATCTACGCGATGCCACGCTGGCACGCATGCTGCCGCAAGGCTGGCTCAACCTTCCGCAAAAGGATTCCGCATGAACATCAAGCTCACCTCCCCCGCCGCTGTTGCCGCCGCCCTTGCCGGCATGCTCGCCGTCGCCCCGGCCATGGCCGCCGACTACCAGCAGGCCCCGGGCGCCGGCTCCATCCTCGTGTTTGCGACCAAATATGACGGCGAAGTGTTCACCGGCAGCTTCCCCGGCTTCCAGACCCAGGTCAGCTTTGACCCGGCCAATCCGGCTGCCGGCAAACTGGACGTGACCATCCCGCTGGTTGGTGCCAAGAGCGGCAATACCGATCGCGACTCCACCCTGCAGGGCGCGGATTTCTTCAACGTCGCACAGTTCGCCCAGGCCCGTTACACCGCCAACGGCTTCCGCGCGCTGGGCAACAACCAGTACGCCGCCGACGGCACGCTGGAGCTGCGCGGCGTCAGCAAGCCGGTGACGCTGACCTTCACCTGGGCAGCGGGCGCGCAGCCCGTGCTGACCGGCAAGGCCACGGTCAAGCGACTGGACTTCGGCGTGGGTGGTGGCGACTGGGCCGACACCAAGACCATCCCCAACGAAACCGCGATCAGCACCATCGTCAAGCTGAACGCCAAGTAAGACGTTGCCCTCGCCCCAACCCCTCTACCGCACGCGGGAGAGGGGAATGTAGTGCCTAGCCATGCTCGGCAAGGGCTTTCCCGGTAAACCCCAAGCATGTAATGCCGAGCCATGTTCGGCAGAGGCCTTCCCGGCAACGCCCCAGCCGAGCATGGCTCGGCACTACAGGTGTGGCGGCAACCACGCGACCAACACGGCCGCATCAAACGGCCACTCCAGCTCCCTGCCGCCCGCATCCCGCAATACCGGCACGCGCGCGCCGTACGCCGCCTCCAGCGCCGCATCGTCATCGATGAACACACTGTCGAACTCCGGCGCCCGCACCTGTGCCAGCACCGCCAGTGCCAGGTCACATAGATGGCAATCATCACGTTGGTAAAGGATCAATCCCACTTCGGCACCTGCGCAAGGAATGCTGCGCTGCAGACATGGCCTGCAGCAATGAACCCGTAGAATAGCGGCCATCTCAACGCAGTACGCAGAATCAGCATGTCCGTCAGTACGTTCGACCTGTTCAAGATCGGCATCGGCCCGAGTTCGTCACACACCGTTGGTCCGATGCGCGCGGCCGAGCGCTTCGTCCACCGCTGGCTGCTGGATCCGGGCCAGTTGGACAACACCGTGCGCATCCGCGCCGAGGTGTTCGGTTCGCTGGCCCTGACCGGCCGCGGCCATGGCACCGACAAGGCCGTACTGCTGGGCCTGGAAGGCAATCGCCCCAACGAGATCGACCCGGACATCATCCCGGCCACGCTGGAACGCATCCGCAGCAGCAAGCGCATCAAGTTGATGGGCCAGCGCGAGATCGCCTTCGACGAGAAGCGCGACCTGGCCCTGAACAAACGCCAGAAGCTGCCGTACCACACCAACGGCATGCGTTTCACCGCCTACGATGCCGACGACCAGATCATCGCCACCCGTGATTACTACTCGGTCGGTGGCGGCTTCGTGGTGAATGAGGATGATGCCGCCGATGACCGCATCGTGCCGGACCAGACGCCGATCCCCTACCCGTTCAAGAGCGGCGACGAGCTGCTGGCGCAGGCCGCGCGCAGCGGCCTGAGCATCGCCCAGATGATGTACGAGAACGAGAAGTGCTGGCGCAGCGAGGAAGAGATCCGCGCCGGCCTGCGCGAGATCTGGGACGCGATGCAGTCCTGCGTGACCCGCGGCATCCGTTCCGAAGGCACCTTGCCTGGTGGCCTGCATGTCAGCCGCCGTGCACCCACGCTGTACCGCGAACTGTCCTCGCGTCCCGAGGCCGCCATGCGCGACCCGCTGACCACGCTGGACTGGGTCAATCTGTACGCATTGGCGGTCAACGAGGAAAACGCCGCCGGTGGCCGTGTGGTCACCGCGCCCACCAACGGCGCAGCCGGCATCATTCCGTCGGTACTGCATTACTACGACCGCTTCTGCCCGGGCAGCAACGAGCAGGGCGTGTTCAACTTCCTGTTGACCGCTGCCGCCATTGGCATCCTGTACAAGGAAAACGCCTCGATCAGCGGCGCTGAAGTCGGTTGCCAGGGCGAAGTCGGCGTGGCCTGCTCGATGGCAGCCGGTGGCCTGATGGCGGCACTGGGCGGCAACCCCGGCCAGATCGAGAACGCCGCCGAAATCGGCATGGAGCACAACCTCGGCCTGACCTGCGACCCGATCGGCGGGCTGGTGCAGATCCCCTGCATCGAGCGCAACGCGATGGGCTCGGTGAAGGCGATCAATGCCAGCCGCATGGCCATGCGCGGCGACGGCAAGCACAAGGTCTCGCTGGACAAGGTGATCAAGACCATGCGCGACACCGGCCGCGACATGCAGGACAAGTACAAGGAAACCAGCCGTGGCGGCCTTGCCGTCAACGTCATCGAGTGCTGATCCACGCCAACGCAGGTGCCAGCCCATCCGGCGCTGGTACCTGCTGATGCTTCTGCCACGGTAGAAGCAACCGCCACGTCGTGAGCGGCTCCGCCATTGCCTGCGGCATCTTGCAATGGCGCGCGCGGGTACACCAGAATCGCCCATCACAATGCAGCTTCAGGGGAAGCAGATGCACGGCGGAAAGGAATCTGGCGAGCAGGCACCGCTACGACGCCCACGTACGGCAGCACGTACCGCAGCGCCCGGCAATGGCAGGGCAACCCTGATCAAGCTCGTGCTTGCTGCGGTAGTCCTGCTGTTGCTGGCGTACTACTTTGGCAATCGCAAGCCGGCTCCTCCAGCAACGGACACAGCCGCAGCAGCACCTGATGTCGCTGCAACTGCCACCGCTTCGCCGCACGCAGGCCCCGCAGCGCTGGTGATCCAGGGCGAGAAGTCCACGACGATGGCCAACATCGACGAGGCGCGGATGTCGGTACAGGAAGGCGGCAACGTGCTGCGCATCGAAGGCAGCGTAGGCCGGAACTTCGCCAACGAGATGAAGGCAATGCTGGATGCCAACCCCAGCGTGCGTCGCATCGATATCACCAGCGGTGGCGGCTATGCCAACCCGGGCCTGGAAGCAGCACGCCTGATCAACCGCAACAACCTTACGGTGCGGGTCCGCTCGCACTGCGCCAGCATGTGCGTGGCGCTTTGGGCCGCCGCCAACCAACGGCAGCTGGAGGCCGATGCGGTGATCGGCCTGCACCAATGGAATCCGCAGTGTGATGCACGTCCCGAGGAGGCGGAGCGCAAGGAGTGCCACTACCAGGTCCAGTTCGCTACCGAGCACAACTCCAGCTACAACGCGTGGCTGCGCGCTGCCGGCTTCAACCAGCGCCTGTTGAACCTGCAGACGCAGACCGCCTCCGAAGACATCGCGGTGCTGTTCGCCCCGCAGCTTTGGGAAAACGGTGTCGATTTCACCACCGTCGACAGCAACGGCACGCGCATGAGCCGTGAGGCAGTCATGAAGCACCTTGCCGCCAGGGCCAAGCGCGGCTGAGCACTCAGGCGCCGCGCCTGCCCAGCTTCAGCACGCCCTCCAGGGCCAACAGCGCCACCGCCAGCCAGATCGCCACATAGGTCGGCCACTGCCCGTGGCCTACGCTCTCGCCGAGCAGCAAGGCCGCCAGCATCAGCAGCACCGGCTCCACATAGGTAAGCAGACCAAACAGGCTGAACGACAGCATCTTCGAGGCCAGCATGTAGCACATCAACGCCACCGCGCTGATCGCCCCGAGCAGCGGGATCAAGGCGTACAGGGCGGGCTTCTGCGCCAACGCTGCCAGCAGTTGCTGGCCGTCACCAATCGCCGCCCAGAAGGCTACCGGCAGCAACAGCACCAGCTCCACCCAGAAACCACCCAGATGGCCAATGCGCAGATGCCGGCGCAGCAGGAAATAAGCCGGATAACCCAGCGCCACCAGCAGCATTTCCCAGGACAGGCCGTGGTTGCGCAGCAAGGCCCAGCCCACGCCCAGCGCGGCACTGGCCACCGCCAGTTTCTGCAGGACGGACAGACGCTCGCCATAGACCACGCGCCCGAGCAGCACCATCACCAGGGGCAGCAGGAAGTAACCCATCGATACCTGCAGCGCGCGGCCGTGCAACGGCGCCCACAGGAACAACCACAGCTGCACCCCAACCATGCCTGCGCACAGCGGCAACGCCCACCACAGCCGACGCTCAACCCGCAGGCGTCGCAGGGTATCGACAATCAGTGTCTTCTCGCCGCTCACATGCAGCATCAATGCCACCAACGGCACCGCGAACAACACGCGCCAGCCAAAGATGTCGCCACCCTGCAGCGGTGCCAGCTGCGGGCTGGCGTAGTACATCAGACCGAACAGCAGGGACGCTGCCAGCGAAACCAGAACACCTTTGGACACAGCACACCTGTCAGAGCAAGAAACCGGCAGCCTGCGGGCTGCACGGAATGGCAACGTTGGCGCCATGACGCCAATACCCCGGCATCATAAAGCCAGAACGTTGCAGCGCCAGTTTCGAAGGGCATGCTTGCCGCCGATCCGGAGTCTGCGCGAGTGCGAGCCGATACCAGTCCCCCCACTCCGCAGCAGCCGGGCTGGATCGGCAACGAATCGGCGTTGCAGCACGCAAAGGGTGCTGCAGCAACACTCAGCGATTGACGATGCCCAGTACATCGTCCAGCAAGGCTGCAGCTGTCACTTCGGCACCTGCGCCCGGCCCCTGGATCAGCAGCGGCTGGGCGTTGTATCGGTCACTATGGATCGCCACACGATTGTCAGTGCCGCTGCCGCCAGCCAGTGCATGGGATTGCGGCAGTGCACGCAGACCGACGCTTGCCCCCTGCGCATCCAGGCGGCCCACGAAGCACAGCTTCAGACCCTGCGCGCGTGCTTGCTGCAGGCGTTCGGCCAAGGGTGCGTCCAGCAGCGACAACGCGCCATCCACCTCTTCAGCGGACAGCACCGCCAATGCCGCCGGCACCAGCGAGTCGACCTTGATCTGATCGGCCTCCAGCGGCACGCCCGCTGCACGTGCAAGGATCAGCAGCTTGCGGCGTACATCTTCGCCGGACAGATCGATGCGCGGGTCCGGCTCCGTGTAACCGGCAGCGGCGGCTTCGCGCACGCAGGTCGAGAACGGCTGGCTGCCGTCATAACGGTCGAACAACCAGGCCAGCGAGCCAGACAGCACGCCTTCGATGGCATGCACGTGGTCACCACCGGCAACCAGAGCGCGAATGCTGCGCAACAGGGGCAGGCCCGCACCGACCGTTGCCGCGTCGCCGTAGCGGGAATTCCCGGTCGCAACCAAGGCGCCAATCTGCTGCGCGCGCGCCAAGGCCGTGCCATTACCCAGCTTGTTGGCCGTCACCACATGAATGCCCTGTGCCAACCACAGCGCATGGTCGGCAGCGACGGATTCGCTGGCGGTGGCATCCACCACGATGTCGCCAACACGCAGGCGCCCTACTTCCTCGCGATGCACCGGCTCATCGCCCTGCCGCTGCGCGTCACGCGCACGCGACAGCGCCGCATGCGGCGCATCTTCACAGGCGAGCGCGATGCGCGAATTGGCCACCACATGCAATGAAGGCAGGCTCAACTGTCGCTGTTGCAATGCCTGGTAGCGTGCAACAAACGCCGAGCCGACCGTACCGGTTCCCAACAACACCAGCCGCGCCTGCGGCTGTTCCAGCGGACGCAGGACCGCGCTCATGCATCCACCGTTTTTTTACAGGTGCCAGCGGACAGCTGCGCCTCGGCAATCACCTTGGCAGCGCGCTCAAGACCTGCGTGCAGGTCGGCGACCAGGTCCTCGCTGGATTCGATGCCCACCGACAGGCGCAGCAGGCACTCACTGATGCCAGCCGCAGCACGCGCATCGGCGCTCATCGCGGCATGGGTCATGGTCGCCGGATGCGCGACCAGGCTTTCCACGCCACCCAGCGATTCGGCCAGGGTGAAGTAATGCAGGCCATCCAGGAAGGCGCGCACCGCTGCATACGGATCGTCGCCCTGGCAGGCGGCCAGCTCGAACGAGAGCATCGCGCCGAAACCCTTCTGCTGGCGCGCCGCCACCGCATGGCCCGGATGCGACTCAAGGCCCGGGTAGTACACATTGGAAACTGCATCGCTGGCTGCCAGCAGCTCAACCACGGCACGGGTGTTTTCCTGGTGCACGCGCAGGCGCGCATCGAGGGTACGCAGGCCGCGCAACGTCAGGAAGGCATCGAACGGCGAACCGGTCAGGCCCAACGCATTGGCCCACCACACCAGCTGCTGGTGCACCTCGGCATCGCGTGCGATCACCGCTCCGCCGACCACGTCGCTGTGGCCGTTGACGTACTTGGTGGTCGAATGCAGCACCACGTCGGCACCGAAGGCGATCGGCGTCTGCAGCGCTGGCGACAGGAAGGTGTTGTCCACCACCACCTTGGCACCGGCCTTGTGCGCAGCCTCGATGACGAAGCGCAGATCAGTGATGCGCAGCAATGGATTGGACGGGGTTTCGATAAGCACCAGCTTCGGCGACTGCGCCAGCGCATCGGCCAGCGAGCGCGGATCGGTCAGGTCGGCGGTGATCAGCTCGAAGTGACCCTTCTTGGCCAGCGCATTGAACAGGCGCCAGCTGCCGCCGTAGGCATCGTGCGGCACCACCAGGCGCTCGCCCGGCTCCAGCAGGGCGTTCAACACCAGGTTGATCGCGCCCATGCCGGTGGCGGTGATCACCCCGCCGGCGCCCCCCTCCAGCTCGGCCAGTGCTTCGCCCAGCAGGTCGCGGGTCGGGTTGCCACTGCGGGTGTAGTCGTACTGGCGCTTGTTGCCGAAGCCATCGAAGCTGAAGTTGGACGACAGCACGATCGGCGGTGTCACCGCACCGTAGGCGGTATCGCGGTCGATGCCCGCACGCACAGCGGCAGTGGCCCGGCTACAGGAGATATCGGAAGTGTGGGACAGGCTCATGCGGTTTCTCCGGGCAGGCGTAGGGCAGTGGCGAGGATCGCGTCGATGCGATCGGTTTCTTTGAGGAAGGCGTCGTGGCCGTAAGGCGAGCGCAGCACACGCAGGCTGCCGCGCTGGCCCAGGCCTTCGACCAGCGCAACCAGGTCCGACAGCGGCACCAGCCGGTCACCTTCAACCGCGACCACCAGGGTCGGCACGCTGACCGCAGCCGGATCAACCCGGTGCAGATCGATGGATTCGGACAGACGCAGGTAGGCGTTGACGCGGGTGCGGGCGACGTACTGCGCGCCGGCTGCGTCGAGGTAATCCTCGGCGGCGACACGCACACGGCCATTGACCACTTCCGGTGGCGCATCGAAGCGCTCACCAAATTCTTCCGGGGTGCGGTAGCTGAGCATGGCGAACTGACGCGCCAATGCCAGACCGTGGCTCTCCGCGCACTGCAGCTGCCCCAGCGCGACCGCGCGGCGTTGCAGCGCGCGCCAGGCCGAGGCATACGGATGCGGGCGATGCGCACCGCTGACCGCGATCAGCTTGTGCAGGCGGCGCGGATGGCGGATCGCCAGCTGCAGGCCAACCAGGGCGCCATAGGAGTAGCCGACGAAGCCGTGCAGCTGTTCGATGCGCAGTGCGTCGAGCAGGACCGCGATGGCATCGGCCTGATCGGCGGTATCGATGGGTGCATCCAACTCGCCATCGGCGCCGATGAAGTCAAAACCAAGCAAGCGACGACACGCCGGATCCAATGCGCGGCCAGCGCCGACCAGACCTTCGGCCCAGCCTTTTTCGGCATAGCCCGCATTCGCAGCGAGATGACGGTGTGCGGAAATACCACCGGCGACCAGTACCACCGGTGCGTTGGCAGCGCCCACCAGCTCGTAGCGCAGGCGCAGCGCACGCTGACCTGCGTGGCGCATGCGCAGCTGCACCTCGATCTCGCCACGCACAGCGGTAACGCCGCTGTCGGCACGGTCGATGAGAGCGATGGGGGCAAGCTGGACTGCGGTAGCGGTGGCGAAACTCATGGCGGTATCCGATAAGGAGCGGCCATCGAGCTTTCGCGGAGCTCGTGTTCGCCGTACACACGGTACGGAACGAACCATCTTTCGGCGGACACGGAGGTCACCGCAGGATTTGGCACCAAACGCAGCCGCTTGCGCGTCCGCTGGTTGCCCCGGCTTCAAAGGGCCTGTCCCTCTGCCGGTCTCGATGGTGACGCTACATTGCCAGCCCCCTTTCCGCCTGTCAATCGCTTTATTCGCATAAAGAGATGAATAAGTTTCCAGGGCAACCAAACAGGCACAATCAGGCGCTGCACCAAGGACCCTGACTGTGCCCCGAACCATTCCTGTACTGCTGTCGTTGGCACTGCTATGTGCCAGCGACGCCGAAGCCAGCCCAAGCAGCCGCTGGCGTGAGGCCTGGAGGCTGCCTGCGGCACCGACGCCTGCCGTGGCGGCGTCCAGCTCGGACGCCTTCGCCAGCCTGCAGCTGCAGGCACGTGCAGGCGGACGCAGCGCCGTGGTCAGCAATCTGACCGCTGGTCCGGTACAGGTCCGCCTGCGCAGCGATAGCCGGGCACCTGCCGCCACCCTATTGGCCGCGGGTGAGAAGCGCAGCCTGTTATGGCTGGAAGATGATGGCAATCCACTGCGCCTGGCCCTGGATGCGTTTCCTGGCGACCCGGCAGCGCAACCGCAGGATCATCTCTATCTATTGCCACTGCAGAGCGCCAGCATCCGGGTCAGCCAGGCCTTCGCCGGGCATTACAGCCACACCGACCCACAGAACCTGTACGCGGTGGATTTCCCTGTACCCGAAAGCACGCCAGTGCTGGCCGCACGTGCCGGCCGGGTGATGCAGGTAGTGGACAGCCAGGAGCAAGGCAGCCTGCTGCGCATCCTGCACAGCGACGGCAGCATGGCCCTGTACGCCCATCTGCAGGCTGGCAGCGCCAAGGTCCGCCTCGGGCAGAGCGTGGCTGTCGGGCAAGCCATCGCCCTGTCCGGCAACACCGGCCACAGCAGCGGCCCGCACCTGCATTTCGTCATTCAGGCCAATACCGGGCTGGCATTGCGCTCTATCCCGTTCCGCATGGGCAGCGCGCGCGGCGAGCTGAAGTTTCCCCGCCAAATTCCCTGAACCATTGAGCCCCTGGGTGGCACGGCAGACAGGAAAGGCTTGACAAACATCAAGTGTATTGATGTATTGATACACATGGACGCAAAAGCACTGCACATAGCCCCGCAAGCGGCCGAGCCGATCTACCGGCAGATCGCCGAACAGCTGCGACGAATGATCAGCGCCGGGCAACTGCCGGCAGGAACCCTGCTGCCTTCCGTACGTGAAGTGGCATCTGCGCATGCAATCAACCCCATGACGGTATCCCGCGCCTACAGCCAACTGGAAACCGAAGGATTGCTGGAACGACTGCGCGGCAAGGGTATGGCGGTCGCCAGTCGGCGTTCTGGTGGCGACAGCCTCGAACAGCGCCTGCTGCAGGCCGACCCCCTGCTGCAGGAACTGGCCCGCCACTGCATGCAACTGGAACTCCCCACCGACCGCGTCCTGGCGCGGCTGCAGCAACTGCTCGAAAAGGAACCGACATGAATGTGTTGACCCAACCCACCGGCGCCTACGCGCTTGATCTGTCCATGCCATTGCAGGCCCACGCATTGCAGCTCCGTTATGGCAAGCACGAGGTACTGCGTGATGTCAGCCTGCAACTGCCACGTGGCCAGGTACTGGGCCTGATCGGCCGCAACGGCGCTGGTAAAAGCAGCCTGATCGGCTGCATGCTCGGTTTGCTGCAACCGCAATCGGGCCAGGCAATGGTGATGGGTGCCCCGGCACTCGACATGGACGATGCACGAAAAATGCGCGTTGCGTATGTCCCGCAGCAGCCGCAATCGTTCGCGTGGATGAAGATTGGACAACTGTTCTCGTACCTGGGCCAGTTGTATCCCAGTTGGGACCGCAGTTACGCCAATACGCTGCTCAAACGATGGGAACTGGATCCCGACCGCAGTATCGCGAAATTGTCGCCGGGCCAGGCCCAGCGCCTGGCGCTGATCCGGGCACTGGCTCCACGCCCTGCATTGCTGGTGCTCGATGAACCCGCATCCGCGCTGGACCCCATCGCACGCCGGGAGTTGATGCGCGACATCATCGAGCAGGCCATCGACAACGAGGCCACGGTGCTGTTTTCCAGCCACATCATCAGCGACCTGGAACGCGTCGCCTCGCATGTCGCGCTGCTTCACCGTGGCAGGATCATGCTCAACCAGCCATTGGACGAATTGAAGGAGCGGATCGTCCGCCTGCTGTTGCCGGCCGTCGTGGCTGAGAGCCTGCCGCAGTGCCTGCCGGGCGAACTGCTGCGCCGCCAGCTCAACGACGGCACACTCAGCCTCCTGATCGACAGGCAGAACCTGCCAGGTGAGTTTCTGCTGATAGACGGACTGCGCGTGGACCGCATGGGGCTTGAAGATCTGTTCATCGAGATCGCCGAATGAACGCCACCCTGCAGACCACTCCGGCGGCACGCCCGTGGACGACGCTCCGCACGGTGCTGGCCTCCGCCAGCTGGACCAACCTGCTGCTCGGCCTTGGCTGGCTGCTTGCACTGGCGCTACCGCTGCTTGGCAGCGGCTTGACCAAGGCATTTCCGCTGCACCTGGCGCTGTGCGCATGCACAGTACTGTTCTGGGCAATGCTGGGCGGTGGTCGCCTGATCGGTACGACCCTGCTGGCATCCCGGCTGCGATTGCCCAATATTGCGCAACAGGCATTTCGACAGGTTGCGATGGCCCTGTTGCTGGGTGTACTGGTCCCGACGGGACTGATGGCCGCGGTTGGCGACACGCAGGTAGCGCTCAACCTGCTTGTACTGCTCAACGCTCTGCTGCTGGGCCTGGCCTGGGTGTCCATGCCTCCCTGGATCGTCTGGGTATTGCTGCCGCTGGGCTACGCCCTGGATTGGCTGTTGGAGCGTACCGACAACGCGTGGAGCACGATCAGCAACACCCCGCTGTTGAGCCTCACGGCTACCGCTACCTTGCTGCTGCTGGCTGTCGCCGTTTTCTGCTGGGGGATGCGAAAGCAACCCGCAAGCACGCAATGGACTACCTCGATCGCACTGTTGTTGAGCCAGGACCGCCTGAGCCGCAGCGACGACACCTCGGCACAGGCCCTGTTCGGCGAAGGCACGCCGGTCGGCCATGAGCTGCGCCGCCACACCGACCAGGCGCTTTCGATCGCGCTTGGCCCTGGCTTCGGCCGCCCCACCGCCCGAAGCTGGCTGCGCGGCCAACTGCCCATCCTCGGTGTCGCAATACTGTGGCTGCTGATGAACAAACAGGATGTCGCCAGCACGGCACTGCTGTTCATTCCGCTTCTGGTGGTGGTCGTCGCGTTTCCGCCGATGATGCGACTGCATACGCTGGTGCGCCGCCCCGCACAGGGCCTGCACGAGCCGGCCCTGCTGCCAGGCCTTCCACGACGCCCGGCCAAGGCCTTGGCCAACCAGTTGGGCCGACAGATGCTGCTGCGTGCAGCCCCGGCGATCTTGGTGCTGGCAGCTACCGCTGCATTGCTTGGAGCCGGCAGGAACTATGCCCTGGTACTGCTCTGGAGTTGCACCAGCGCGTTGCTCTGGCTGCATGCGACCAGCTTGTTCGCCCTGCAGGGTCGCCTCGGTCGCGCCCTGCAGACCGCCCTGATGGTGGTGCTTCCGGTCGCACTGGTGGCGACCGCTCTGCCACGACCGGCGCCAGCCTGGCTGCTGTCTGCATGGTCAATCGCAATGCTGGGAGGAGCACTGGCCTCCGCCCTCGCCCTCCGTTGGCTGGGCAGGCGCGCCCATCCCTGGCTGCAGAACTGAACCGATCCGCCCACGGCGCCCCGCAGCCGTGGGCGGCGGACAGGTATAATCACCGGTTCATTCGTTTCTGATGCGCCCGGGCGGGCGCCCCTGCCATGTCCGAAGTCGCCACCGAAGCCGCGCGCCGCCGCACCTTCGCCATCATTTCCCATCCTGACGCCGGCAAGACCACGCTGACCGAAAAGCTGTTGCTGTTCGGGGGCGCGATCCAGATGGCCGGCTCGGTCAAGGGCCGCAAGGCAGCGCGCCACGCCACCTCGGACTGGATGGCGCTGGAAAAGGAACGCGGCATCTCGGTCACTTCGTCGGTGATGCAGTTCCCGTACGAAGGCAAGATCGTCAACCTGCTCGACACCCCCGGCCACGCCGACTTCGGCGAGGACACCTACCGCGTGCTCACCGCGGTGGACTCGGCGCTGATGGTGATCGACGTGGCCAAGGGCGTGGAAGAACGCACCATCAAGCTGATGGAAGTCTGCCGCCTGCGCGACACCCCGATCATGACCTTCATCAACAAGCTCGACCGCGAGGGCAAGGACCCGATCGAGCTGCTGGACGAAGTGGAAACCGTGCTCGGCATCCAGTGCGCGCCGGTGACCTGGCCGATCGGCATGGGCCAGCGCCTGAAGGGCGTGGTGCACCTGCTTACCGGCGAAGTGCACCTGTACGAACAGGGCCGCAACTTCACCCGCCAGGACTCGACCATCTTCCCGTCGCTGGACTCCCCCGGCCTGGCCGAGAAGATCGGCGAGAAGATGCTGGCCGACCTGCGCGACGAACTGGAACTGGTGCAGGGCGCCAGCCACCCGTTCGACGTCGAGGCCTACCTGGCTGGCAAGCAGACGCCGGTGTTCTTCGGTTCGGGCGTCAACAACTTCGGCGTGCAGCCGCTGCTGGACTTCTTCGTCGAGCACGCACCGGCACCGCAGACCCGCGCGACCACCGGCCGCGACATCGCCCCGCAGGAAGACAAACTGACCGGCTTCGTGTTCAAGATCCAGGCCAACATGGACCCGCAGCACCGCGACCGTGTCGCCTTCATGCGCGTGTGCTCGGGCAAGTTCACCGCAGGCATGAAGACCTTCCATGTGCGTACCGGCAAGGAAATGAAGCTGGCCAACGCGCTGACTTTCATGGCCAGCGACCGCGAGATTGCCGCCGAGGCATGGCCGGGCGATGTGATCGGCATCCACAACCACGGCACCATCTCCATCGGTGACACCTTCACCGAAGGCGAAGCGGTTACCTTCACCGGCATCCCCAACTTCGCCCCGGAACTGTTCCGCCGTGCCCGTTTGAAGGATCCGCTCAAGCTCAAGCAGCTGCAGAAGGGCCTGGCGCAGCTGTCGGAAGAAGGCGCCACCCAGTTCTTCCGCCCGCTGATGAGCAACGACCTCATCCTCGGCGCGGTCGGCGTGCTGCAGTTCGACGTGGCCGCTTACCGGCTGAAGGACGAGTACGGCGTGGAAGCGGTGTTCGAGCCGGTCTCGGTCAATACCGCACGTTGGATCAGCTGCAGCAATGCGAAGAAGCTGGAAGAGTTCCGCGAGAAGAACGCCAGCAACCTCAGCATCGATGCCGCCGGGCACCTGGTCTATCTGGCACCGACCCGGGTCAACCTGCAGTTGGCCCAGGAACGCGCGCCAGACGTACGTTTCTCCGCCACGCGTGAGGCCGCGCACACGGTTTCGGTCGCCTAAGTCCGATGGCGGCGTGCACACGCCGCCGTTCGGGGTGATGATAGCGGGCACCGGGCCTCCCCCCAGCCCGCGCCCTCATTGCCCATGACTGCAACCGTTGCATCGATCCGCGAAGAAGTCGCCAGCGCCCTCACCCACGGTCTGGGCGCAGTCAGCGCATTGGCTGGCGGCGCTGTACTCATCACCCTCGCCGCGATCTATGGTGATGGCTGGCAGCTGGCCAGCGCGATTGTCTTTGGCGTCGCACTGTTGCTGCTGTACACCGCCTCCACCCTGTACCACGCCATCCAGCACCCGGTGGCCAAGGGCCGGCTGAAGATCTTCGACCACTGCGCGATCTACATCCTGATCGCCGGCACCTATACGCCGTTCACCCTGATCGGCCTGCGCGGCCCCTGGGGCTGGGGACTGTTCTCCGCGATCTGGGCGCTGGCCGTCTTCGGCGTCATCTTCAAGCTGTTCTACACCGGCCGCTTCAAGAAGCTTTCCACCGCGATCTATATCGCGATGGGCTGGCTGGTCATCGTCGCGATCAAGCCCATGTGGGCCTCGCTTGATGGCTGGACCTTGAGCTGGCTGTTCGGCGGCGGCGTGTTCTACACCCTGGGCACCGTGTTCTATCACCGCGAGCAGCTGCCCTATTCGCACGCGATCTGGCACCTGTTCGTCATCGCTGGCAGCGTCTGCCACTTCATCTCGGTGACCGCGCAGATCCTGTAAACGCAACAGATCCGCCATACCCACCGGAATTCCCGGCAACATCCTGGCAACACCGTGTTCACATCGCGCCAATGCCCGATTCGCGCGGCGTGAACACGGAGCACGCCACGATGGCGACGTGACTACTTCTCCGCCCCCGGCCACGCCAGCAGCGTCGCGCTGGCGACTGCAACACCCCGGCAAGCGCGGCCAACGCTGGCTGATTGCCGCTGCGGCGGTGCTGATCGCAATCCTCGCACTGATCCTGCTGTGGGACTGGAACTGGTTCAAAGGCCCGCTCGAACGTGCCGTACAGGCCCGCACCGGCCGCGCCCTGCAGATCGGCAACCTGGATGTAGACCTGGGCCGCACCACCACCGTTCGTGGCGACGACATCCGTTTTGCCAATGCCAGCTGGGCAAAACAACCGCAGATGGCCAGCGCTGATCGTGTTGAATTGGACATCCGCATCTGGCCACTACTGCGTGGCAGCGTGCAGATTCCAGAGATACGCCTGAGCCGCCCCGAGGTGCTGCTGCAGACCGCCCCGCGCAAGGGCGAGCCCGGCAACTGGGACTTCCTCGGCGATGGTGGTGGCGAACCGCCGCAACTCAAACGCCTGCATATCACCGACGGCAAGCTGCACTTCCTCGACGAACCCGGGCGCACCACGGTTGATGTGACGGTCCACAGCGGCACCCCGAAACAGGCAGACGTCGCACCTCCCGTGCTGATCGAAGGCAAGGGCCGCTGGCAAGGTGCTGCGTTCACCCTGAAAGGCGGCACGGAATCGCCATTGGAACTCAGCAACAGCGAGCACCCGTTCCGCATCCACCTCGATGCCCGTGCTGGCGCCACCCACGCCATCGCAAGCGGCACGCTGACCAACCCCTTCCAGTTCCAAGTGTTCGACCTGCAGTTCCAGCTAAGCGGGCAGGATCTGGAAGACCTCTATCCGCTGATCGGCATCGCCATTCCTTCGTCGCCGCCGTACCGGCTGGACGGGCGACTGAAGCGCGAATACCAGCGCTGGCACTACGAGAAGTTCAGTGGGCGCGTTGGTGACAGCGACCTGGCTGGCGATGTGGAAATCGATGTCGCCGGCGAGCGCCCCCGGCTGACCGCCGACCTGCTGTCAAAACGGTTGGATTTCGACGACCTCGCCGGCTTCCTCGGCGCACCTCCGAAGACCGACGGCGATGAATCCGCCAACGCCGAACAGAAGGCCGAAGCCGCGCAACTCGCCGCAAAGCCCACGGTATTGCCGGACACCCCCTACAACCTGGGCAAGCTGCGTGCGATGGACGCCGATGTGCGCTGGAAGGCACAACACATCAACGCGCCCAAACTGCCATTGGACGACATGGACGCACGTCTGTTGCTGGACGACGGGCTACTGCGGCTGGAGCCGCTCAACTTCGGCGTGGCCGGTGGCGACATCCGCAGCACCGTCCGCATGGATGCGCGCCGCCCGCAGATCAGCACCACGCTCACTGCCAGCCTGCGCGGAGTCCAGCTCGGTCAATTGTTCCCCGATGCAAAACTGGCCGAGCAGGCATCCGGCGGCATCGGTGGCGACATCCGCCTGAGCGGCAACGGCAACTCGATCGCCGCGATGCTGGGCAGCAGCAATGGCGATATCGCGCTGGGCATGGGCCGTGGCCACATCGGCAACCTGCTGATGGAGCTGGCCGGGCTGGATGTAGCCGAGTCGCTGAAGTTCCTCTTCACCGGCGACAAGCAGATTCCATTGCGCTGCGCCTTCGGCGACTTCGGCGTGCGCAACGGCCTGATGCAGTCGCGCGCGCTGGCCTTCGACACCACCGACACCCTGGTTGTCGGCGAAGGCACGATCAACCTCAAGCAGGAGCAATTGGATCTATTGCTGCGCCCACGCCCCAAGGACGTGAGCATCCTCGCCCTGCGCTCGCCGCTGCGCATCGGCGGCAGCTTCAAGGATCCGTCCTTCCGCCCGGACTTCAAGGCGTTGGGCCTGCGCGGCGCGATCGCCCTGACCCTGGCCAGCATTGCCCCGCCCGCAGCCCTGCTGGCCACGATTGAAACCGGACCTGGCAAGGATGCGCAGTGTGGCGGGCGCTACGCTAGGTAGCGCCGACAGGTTCAGGTGCCGGTGATGTATTGCTGCAGCTGGCCCAGCTCAAGGCGCTGGGCCTCGATCACCGACTTGACCAGGTCGCCGATCGAGATCACGCCTACCACTTCATCACCGTCCACCACCGGCAGATGGCGGATGCGTCGATTCGTCACCAGTTCCAGGCACTGTTCGACCGTCACCGACGGTGCCACCGTGACCAGCTCGGCGGTCATGATCTCGCGCACAGGTGTGGTGGCCGAAGAACGGTCCATCAACACGATCTTGCGTGCGTAGTCACGCTCGGAAAGTATGCCGACAAGCGTGCGTCCATCCATCACCAGCACGGCGCCGATGCCTTTCTCGGCCATCAGGCGGATCGCCTGCACCACCGCCACATCCGGCGGTACGGCGTGGATCTCAGGGGACTTGGCCCCTAGCAACTGTCGAACGGTCTGCATGGCGTTCTCCTGCGCTGGCGGATGGGGCAGATACTGCCACGTTCGCCGGCTGCCAGGTATCAACCAGGTACAAGGGCCGCTGCTTGGCCTCCATGTACATCCTTCCCAGGTATTCGCCGATCAAGCCCAGTGCGATCAGCTGCACCCCGCCCAGGAACAGGATCACCGCCATCATCGTCGGCCAGCCAGCAACCCGGTCGCCGTACAGGGCCGCCTTGCCGATCACCCATATCGCAAAGCCAAATGCACCCGCAGCGGTGAACAGCCCCAGATAGGTCGCCACCCGCAATGGCGCAGTGGAGAAGCTGGTGATGCCTTCCAACGCGAAGTTCCACAACTTCCAGAAGCCGAACTTGCTGTTGCCGGCCAAACGCGGCTCACGCCGATAAGGCAGCGCGACCCGGTTGTAGCCGACCCAGCCGAACAGGCCTTTCATGAAACGGTGGCGCTCGCGCAGCTGCCGCAAGCCGGCCAGCGCGCGCGGCGAAAGCAGACGGAAGTCACCGGTATCGGCCGGAATCGGTGTTTTCGACAGACGCCCCATCACACGGTAGAAAGCCGCTGCAGTAAACCGCTTCAGCCAGCCGTCACCGCCACGCTCCAGGCGCGTGCCGTAGACATCGTCATACCCCTGCTGCCACAGCGCGACGAACTGCGGAATCATTTCTGGCGGATCCTGGCCATCGGCATCAAGCAGGATCACCGCACCTTCGTCCACAAAGTCCAGCCCTGCGGTCAAGGCGATTTCCTTGCCGAAATTACGCGACAAGCGCAGCGCCGAGACCCGCGGCTCCTGCGCCGCCAGTTGTTGCATCACTGCCCAGGTCGCATCGCTACTGCCGTCATCGACATACAGAATGCGACCATCGACATTCCCATCCAGCGCCTGCAGCTGCGCACACAAGCGCGGATGCAGCTGCGGCAACGCCTCCTGCTCGTTGAAAGCGGTGATCAGCAGGGTCAGGCGTTCTGGCGTATTCATCGGCGAAGTCTAACAACAGCGATGGGATCAATTGCCGTCGTCGACATAATCCGCCCCACCCAGCTGGCGCGCCTGCCGTTGGATCCAGGCGGCCCGGCGCTGCACATACGGCCCAGGCTTGGCAGCGTTGTAACGCCGCGGCGACGGCAACACCGCCGCCAACCTCGCGCTTTCCGCCGGACTCAGGCGCGCGGCATCCTTGCCCCAATAAGCGCGCGATGCCGCCTGCACCCCATAGATGCCGTCACCGAACTCGGCCACGTTGGCGTACATCTCGATGATCCGCTGCTTCGGCCATAGCGCTTCGATCAACACCGTGTACCAGACCTCCAGGCCTTTACGCAGCCAACTGCGCCCCTGCCACAGGAACACGTTCTTTGCCGTCTGCTGACTGATCGTACTGGCGCCGCGCAGACGTCCACCGCGTTCGTTGTGCTTGCGCGCCTTTTCAATGGCCTGCAGGTCGAAACCGTTGTGTTCCGGGAAACGCTGGTCCTCGGCCGCCACCAGGGAAATAGGCACGCTGCGTGCCATCTGGTCCAGGTCACGCCATTGGTAGCGGATGCGGAACTTCCAGTCCCCCTGCCCCAGTGCCTCCATCTGCCGGAACACCATCACCGTGGAAAACGGCGGATCGACGAAGCGCAGTACCACCACCTGCACTACGCTGAACGCTGCAAACACCACCGGCGCCCACAGCAAGCGCCGCAACCAGCGCTTCCGGCGCCCTGCCTTTGTCCCTGATTCCTGCTCCACCTTGAGCTCGGCCTGCTCCGCCCCCATTGATATCCACCTTGCAAGACCTTTTGTCCGGCGCATTATCCGGCACCGGCCCCACCTCGCGTAGATCCAGCCCCATGACCGACACTTCCGACCTGCTTGTCCGCTTCCTCCTGCCCGCCGCCGGTGTGCGCGGCGTCCATGTCCGGCTGGGCCAGAGCTGGCGCGAAATTCTGTCCCATGGCGACTACCCGGCCGCCGCCACCAGCCTGCTCGGCGAAGCCAGCGTGGCCTCTGCGCTGTTCACCGGGCACACCAAGGTGGATGGACGGCTGTCCATTCAGCTTCGCAGCAGCACCGCACTGCGCGCGCTGTTCAGCGAATGCACCTCGGCCGGCACCCTGCGTGGCATCGCCCAGCTGAACGACGGCGAAGACGCGCCGTCCAGCCTGAGCGCCCTTGGCGAGGATGCCCTGCTCGCCATCACCATCGAGAACCCCGGCCTGGACCCGCGCGAACCGCAGCGCTACCAGAGCCTGGTCGCACTGACCGGCGACAGCCTGGACGAGGCATTCGAGGATTACTTCCGCCACTCCGAACAGCTGCCGACGCGCCTGTTGCTTGCCAGCGACGGCGAGCACGCCGCCGGCCTGCTGCTGCAGAAACTGCCGGGTGACGAGGGTGACGAGGATGGCTGGGTTCGCGCAGGCGCCTTGTTTGACACCCTCGGCCGCGACGAGCTGCTGGCCCTGCCGGGCAGCGAACTGCTGCACCGCCTGTTCCATGAAGAGAACCCGCAACTGGTCGGCGACAAGGCCCTGAGCTTTGGCTGCTCCTGCTCCCGCGAACGGGTCAGCGCCATGCTGCAGTCGCTTGGCGAGGAGGAAGCCCGGGCCGCCGCCGAGCCCACCGGGCAGGTCGAGGTACGCTGCGAGTTCTGCGGTCAGGAATATCACTTCCCATTAGCAGAATTCGGCGTATTGTTCAGTTCCACACCGGCCAACCAGCCCGCTCCCGAGCGGCTGCAATAAGGGTCCAACGAGTTACGTTCTGGGGAGGGCGAAGACTTGTTAAGAAACCATAAACCGCATAGGATCAAGAACTCACGCGCCGGGAACTTCCTGGCGCACACGGGGTCTTACTGAGTCCATGAACGCCTTACTGCGCCTACCGCTTGCCCTGATGATCGCCCTTGGCGTGGTCACGGGCGTGCATGCACAGAGCAAGCCGCGGGCCGTGGACAGCACCGTGTTGCCGGTTTGGAACCGCGGTAGCGGCAAGGTTGAAGCCCTGCTCTATCTGGAACCCACTGGCACCCAGAACGTCGGCGCGCGCTGGAATTTCGGCCGTAGCTCGCTGGATGCGGCCTTTGGCCTGTCCTCCGGCGACTCGCTCGGCCTGCTCTGCAACGGCAGCGGCGGCAGCAGCATTGGTGGCCTTGCCAGCCATTGCATGCTCGCCAGCCTGGGCGATGACGACGATGACAATGATCGTCATATCTCTGCCACCACCGCATTCAACCGCCCCGGCGGCCGCGTTGGCATTACCGCCGGCACGGGCCGCGACACGCTTCCGGCATGGTTGTCGAACGGCGGCAAAGCTGGCGCAGCGCGCGTCGAACAGAACGACCTGACCGTATTTGGCCAGAAGAACATCGGCCGCGAAGGCTTCGTCTCCATCGGCGGCACCTACGCCAAGGCCCGTCTGGTCCCGTTGACCGACGCCGCCCCGGCAGTCGCCGACCAGTGGGACAGCAAGAGCCTGAGCGTCGGAGGCGGCTACGGCGCTTTCAGCGCCAATGTGATCGGCCGCGTGGTCGACGCACCCGGCCAAAGTGGCAAGTGGGAAGGCCTGGGCCTGGGCATCACCTGGCGCACCCCGTGGAGCGGCCAGCTCACGGTCGGCGCTGAAAACGTGATCACCCGCGGCAAAAACCCGTTCTCGCCGCGTAACGAGAGCAATGACGACGGGGCAATCCCGTACGTCCGCTACGAACAGGACCTGTAAGACCCCGGTCGTGGCTTGCTAGAGTGCGGGACAGTTTGTCCTGCGCTTAAGCGACCCAATGCCCGACCATATCGAAAGTACGCCGCCACTCCCTCTTAAGCAGAGGGCACTCCAGTTGTTTCGCTCCAATCAGATCAGCAGCGGCAGCAAATTACTGCTGGACTCCCTGGCAACCTCGCCACCGGAGGCTGTCGCAGCCATCATTGAAATCGTGGACGCAAATCGTTCCGCACCGCAGGTACGGAACCTACTTGCCAGTGCATTGGACGCGTCACCTACCAATGCGCAGCTGCAATCATGTGCTGGACGTCTAGCGGTAGCCGATGGCGACTTTGAACAAGCGAACGTGTTCTTTGCCCATGCCCACCACCTGTCTCCCCTCAATCCAGCTTACGCATTGGAGCTGGGTGCCTGCCTCAAGCATCAAAACCGACTACAGAGCGCCCTTCCATTTTTGAGGGATGCACATCAACGAGCGCCATCCCGGACAAGCACTCGCATTCTGGCGGATGCCGAATTTGAAGCGGACCACCCGGAACTGGCACTACCACTTCTTTCCCTTCTTCTGAAAGCAACCCCCAAAGACGTACCGCTGCGCCTCAGGCTTGCCGAAACACATAACCAGCTGGGAGACAACTCAAAGGCAGGTGAACTCATAAGTGCAGGCCTCGAACTCACCCCCGATGACCCTTCACTGTTCATGGCCCTTGCACAAGCCCTGGAGGACGACGGCGACAACGCTGCAGCTGAGCAGGCCTACCTATCTGCACTGAGCTCACGACCAGCCTGGGTGCTCGCTTTGGCAGGACTCCTCAACCTCAAACGCGGCAACGCCAGCACCGACCTGCTGGACACTGCCCAAACGCTTATTGAAAACGCGACTACACCTCACGACGAACGGGCCTTGCTTGGATATGCGCTTGGCAAAGCTCTGGATGCCATGGGTCGTTACCCAGCGGCATTGCAGGCGTGGCAAACCGCAAACAAAAGCCGAGAGGTATCCGCTGGCAGCTTCGATCCAAGTTGGCTGGATCGTCACATTAGAATGCTTGAAACAGCTCCTCTTACATCCATTGCATCCAATGACGTGAAAGAGGAGATGCAAATGATCTTCGTCGTTGGCATGCCACGCTCAGGAACAACGCTCACCGAAACTATCCTCTCTGCGCACCCATCGGTTCATGGCTGCGGAGAACTGCCGGATTTCCCCCGATTGGCACTTGAGCTTGGCCCGAGTTGGCCAACCCTGGTGAACAAGATCCCGGCGCAGCAGCTGTCGTCAATGCGTTCGAACTATCTACGCTCAGCAAGCCGGCACGCCCAAGCCGGGAAGACCGTATTGGTAGACAAAGCTCCCCTGAATTTCTTTCAGTTGAGCCTGATCCAAGCAATCTTCCCTGCAGCTCGGGTGATCTGGTGCCGACGAGACCCACGTGATGTGGCGCTGTCGATCTACAGTGAGAACTTCTCCCCCGCATCAAGCTTCTCTACCTCAATGGCGGGCATTGCCGCATACCAAGAGGCAGAGGAACACTTGCTGGACCTTTGGCAACGCACCCTGAGCCTCCCCATATACGTCCAGGACTACGCCGCCCTAGCTACCGACCCTCGCAATGGCGCAGAAAAACTTATTGAATTCAGTGGCTTGAAATGGGACCCCGCTGTCCTAAAGGCACACGAAACCGCGGGCACCGTACAGACACCAAGTCGGTGGCAGGTTCGCGAACCCATTCATACGAGATCCATCGGTCGATGGAAGAACTATCCAGCCCTATTCAGCAAAGACCCAGAAGCACCGCATTGCTGACCAGATTCAGCTCTTTTGTAAAATTTCAATAGAAATTATTAACAAGACTTTAATTTCATCTGATACACAGCTACGATCAGGTACGACCTTGAGTTGTTGGCTCCCCTATTTGGGAGCCGCCTGAAGGTCCCAAGGGATTTTCCCCAGTCACACGAGAGAGAGAGAGTATGAGCCTCAAGACCACCCGCTTGCGCGAAGCAATTACGCTTGCCCTGCTGTCCGGTGTCGCTGTCAGCGGCACCGCCTTCGCCCAGAATGCCTCCGACAAGAACGAGACGACCCTTGACCGCATTGAAGTCACCGGTTCGCGCCTGAAGCGCGCCGAAGTCGAAGGCGCTGTGCCGGTTACCGTGATCGACCGCGTGCAAATCGACGCCAGCGGCGAGACCACGGTCTCCGACTATCTGCGCACGACCACCTTCAATTCGGTTGGCCAGTTCCGTCCGCAGTCCGGCAGCTCTGCCCAGGCAGGCGCATTCGCTGACCTGCGCGGCCTTGGCGGCCAGCGTACGCTGGTGCTGATTGACGGTCACCGCGCACCGAAGGCACCGTTCTCAGCTGGCTCAGGCACAGACCTGAACACCATCCCGCTGGCGGCCGTTGAGCGCATTGAAGTGCTGACCGATGGCGCCTCGGCAATCTACGGTGCTGACGCCGTCGGCGGCGTGATCAATATCATCACCCGCAAGGACTTCGAAGGCGCCCAGATCATGATCGGCAAGTCCGATCCGAAGTGGGGCCCGACCGACGAAGGTTCCATTTTGTTCGGCACCTCCGGTGAGCGTAGCCGCGTGATTGGTGGTTTCTCGCACAACCGTCGCGCAATGATCTATACCAGCTCTCGCCCTTGGGGCCAGGAGCTGGGCGTTTCGGTGTACGGCAACAACTACCGCTCCTTTGATCCCGTGACCGGCGTCCCGCTCAATGCAACCACCGCATTGCCGGGCGGCTGCACCAATGCAAACTTCTGGATGCAGCCTAACGGTCGCTGCTCGTACAACTTCAACAAGGTTGCAGCTGACGAAGCTTCCACCCAGAACAAGTCCTTCTTCCTCAACGGTGAAGTCCAGGTCAATGACAACTGGGCGGTGTATGCGAACACCACCGTGTCGAACACCACTTCATTCGGCCGTTACGCCCCGACCCCAGGCGTTGTAGCGATTGACCCGACCTCGGCACAGAATCCGACCCCCGGTGCACTCACCTACCTCTATCACCGCTTTGCCGCTGCTGGCAACCGTGACAACACCACCGACGGCAGCGTGTATGACGTCCTGCTCGGCGCCCGCGGCTCGGTCAGCGACAACATCGATTTCGACGGTGGCGTTCGCTACAACACCTATCGTTACAAGGAACTTGGCCGCAACTACATTGTGCAGTCGCTGGCTGAGCAAGCCATCAATCGTGGCGACTACAACATCTACGACCCGACGTCGACTCCGGTAGATGTGCTGAACTCGATCAAGGCCACCATCAGCCGTGACAGCTCCTTCACCACCAAGGAAGCCTTCGCGAACCTGACCTTCAACGACCTGTTCCAGATGGGCGGTGGCGCAGCCAGCTTGGCGATCGGCGCCGAGTTCCGCAAGGAAGAGTTCGAGGATCTCTACGACTCGCTGTCGTCAGCAGGCGTTGTCCTCGGCAGCTCCGGCGCCTCTGCTGGTGACGACCGAGAAGTCAGCGCTGCGTACTTCGAAATGCTGTTCCCGATCACTTCGACCTTCGAGGCAAATCTGGCTGGTCGTTTTGAGGACTACAGCGATTACGGCAACAACTTCGCCCCGAAGCTGTCGCTGCGCTGGCATCCGATTGACAGCCTGACCCTGCGCGCCTCAGTCGGCAAGGGCTTTGTTGCACCGACCCTGGACGTCATCTCCCAAGCTACAGCCTTCTCCGCTGACTCGGTCTACGACCCCGCCAGCTGCTTGGACCAGGGCGCAGGCACTCAGGCACAGTGTGCTGCACAGGCCACGAACACCGACCTGCAGGTTGATGCTTACCGCGAAAAGGCCGAAGGCCTGAGTGCAGAAAAGTCCACCCAGTTCCAGGTTGGTGCAGTGTGGGATGCAACCGATTGGCTGAACATCACCCTTGACTACTGGAACATCGAGATCAAGGACCGTATCGCCTACTTCGGCTCGCAGAAGCTGATCGACATCGAATTGGGCGACGACCCGACACCGATGCCGGGCGCACCGTGCTCGATCATCCGCGACGATGCCCTGGCAAATGCCCTCGGCAGCCCGATCAAAGAGATCCACAACTGCTACTTCAACCAAGGCAAGGTCAAGACCGACGGCGTCGACATGACCCTGCGGACCAAGTTCGATCTGGGCACCTGGGGCTCTTTGAGCAACATGCTGCAGGCCAGCTACCAGCGCTCCTACACCATCGACGGCGGCGAAGAGCAGGTCGGCCTGCAGGGCTTCCCGCGCGGTCGCGTGAGTTTCAACAACACCTGGAACCGTGGTGACTGGACCGTTGGCTACAACGCTCGCTATATCAGCTCCAACGGCTCCGAGACCGATTACACTCGTCACTACCTGACCCACGACGTGCAGCTGAGCTATGCGACTCCGTGGAACGGCAAGATCATGCTGGGCATCAACAACTTCACCAACAAGATGCCGGAACTGCTGAGCTACGACGGTCGCCCGTTCAACTTCAACCTGTATGACGCATACGGCCGTACCCCGTACGTCCGTTACGAACAGCGCTTCTGATGGGCCTGAAGTATTGATCTAGAAAGAAAGGAGCCTTCGGGCTCCTTTCTTTTTTGTGCGGCAGATACGTCATTCAAACCCTGAAAGCTAGCTTGTACAGTTATTGCAGCTCAATTCCGTTCCCGCCCCATGCAGCCTGTTCGCCAACGACCGGAACCCTCCAATGCGAGGCACAACTCCCCCCAAACCAATCAACCAACTACAATTCCCGCCGCTGATTTATCACCGCTAGCAACAAGCTTCATTCAAAGCGCCTCCTTTCAACGAAGTTTGCTAATGTTCAATGGCACTGGCATCCAGGCCCCAGTTCTTCAAACAGCGCCTCAAATGCCCCCTCCTTCGTCAGAAGCAGAGCAACAAAAATCGCTGATGAAAATGAGCCCACCGGACAACAACAGTTCTTTCCGCAACCGTGACTCCTGGAGCAGGTATTGGGCCCTGCAGCCTGATCATTCATTGCCAGGTACATTTGATGCTGGCTACGGCCAAGCGATCTCCAGCTTCTGGCAAGGCATAGCGCAGCGATTGCCTGATACCGCATCAGTACTGGATCTAGCCACAGGTAATGGCCCCCTGCCTCGCCTGCTGCTGCACTGGCGCCCCGATTTGAGCATCGACGGCATCGATGCGGCGCAAATAGCTCCCACTTGGCTACCGCCAAACAAGGCAGCATTACCAAGATTCCACAGCCATATCTCTTGCGAAGCCCTGCCATTCAGCAATGCCAGCTTTGACCTTGTCACCAGTCAATATGGAATTGAATACTCTGACTTGAATCGGAGTCTCGCTGAGGTTGCACGCACATTGCGTGCCGATGGAATTTTCGCCGCCGTGATCCACAGCAGCGGATCTCGAATAGTCGATGTCGGACGTGATGAGATAGCCCACGTGCGTTTGCTCACAGCCCCAGGGGGAGCGGTTGAGCAAGTGAGGAAAATGGCAAAACTCATGCCTGCCGCCAGCACCAGCGAAGGACGTCGACAGTTGGATGCCAGCCCTTCTGCTCGCTCCACCCGCGATGAGTTCAACAATGCGATGACACAGGTAAGAGCTGCAGCGACCGTAGCTATCGCACCTGATTTATTATTTGAATTTCTACGCTGGGTTCCGCAGGTTCTGGCACTGGCAGGCAACGAGCCGGACGCCACTAGTGCCCTGCATGAATGCCAACGCCATCAACTTCAACTTGAAGATGCTGGTGAGCGTTACGACGCTTTATTGAAAGCGGCAATGAGCACTACCCAACAAGCGCAGCTCGCATCGTATCTGGCGACATTCGACCTGCATCTGGAGGGAGTGTCCGACCTGAAGCAAGACGGCCACCTACTCGGGATTGCCATTTCCGCGCGAAGACGCTGACGCCGCATGGTGGCACTACGCCGGCCCACTCGGCCAATCTGGTCCCAAAATCAACTATTCGGAATCAAGGTCTCGATCACATGCTCGACATAGGCCTCGAAATCCTCGCGGGCCTGCTTGGGCTGCTGCAGCTGCAGCGACAGCTGCAGGAAGCCGACATAGGCCGCATAGGCCAGGCGTGCACGATGACGCGCGTCGGTGGAACTCAGACCCGCCTGGCGGAACGAGGCGATCAGGTATTCCATGCGTCGCTGCGAGACGCGATCAATGACCGGACGCACCATCGGGTTGTCCAAGGCCTTCAGCAGTTCACTGTAGATGACGTGCGGAGTGACTTCATGCGCGACCAGTTGGAACAGCGCGCGCAGACGGGTGCGCGGATCGGGCACCTCTTCCAGGCTG
Source organism: Stenotrophomonas sp. 21LCFQ19 (assembly GCF_056861425.1). Taxonomy (NCBI): domain Bacteria; kingdom Pseudomonadati; phylum Pseudomonadota; class Gammaproteobacteria; order Lysobacterales; family Lysobacteraceae; genus Stenotrophomonas; species Stenotrophomonas sp. 21LCFQ19. The sequence continues at coordinate 175,267 of NZ_JBSPUF010000007.1, read as the reverse complement.
CCGAAAACCTGCTGCTGCTCGACGACTTCCCAGCGCTCCAAGGCCGCTTGCAGCAGCGCGTCGCGCGAGGGGAAATGCCAATAGAAGCTGCCCTTGGTCACGCCAAGGCGACGCGCCAGCGGCTCGACCGCGACCGCACCCACACCCTGTTCAGCGATCAGGTCCAAGGCCGCTTGCGCCCAGTCATCCGCGCTCAGGCGGCTGTTCCGCGTGCTGCGGGACTCGGTGCTGGAATCTGAAGAATCGTTCATGGGCAGATTTAACCATACGGCGGGGACTGGTTGCAGTATGTGGGCGACAAAATACGGACAATCTGGCAAATAAATGATCAGGTCCGACGCGCTCATCCTCCCCAGTCAGCATTTCCATACCCATAGGTATTGACAGTCATTCAGGCCATTCCATACCATCAGGTATGGTTACGCCAACTCCCATCTCTGTATCCCCTGAGGACATCCGTCTGGAAGGCGCGCATGGCACTGGCCTTGGCGCGTCCAGAACCAGCGGAAAACAGCCCTGCATCCTGTTCGCACATGGCTTTGGCCAGACCCGCGGCGCATGGACTGCAACAGCCGAAGCGCTCAATGCCGAAGGCCACGCCACACTCAGCTATGACGCCCGCGGCCATGGCGATTCGGATTGGAACGCCAGCGATCTGCCCTACCACGGCGACCAGTTCACCGATGACCTGATCGTGGTAGCCGGCGAACTGCCGCAGCCGCCGGTATTGGTCGCCGCTTCCATGGGCGGCCTGTTTGGCCTGATGGCCGAAGCGCGCTGGCCGGGCTTGTTCTCGGCGATGGTGCTGGTGGACATCACCCCGCGCTGGGAAACCAGCGGCGTGGAGCGCATCCTTGCCTTCATGAGCGCGCACCCGGACGGTTTCGCCTCGTTGCAGGCCGCCGCCGACACCATCTCCGCCTATATGCCGCACCGCCCGCGCAAGAGCGAAGACGCGTTGCGTGCGCTGCTGCGCCCGGGCAAGGACGGCCGCTGGAACTGGCATTGGGACCCGCGCCTGGTCAACGAACTGGCACGCGACAGCGAGCAACATCAAGGCGTGATTGCCGACGCCGCGCGACAAGTGCAGTGCCCGCTGCTGCTGGTCAGCGGTGGCCGCAGTGACCTGGTCTCGCCGCAGACCGTTGAAGAATTCATGGCGCTGGTGCCACACGCACAGCATGTCCATCTGCCGCACGCCACCCACATGGTGGCCGGCGATGACAACAATGCGTTTACCGCCGCTGTGTTGAACTATCTGGACGCACTGCCTTCCGCAGCGTCCGCCCGAACCGAGCACGTTACCGGAGCACGTCCATGAGCATCGTCGTACCTTTCCTGGCCCTGCTGCTTGCAGGTGCCTTTGTTGCCTACCACCGCATGCGACTCGTCGTATGGACGGTCATCAGCGTGGTGGCCCTGACCATGTGCTGGTTTGCCGGTGTCAACCAGACCGCGATCATCGTCGCCGCCGCCATCGTTGCGCTGATCTGCGTGCCGGTGCTGCTGCCGTTCCTGCGCAAGCCGCTGATCACCGCACCGTTCATGGGTGTGTTCCGCAAGGTGCTGCCGCCGCTGTCCAAGACCGAGCGCATCGCCCTGGAAACCGGCTCGGTCGGTTTTGAAGGCGAGCTGTTCACCGGCGACCCGGATTGGAACATCCTGCTCAACTACCCCAAGCCGCAGCTCACCGCCGAAGAACAGGCCTTCATGGATGGCCCGGTGGAAGAGCTCTGCAAGATGGTCAATGACTTCGAGATCACCCACGTGCACGCGGACCTGCCGCCGGACATGTGGGAATTCATCAAGAAGAACAAGTTCTTCGGCATGATCATCCCGAAGGAATACGGCGGCTTGGGCTTCAGTGCGCTGGCCCACCACAAGGTGATCCAGAAGCTGGCATCGGTATCGAGCGTGGTCAGCTCCACCGTTGGCGTGCCCAACTCGCTGGGCCCGGGTGAACTGCTCAACCATTACGGCACGCAGGAGCAGAAGGATTACTACCTGCCGCGCCTTGCCATCGGCCAGGAAGTGCCGTGCTTCGGCCTGACCGGCCCGTTCGCAGGCTCCGACGCCACCTCGATTCCCGACTTCGGCATCGTCTGCAAGGGCATGTGGAAGGGCGAGGAAGTGCTGGGCCTGAAGCTCACCTTCGACAAGCGTTACATCACCCTGGCCCCGGTCGCGACCCTGATCGGCATGGCCTTCCGCATGTACGACCCGGACGGTCTGCTCGGCGATACCAAGGACATCGGCATCACCCTGGCGTTGCTGCCGCGTGACACCGATGGCGTGGAGATCGGCCGCCGCCACTTCCCGCTGAACTCCACCTTCCAGAACGGCCCGATCCGCGGCAAGGACGTGTTCATCCCGATGAGCCAGCTGATCGGCGGCGCCGAGAAGCGCGGCCTGGGCTGGAACATGCTCAACGAGTGCCTGGCCGTCGGCCGCTCCATCACCCTGCCCTCCACCGCTTCCGGTGGTGCCAAGGCCGGTGCGGTGGTGACCGGTGCCTATGCACGCATCCGCAAGCAGTTCGGCCTGTCGGTCGGCCGCTTCGAGGGCGTGGAAGAAGCGCTGGCCCGCATCGGCGGCAAGGCCTACAAGATCAGCGCGCTGTCGCAGGCCACCGCCGCTGCGGTTGACCGTGGCGACGTGCCGTCGGTGCCGTCGGCGATCGCCAAGTACCACTGCACCAACATGAGCCGCGAAGTCATTTCCGACGTGATGGACGTGATCGGCGGCAAGGGCATCATCCTCGGGCCGCGCAACTTTGCCGGCCGCAGCTGGCAGGCCGCACCGATCGCCATCACGGTGGAAGGTGCCAACATCATGACCCGCTCACTGCTGATCTTCGGCCAGGGCGCCATCCTCTGCCACCCGTGGGTGCTGAAGGAAATGAAGGCTGCGCAGGATGAAGACCGCAAGGCCGGCCTGCGTGAATTCGACCAGGCGCTGTTCGGCCACGTTCGCTTCGGCATCTCCAACGCCGTGCGTTCGCTGTGGTTCGGCCTGACCGGTGCGCGTTTCGGTGCCGCCCCGGGCGACGCCTACACCCGCCGCTACTTCCGCAAGCTGGACCGCTATTCGGCCAACCTGGCGCTGATGGCCGACATCTCGATGATGACCCTCGGCGGCAAGCTCAAGTTCAAGGAATCGCTGTCCGGTCGTCTGGGTGATGTGCTCAGCCACATCTACATGACCAGCGCCATGCTCAAGCGTTACCACGACGAAGGCGCACCTACCGCCGATCAGCCGCTGCTGGCCTGGGCCTTCCACGACAGTGTGCACAAGATCGAAGAGTCGCTGTCGGCTGCCCTGCGCAACTTCCCGATCCGTCCGATCGGCTGGCTGATGTGGGCACTGATCTTCCCGTTCGGCCGTCGCGCCGAGGCCCCGGGTGATCGCCTGAGTCGCCGCGTTGCGGCAACGCTGATGGCACCGGGCGAAGCGCGTGACCGCCTGGCCCAGGGCGTGTTCCTGACCCCGTGCGAGAACAACCCGGGCGGCCGCATCAACAGCTACCTGTCCAAGGCGATCATGGCCGAGCCGGTCGAGCGCAAGTTCATCAAGGCGCTGAAGACCAAGGGCATCGAAGCGCTGACCTTCGCCACCCAGTTGGACGAGGCCGTGGCCGAGGGCGTGATCACCCAGGACGAGCGCAAGCTGCTCGAAGAGCTGCGCGAGATCACCATGGACACCATCACCGTGGACGACTTCGAGCCGCATGAACTGCGTTCGGCCGGCTACTACGACCTGCCGGGCAAGCAGCGCCCGCAGCCGCAGCAGGCCGCGTAAGCCAAGCCACATGCAATACCGACGGCGGGCCTTGTGCCCGCCGTTTTCATATCAGGACACCATGCCATGACTGCGCCCCTGCTCTCGCTATACCGTCGTTTCACCCGCTGGCCAGCAGGAAACTGGCTGTTCTCACGCGCGGTCTGCTTCAAGGCACCCTATTTCGCCAGCATCTCGCCAACCATCACTGCGCTGGAGCCGGGCCGCTGCGAAGGCGTGATCCGCCAGCGCCGCCGCATCAGCAACCATATCGGCACGGTGCATGCGATCGCGATGTGCAATCTTGCCGAGCTAGTCGGCGGCGTGATGGTGGATGCCAGCCTGCCAGCTGACATGCGCTGGATCCCCAAGGGCATGGAAGTGAAGTACCAGGCCAAGGCGCTGGGCGTGTTGAAGGCGGTGGCAACCCCACGGCAGCCCATCATCAGTGCCGAGCACGGCTATGACTTGCCGGTGCAGGTCAGCGTCACCGATGCCGCCGGTACCGAGGTATTCCAGGCCATCATCGCGATGTGGGTATCACCACGTCCCAGCCGCAGCGGAGGCTGACGCATGCAGACCGCGGAATGGATGCTGCGTCTTGGCGGACTGCACTGTCTGGGCTTTGCCCTGTTCCACCTCGCGTTCTGGCGCTTGTTCGGCTGGAAGCACGAGCTGGCAAAGCTCAGCGCAGCCAACCGCGCGATCATGCAGATCCTCAACCTGCGCCTGATCTATGTGTTTGTGGGAATGGCAGTGCTGTCACTGGCGTTCACCCGCGAACTGCTCGATACCCGGCTGGGGCACGTGGTGTTGGCGTTCATGGCCGTGTTCTGGCTGGGCCGCGCCATCGAGCAATTCGTTTTCCTGCGCATCAATGACTGGCGCGTGCACCTGCTGACCGCCTTGTTCGTGCTCGGTGCGGTGCTGTACGCAATCCCGTTGTGGCTGGGATTCGCGCGCTACATCAGCCACTGATCCAAAGCGATGCCCTGTAGTGCCGAGCCATGCTCGGCAGGGGCGTTACAAGCCAACCCAACCGTAGCGCCGGGCAATGCCCGGCACGGGCTCTACGGGCAATGCCCCTGCCGAGCATGGCTCGGCACTACAGCGCGCGTAGCAGCAACGCGACGATTGCGGGTACGGCCTGCACGTAGAAGATGCGCGGGCTGACGCTGTACGCGCCATAGGCACCGGCCACTACCACGCAGACCAGCGAGAAGGTCACCAGCACCGGCTGCGCCAGCACCAGCCCGGTGATGATGCCGGCAGCGAGGAAGCCGTTGTACAGGCCCTGGTTCGCCGCCAGCACCCGCGTCGCCTGTGCCTTTTCCGGTGTGTTGCGGAAGGTCTTCAGGCCCTGTGGCTTGGTCCACAGGAACATCTCCAGTACCAGGAAGTACACATGCAGCGCCGCCACCAGCAGCGTCATCACCATCGCACCCACGCCCAATACGCTCATCGTCATCTCATCCTCGCAGCACGGCGGTAACCCGCCGCAGGGTAATCACTCAACGATCCTGCGGCAGCTTCTTCTCTTCGCGCAAGACACCCAGCGCCGACAGCGTCATGAACACCGCCACTGCGGCACCGCCGACGAACACCGCCTGAGAACCAAACAGGGACAAGCCCTTGTGCACCCAGGCGAAGGTCAGGTCGGCGCCGCGGTAAACAACGGTATCGATTGCCGCACCGGCCTTGTAGCGCCATTGCCGGTCTACCCGCGTATAGATCGTCTCGCGGGCAGGTTTGCCCAATGAGAATTCGCTGGCGCGGGTCAGCACCTGGATCACCGCCACCATCACTGGCAACGGTGACGCTGCCGCGATCGAGAAGCCGACGATGATCGCGAATCCCGGAATCAACAGCGCCGGCGCCACTCCGTAGCGCGACAGCAACCAGCGGGTCAGGCCCAGCTGGATGATCAGGGTCAAGGCATTCACCGCCAGGTCGATGCGCGAATAGAACGCGGTGCTGGCCGCTGGATCGGTGATCATGCGCCGTACGATCGCCGCCTGCTCGTTGTACAGCATGGTCCCAACGCCGACCCCGAATATCACCATCAGGGCCAACCAGCGCAGCAGCGGCTCACGCGCGATCAGCTTCAGCCCGTCGAACACGCTGCCGCCCATCGGTTGCTCGCCATCGGCCAATTGCTGTTCGCGTTCGCGCTGCACCGCCCACGGCCGCAACTTCCAGATGCAGAACAGGCAGATCGACAGGAAACCGGCCGAGACCAGCATCAAGTTGGCGATGCCGACCCGTTGCACCAATGAGCTGGTGATGATCGGCCCGAGGAATGCGCCCACTGTGCCGGCCGCGCCGATGTAGCCGTAGAACGCACGCGCCTGCACGTTGGAGAACACGTCGGCCATGAAGCTCCAGAACACCGCCACCGCGAACAGGTTGAAGACGGTGATCCAGAAGAAGAACGCCATGCCCCGGCCCGGGATGTTGCCGCTGAACATCGCGTAGAACACGAACAGGGTGAAGATGAAGAAGCCATACACCAGCGGCAGGAACACCCGTCGCGGATAGCGGCTGACCAGCCAACCGTACAGCGGCTGCAGCACCAGCATGATCAGGAACACACAGGAGAACAGGAACTGCAGGGTGAAGTCCTTCAGCGGCATGCCATGGGCCGCGAACCAGGCGATCAACCCGGGCGGGAACAGGGCCTCCATGTCCGCCGAGGCCGCCATCGCCTCACGCACCGGGCGCAGCACGTAGTAGCCGCTGAGCAGGCAGAAGAAGTACAGGAACGACCACCACAGCGGTGGCGAGCCACGCAGTGCCAGCATCAGTCGATGCACTGCACCGGGTCCGCGCGGAACGGTCATGCGGCACCCCGGCGCAGCGGGTGGCAAGAGGACGGCGGCATCGGGGAACTCCGGTGGGACTCGGCAGAGCGCGTACGTTATCTAATGCACTGCAACATCGCCAGTGCGGCAGGGCTTACTCCGGTACAACGCGCCGTTCTATCCTGAGTGACTCGGGAGGGAGAAGCGTGTGAGCGAAGCTGCAAAGGAATTCGACTACATCATCGTCGGCGCCGGTTCGGCCGGCTGCGTACTGGCCAACCGGCTCAGTGCCGACCCACAGCTCCGTGTGCTGCTGATCGAAGCCGGGCCGCGCGACTGGCACCCCTTCATTCATATGCCGGCGGGCATCGCCCGACTGGTCAACAACCGCCGCGTGAACTGGAGCTACGACACCGAGCCGGAGCCCGCGCTGGGCAACCGCCGCCTGTGGTGGCCGCGCGGCAAGGTGCTGGGCGGCTCCAGCTCGATCAATGCCATGTGCTATGTGCGCGGCGTGCCCGGCGACTACGACCGCTGGGCAGCGGCCGGTGCCAGCGGCTGGAACTGGGACAGCGTGCTGCCTTGGTTCCGTCACAGCGAAGGCAATGCGCGTGGCGCCGATACGCTGCACAGTACCGATGGTCCCCTGCAGGTGGCCGACCTGCGCCATGTCAATCCACTCAGCCACGCCTTCATCGAAGCCGGGCAACAGGCCGGCTACAGCCTTAACACCGACTTCAACGGCGTCCAGCACGAAGGCGTTGGGCTTTATCAGGTAACGCAAAAGGACGGCGCACGTTGTTCTTCAGCGGCCGCCTATCTCGCCCCAGTGCGTTCGCGCAGCAATCTGCAGGTGATCACCGGCGCGCTGGTGGAACGGCTGCAGATCGACGCTGGGCGCGTTACCGGCGTGCACCTGCGCGTCGGCAGCCAGCGCCAGCACTACCGTGCTGCCGCTGAAGTGCTGCTCAGCGCCGGGGCGATCAACTCGCCGCAACTGTTGATGCTGTCCGGCATCGGCCCCGCCGATGCGCTACGCGCGCAGAGCATCGACGTCCAGCTCGACCAACCGGGCGTCGGTGCCAACCTGCAGGATCACCTGGATATCTGCACGCTGTACCGCAGCGTGCCGGGCGTCAGCTACGACCGCGCCAGCGAGATCATGATCGGGCTCAACTACTTCCTGCGTGGCCATCGGGGCGCGGGCACCAGCAATGTGGCCGAAGCCGGCGGCTTCGTGCGCTCGCGTTTCGCACCGGACGAGCGCGCCGATATCCAGTTCCATTTCGTCCCGGCGATGCTGGACAACCACGGCCGCAATCGCCTGCCCGGCGACGGCTACACCCTGCACGCCTGCTACCTGCATCCGCGCAGCCGTGGCCGGATCAGCCTGGCCAGCGCTGACCCAGCCGCACCCGCGCGCATCCAGGCCAATTACCTGAGCGATGCCGAAGGCTTCGATCTGAAGATGATGATCGAGGCCGCGCGCCTGAGCCGCGACATCCTGCAGCAGGCCGCGTTCGCGCCGTGGCGCAAGGCGCCGCTGTTCCCCGCCGATGAGCACCTAGACGATGCCGGCCTGGAAGCCTTCATCCGCGCCAAGGCCGAGACCATCTACCACCCGATCGGCACCTGCCGCATGGGCAGCGACGACGCGGCGGTGGTCGATCCGCAGCTGCGGGTGCGCGGCATCGACGGATTGCGGGTGATCGATGCCTCGGTGATGCCGACCCTGGTGAGCGGCAATACCAATGCGCCGACCATCATGATTGCGGAGCGGGCGGCGGGGTTGATTCTGGGGTGAGGCCCGGTGCTTCAGTCGGAAAATTTGCGGGAGTTTCTGATCGCAGGCGAAGACACGCAAAAGCAAACCTGATCGGCAGCAAGGTTCAGCAGCCGCAATAAGGTAGCCCGGGTAAGCGCAGCGCACCCGGGGGCAAGGTTCACAAGTCATTCCAGCCGTCCGCCAACAGTCCCGGGTGCGCTGCGCTTACCCGGGCTACGCGCTTGTCAGACCACCTGCAGCATCGCTGGCAAGGGGCAATGCAAGGTGGCGCAGATGGTCCTAAGCAACTCAGCTTCGGCAACATTGACGCGCTGGTTGTGGCTGACGGTCGCAGTCACCGCTTCCACCAGCAGCTGCTTGGCCAGCGGGTCCATCGAATCCAGCGGTGCCCACACCGCATCCAGGGCCAGCACCCCATTCGCCGGCGGCGCATATGGCAGATGATCCTGCGGCAGGATGCGCTGCAGGCCGGCCAGGTAGGCGTGACGCGCAGCAGCCTCGTCGCCTGGGTTGCCGGCGCGCGCCACCACAGACAGCAGGGTGGCGAATTCACGCTGCACGCCAGTGGCTTTGCGGCGGCCGAAATGCAGGTGACGCGATGGATCCAAGGCTGCCTGCACCTGCACCAGCAGCAAGCGCGACAGGCAGTACTCGAACAGGGAGATCCGCCCATCCGCGTGGGTCAGGACATCGATGCAGCGCATGAATGCAGTCAACTGCGGGCGCGGCAGGCTGCGCAGGGTCGGGAATGCCAAGGCTGCCAGCGGCAGCTTCAGCGCCGCGTGCAGCTCACGCAAAGGCCCAGCCGCAATGTTCTGTACGCTGTCGGCCATCAACTCGCCCAGTTGTTCGCTCACTGCAGTGCGCTGGCGCGCAGCGACCGTGGCATCTTCGTCCAGCAACATCGCAAGCAACAACGGCTGCGACGCGCCACGGTCAGCGGCCAAGCGGCGCAACGGCGCTGGCAGACTGCCCGCCAGCCGTATCGCCTGCCGGTAGTCGTCATCGGCAGGCGTCGCCACCTGTGCGGCAACCAGCGTCGGATCCACCGGAATCTGCTGCATTCCAGGCAACGGCAGCATCACCGCATCCACGTTGGGCGCATCGCGCGCTGCCAGGCCCAGCACACGGTCTTCGGCCAGTCCGTCCGGCGGTGCGCTGGACCAGTTGCCTCGCAGTGTCTGCAGCTGCTCCGCGCGGAACGATGGCTCCAGCCGCTGGATGCGCGCAACCAGCGGCGGATGGGTGGCGAACCAGCTGGACAGACGCAGGCCTTCGCCGAACAACATATGGCTGACTTCCTCGGCACTGGCACGGTCGGCCAGGCGCGAGCCGTCGTCGAGCCCGCCGATCTTCTTCAAGGCGCCGGCAAGGCCTTGCGTCTGGCGGGTGAACTGCACTGCCGAAGCATCGGCAAGTATCTCGCGCTGGCGCGATACCGCCGCCTTGATCAGCCGCCCGAACAGCACGCCGATGCTGCCGATGGCGATGCCAGCCAAGCCAACCAGCATCAGCAGGAATACCGGCCCGACGCTGCGGCCGAAGCGCGCACGGGTACCGCCGCCCATATGCAGCAACACACGCTTGCCGATCACGCTGAGCATCAGGATGCCGAACAGCACGCCCATCAGGCAGATGTTCAAGCGCATGTCGCCGTTGAGGATGTGGCTGAACTCATGCGCGATGACGCCTTGCAGCTCATCGCGGTTGAGCCGCTGCAAGGTGCCGCGGGTAACCGCGATGGCCGCATCGGCGGGCGAATAGCCCGCGGCGAAGGCGTTGATGCCTGCTTCCTGCTCCAACACATACAGGCGCGGCATCGGCACGCCGGAGGCAATGGCGATCTCCTCCACCACGTTGCGCAACCGCCGCAGTGCCGGATCGCGGGTATCGGCAGGCACTTCCGTGCCGCCCATCTGCACGGCCACCACCTCGCCGCCACCGCGCAGGGAGCTGATCCGGTACAGCGATGCCAGCCCGATCACCGCCACCGTCAACACGCTGCTCCACAGCACGCCGCGCATGCTGCCGGTGCCCAACCACACCAGTGCGTCCACCATCAGCACGATGGCCAGCACCGCCAGTGCAAACAGCAGCACCAGCCGGCCTGAGTTGCGCCGCGCCTGGGCCTGGTGTTCGAAGAAATTCATCCCGCGCCCCTGTTACACCTGCGCCAGGTTCAGAACTGCACCTTGGGCGCCTCGCGCACCTGCTCGCGCTTCTCCAGCGGGATATCCAGCAGTGCGGCCGTGGCGAAATTGAACATGTCGGCGAATACATTGGCCGGGAAGGTCTCGCGGCGGTTGTTGTAGCCCATCACCGCATCGTTGTACGCCTGCCGCGCGAACGCCACCTTGTTCTCGGTGCTGGACAGCTCCTCACTGAGCTGCAGCATGTTCTGGTTGGCCTTCAACTCGGGGTAGGCCTCGGCCACCGCCATCAGCCTGCCCAGCACACCATTCAACTGCCCCTGCGAGGCCGCCAGTTGCGCCATTGCCGCCGGGTCGCCCGGATCGGCCTTGGCTGCGGCCAAACCTGACTGCGCCGCGCTGCGCGCCGCGATCACCGCTTCCAGGGTCTGCCGCTCATGGCCCATGTAGGCCTTGGCGGTCTCCACCAGGTTGGGAATCAGGTCAAAACGCCGCTGCAGCTGCACGTCGATCTGCGCAAACGCATTCCTGTAGCTGTTACGGGCCCGCACCAGCCCGTTGTAGATCCCCACACCCACCGCCACAACTGCGACAGCCACCACAAGAAAGATCAGCAATATCAACGCGATGCCCATTCATTCTCTCCCCGTTTGTGCATTGATGAAAAGCGGCGCTAGAATCGCCCACAGCAGTAGCTTACAGGCACCGATCACGATGAAAGACAAGAGCAAGCGCCGGCACATTCGTCCGGTGGCATCGGGATTGCTGGGGGTGTTGATGCCCTTTGCATTGTCGTCTACCGCGCAGACTCCCACTCCCACCGCCCTGCCCGCCGAAGCATCGGCTGCCGTGGCGTTGCCGGTGAACCTGGAGAACGCGCCCGCACAATCGCCGACGCAGCCGATGCCATATCGCACCGCGCTGCGCCCAGACCAGGTGCAACCACTGCCGGCCGACTTCAATGTCGCCGCCATCGAGTCGCTGGCCGAACAGCTGACCTACGGCAACCGCGTTCCCGGCATGGCGATGGCCATCGTCCAGAACGGCCGCGTGCTGTCGGCACGTGGCTATGGCGTCACCGACATCAGCAATCCGCAGGAAGTGGACGCGCACACCGTGTTCCGCCTGGCGTCGTTGTCCAAGGCCTTCGCCGGCACCATGGCCGGCCTGCTGGTCAACGATGGCACCCTGCGCTGGGACAGCAAGGTCACCGATTACGTTCCCGGTTTCCGCCTGGCCACGCCCGAAGCCACCGACAAGCTCACCGTTGCCGATGTACTGAGCCAGCGCGTCGGCCTCACCAGCAATGCCTATGACCGCGATGTCGAGGCCAATGCCGACTACTACACGCTGACCCAGAAGCTGGCCAGCGCGCCGCTCAAGTGCTCCCCCGGTGATTGCTACTCCTACCAGAACGTCGCCTTCAGCCTGGTCGGCGATGTGGTGTTTGCGGCCTCGGGCAGCTTCTACGAGCAGGCCGTTGAGAAGCGCATCCTCAAGCCGTTGGGCATGAACGATGCCAGCCTCGGCCTGGCAGGCATCCAGGCCAGCTCGCGCTGGGCACGCCCGCACGTGCGCAGCCGCAACGGCTGGGTGTCGCTGACGCCCAAGCCCACCTACTACCGCGTCGCACCGGCTGCCGGCGTCAACGCCAGTGCCAGCGACATGGCGCAATGGCTGCTGGCGCATACCGGCCACCGTCCGGATGTATTGCCGGCACCGTTGCTGGCAACGTTGCATGCGCCGCTGGTGAACACGCCGGGTGAAATGCGCTCTGGCTGGCGTCACCAGCGCCTGGATTCGGCTGGCTATGCACTGGGTTGGCGCGTGTTCGACTACTCCGGCCACCAGGTGGTCTTCCACGCCGGTGCAGTGCAGGGCTATCGCGGCCTGGTCGCGCTGCTGCCGGAACGTGACCTTGGCATCGCCATCATGTGGAACGGCGAAAGCAGCCTGCCCAGCGGCATGATGCCGACCATCCTCGATCGCGCCATCGGCCTGCCGGCGCAGCGCTGGCTGGACGTGGACACCGATTTCGGCAGCGACAACCTGATGGCCGAGGATGCGGCTCCGGCGCGCGGCGGCAAGAAGGGCGCGTCTTCCGATCGTGCGGTGGCATCGCCGCGCTGAGCTGCGTTGCGATCTCCAGCAGTACCCGAAAGGCGGCCAATGGCCGCCTTTTTCTTTGCTCGGTAGCGCCGCCTTGGGTAGGAGCCAGCGCCGGTAGATCGGATGCACCGTCAGCTTCGCGGCTGACGCCGCTCCTACAAAGGCCGGTGCCACCTGTAGTGCCGAGCCATGCCCGGCAGGGCTTCACCCGCACAAATCAAAAGCCCCCCTCCCAACCCTCCCCTTGCCTGCGGCAAAGGGAGGACTCGGTTCCTCGGCGTCGATTGGTTGGTCGACGAGTTTCACCGCACCGGTAGTGCCGAGCCATGCTCGGCAGGGGCTTCATCCGCAAATCAAAAGCACTCCTCCCAACCCTCCCCTTGCCTACGGCAAAGGGAGGGCTCGGTTCCTCGGCGTCGATTGGTTGGTAGGCCCGGTTCACCGCACGTGTAGTGCCGAGCCATGCTCGGCAGGGGCTTCATCCGCAAATCAAAAGCACTCCTCCCAACCCTCCCCTTGCCTACGGCAAAGGGAGGGCTCGGTTCCTCCGCGCCGATTGGTTGGTCGGCAAGGTTCACCGCACGTGTAGTGCCGAGCCACGCTCGGCAGAGGCTTTACCAGCAAACCTAAAGCACCCCTCCCAACCCTCCCCTTGCCTACGGCAAAGGGAGGGCTCGGTTCCTCCGCGCCGATTGGTTGGTCGGCAAGGTTCACCGCACCGGTAGTGCCGAGCCATGCTCGGCAGAGGCATCACCCGCAAATCAAAAGCACCCCTCCCAACCCTCCCCTTGCCTGCGGCAAAGGGAGGGCTCGGCTCCTCGGATGTGTAGCCGGTTTCGCGGCTGACGCCGCTCCGACATCCACTGCCTCGCCACTCCAAAAGGCGCCCATAAAAAAAACTCCCTCCCCGCTGGGCAGTCGGGGAAGGAGTTTCAGGTATTGCTAGTGGAGCTGGATCAGATCAGCGGCGCCGGGGTAGCCGGCAGCGCAACCGGAGCGGCCTTCTTCTTGCGAGCGGCCGGCTTCTTCTTCGCAGCAACCTTCTTGGCGGCCGGCTTCTTGGCGGCAACCTTCTTTGCAGTCTTCTTTACGACCTTCTTGGCAGCTGCCTTCTTGGCAACCTTCTTGACGGCCTTCTTTGCTACTTTCTTGACGGCTTTCTTGGCAGTTGCCTTCTTGGCAACCTTCTTTACGGCCTTCTTAGCTACTTTCTTGGCGGCTTTCTTGGCAGTTGCCTTCTTGGCAACCTTCTTTACGGCCTTCTTGACGGTCTTCTTGGCTGCTGCCTTCTTGACGGTCTTCTTGGCTGCTGCCTTCTTGACGGTCTTCTTGGCGGCTGCCTTCTTCACGGTCTTCTTGGCAACAGCCTTCTTGGCGACCTTCTTCACTGCCTTCTTGGCGGTTGCCTTCTTGGCAACCTTCTTCACGGCAGCCTTCTTGGCGACTTTCTTTACCGCCTTCTTGGCGGCCGGCTTTTTAGCTGCTTTCTTCGTAGCCATGGTTTGTTCCTCGTCAGTGATCTATGGAATTGAAATGCCCAGTTGAAGCAAATCCGCGGTGTTCGGCGGAGGACCGACGACGCGTCTAGCGCATCGTTACGGATACAGAAACACCCACAACGGGTCCCGCTGCAGGTGCCAGATAGAAATCAGGGGGGGTGTTTCGCGGAAGGAAGCGAGTCCTGCTCCACCATCAAGAGAATCCTGGCGGACGTCCAAGTTGTGCTTCGCGTCTGAATGTTGATCCGGCTCACTCGCTTCCGCAGGAAAGGTCTGCTGGGCGAAACCTAATCACGGTTTTTTTTACTGTCAACCATCTTTGCAAAATATTTTTCGGAAGCCTTCAGCCTTCCGCGCCCGGCCGCCCGCCGCCACAGCCCACGATGTGCACCCGTCGTCGCCATGCATGCGTGCTTCAAAAAAAACACAAAGTAAAAAAACATCGGTAAAAGTGCACTATTCGTTTCGACGCCGCCAACACGCTGCTGCATTGGCAGTACACCAACGGCATCTCAAGACATGCGACCAACAGTCGTCGCCGACCACTTCCAGCACCCGAAAAAAAGTTTGCCGACGGCAACGCTTTAGCTGCGCGACGGATCATTTTGCGCAAACTTTTTGGACCACTTCGCAGTCCGCAGCGACACCGATCAGAACCACTTCGCGTCCCTCGGCATCGGCTTCAACGCGTCAACACCAGCCGCTCATCACTACCGATCATCACGTGATGCTGACACCGGCATAAAAAAAACGGCCGCTGGTAGCGGCCGCTTTTCGGATCACGACAGGACTCAGTGGTCCTCGTTCTCCAACATCTCGGCGTAGTCGTCCGGGCCAAGCAGGTCATTCAACTGATCCGGATCGGACAGCTCCACCACGTACAGCCAGCCGTCGCCGTAAGCATCTTCGTTGATGGTTTCCGGCTTGTCGGTCACCGCTTCGTTGACTTCGACAACGGTGCCGGACACCGGGCTGTAGACGTCGGAAGCAGCCTTCACCGACTCGACCACCGCTGCGCCAACGCCGGCCTGCACGCTGTCACCGACAGCCGGCAGTTCGACGTAGACCAGGTCACCCAGCAAGCCCTGGGCATGATCGGAAATACCGACGGTAACGCGGTTGCTGCCTTCGACACGTGCCCACTCGTGGGACTTGAGGAACTTGAGGTCGCCAGGGATCTCGCTCATGGAACTACTCCGGAAAAACGGTGGTCGGGATGAAGCGCTAGTTTAACGAACCGGAAGCGAGGTCGCTTCCGGCGCGGTCCTACAGGTCAAAGATTGATGCCGGCCTGCGGCTGGCCGTCACGCACGAACGGGAACTTGACGATGCGCACCGGCACTTCCTTGCCGCGGATGTCCACCCGCACATCACCCGGCGCGCCAGCCGGCACGCGGGCGAAGGCAATCGCCTTGCCCAGCGTCGGCGAGAAGGTGCCGGACAGGATCTCGCCTTCGCCATTGGCGGTGAGCACCTTCTGGCCGTGACGCAGCACGCCCTTCTCGTCCATCACCAGGCCGATCATCTGGCGCGCGTTGCCGGCGGCCTTCTGCGCTTCCAGCACGGCGCGACCGGTGAACGCGCGCGGCGTGCCATCGGCCAGATCATCCAGCGCCACGGTCCAGGCCAGCGCCGCCTCGTACGGAGTGATGGCTTCGTCCATGTCCTGGCCGTACAGATTCATGCCGGCTTCCAGCCGCAGTGTGTCGCGCGCACCCAGGCCGGCCGGCTTCACACCAGCAGCCAACAGCGCATTCCAGAACGCGACGACCGCGCCCTGCGGCAGCAACACTTCGTAGCCGTCTTCGCCGGTGTAACCGGTGCGTGCGACGAACAGCTCAACGCCGTCGATGGAGCTAACGGTCAGTGCAGCGAAGCGGCCGAGCTTGTCCAGCGCGGCACGATCCGACTCCGCTACCAGCCCGGCGACCAGCGCACGCGCCTGCGGTCCCTGCACGGCGACGATGGCCAGGTCTTCGCGTTCGACCACCTCGACACCGAAGGCTTCGGCGTGCTGACGGATCCAGGCCAGGTCCTTCTCGCGGGTGGAGGCGTTGACCACCATGCGGAACATGTCTTCGGCCAGGAAGTAGACGATCAGGTCGTCGATCACCCCGCCCTGCGCATTGAGCATGCACGAGTACAGGGCCTTGCCGCGGACCTTGATCTTGTCGATGGAGTTGGCCAGCAGCTGGCGCAGGAACTCGCGGGTGCGCGCCCCCTTCAGGTCGACCACGGTCATGTGGCTGACGTCGAACATGCCGGCAGCGGTGCGGACCAGGTTGTGCTCGTCGATCTGCGAGCCGTAGTGGATCGGCATGTCCCAACCTCCGAAGTCGACCATCTTGGCGCCGAGTGAGCGGTGGGTTTCGTTGAGCAAAGTCTTCAGGGTCATGGCCGTTCCACACTAAGGGGACCGCCATTATCCCAGATGGTTACTTTTAAAACCTGCGGCACTGCCACAACGGCAGTACCGCAGCGGTATTCAGACTGGCTGTACCTTCAGCGTCATGCCATCCACGGCCACTACCCGCACCGTACTGCCCTGCGGCAGATCGGGACCGGCTACCACCCAGAACGCATCGTCCACCTTGGCCCGGCCGACACCGGCGCTGATCGCCTGCTCCAGCGTCACCACCCGCCCGATCAACTGCTCGGCGCGGCGGTTGAGCAACGGCTGGTCGCTGGGCCGTGCACGCTGCCGGAACCAGGTGCGATAGACCTGGATCGAGACAAAGCTCAGCACCACGAACAGGATCACCTGCAGCAGCACGCTCATGCCGTCGATTGCCCAGACGGTGAGGAACACCGCCGCTGCAGCGATGCCCATCCACAGCATGAAGGCGCCCGGCGCCAGCGCCTCGGCGGCGAACAAGGTCACCGCCAGCGCCGCCCAGATCACCACTTCCCAGCGCATGGCTCAGCGCCCCAGCGGCGGCGGGTTGCCGCGTGCAGGCTGCTTGGTTTCGCCCTGCTTGGCGAAAGCTTCCTTGGCCAGTTCCGAGATACCGGCAATGGAGCTGATCACACCGGTCGCCTCCATCGGCATCAGCACCAACTTCTGGTTGGGCGAGTTGGCCAGTTCACTGAAGGCTTCCACGTACTTCTGCGCGATGAAGTAATTGATTGCCTGCACGCTGCCGTTGGCAATCGCGTCGGACACCATCGCGGTCGCCTTGGCCTCGGCCTCGGCCAGGCGCTCGCGCGCCTCGGCATCGCGGAACGCGGCTTCCTTGCGGCCTTCGGCCTCCAGTACCGCCGACTGCTTCTGGCCTTCGGCGCGCAGGATCTCCGACTGGCGGATACCTTCGGCCTCCAGCACCGCTGCACGCTTGTTCTGCTCGGCCATCTTCTGCTGCTGCATCGACTGCACCAGGTTGGCCGGCGGCTGGATGTCCTTGATCTCGATGCGGGTGACCTTGACGCCCCACGGATTGGTGGCATGGTCGACCACGTTGAGCAGCTTGGCATTGATGGTCTCTCGCTGGCTCAGCGATTCATCCAGGTCCATCGAGCCGATCACGGTACGGATATTGGTCTGCACCAGGGCGATCATCGCCACTTCCAGGTTGGCCACTTCATAGGCCGCCTTGGCCGCATCCAGCACCTGGAAGAACACCACCCCATCCACCCGCACCACCGCATTGTCCTTGGTGATGACGTCCTGGCTGGGAACGTCCAGCACCTGCTCCATCATGTTTACCTTGCGGCCGACGCCGTAAACAATCGGGATCAGGAAGTGCAGGCCGGGGCTCATCGTATGCGTGTACTTGCCGAAGCGTTCCACCGTCCATTCGTAACCCTGCGGCACCATCCGCACCGTCTTGAACAGCACGATGATGCCGGCCACCACGACCACCAACGCCAACAACCCTGCTCCGCCGCCCATGAGACCATTCCTTGTGCTGATTGATGTGCCGAGTATAGCGACAGCTTCGGACACAACCGGTCAGGTGCTTACAGGCGCACCCGCCCGCGCAGGATGTCGACGAACATCACCCAGTCACCGGCAAATGAATAGAAGGGGTGGCGAAAGGTCGCCGGCCGGTTCTTCTCGAAGAAGAAGTGCCCAACCCAGGCAAACCCGTAGCCGCATAGCAGCGCGAACCACAGCCAGCGCAGCTGGCCGCTCCACAGCAGCATCGCGACACAGAGCAGCACGCCGCAGCTGCCGATGAAATGCAGGCGGCGACTGACGACGTTGCTGTGTTCGCCCAGGTAGAACGGATAGAACTGGCGGAAGCTGCTGAAACGCGACATGGCCGGCACCCAGGACAGGATGCGCCCAGCATAGGCGTTTCAGTTGCTGCGTGGGGCGAACATGATCACCGCCATGCCAAGCAGGCAGAGACCGCCGCCGAGCAGGTCCCAGCGGGTGGGCTTGACCGAGTCCACCAGCCACAGCCACAGCAGTGCCATGCAGACATAGACACCACCGTAGGCGGCATAGACACGCCCACTGGCGGCCGGATGCAGGGTCAGCAGCCATGCAAACAAGGCAAGGCTGGCGGCAGCCGGCAACAGCAGCCACGGACTGCCCTGCTGCCGCAGCCATAGCCACGGCAGGTAGCAGCCGACGATCTCGGCCAATGCGGTCAGCAGGAACAGGGCGAGGGTTTTCACTTCGCCGCGTCCTTTTCCTGCTGCTTCACCTGCTGCCACAGTGCCTCCTGCTGCTGCAGGTCAAGCTGCGACATTGCGTTTCCCTGCGCAACCGCCAGCGCTTCCATCGCGCGGAAGCGGCGTTCGAACTTGTGGTTGGCATGACGCAGGGCGGTGCCGCTATCGACCTTGGCGTGGCGGGCAAGATTGGCGCAGACAAACAACACATCGCCCAGTTCTTCCTGCAGGCGGGTGTGGTTGTCCATGCCTGTGGCGGCAAGCGCGAACTCGGCCTGCACTTCGTCGATTTCCTCGCGCAGCTTGTCCAGCACCGGCACCGCGTCGGGCCAATCGAAGCCGGTACGGGCCGCACGCGACTGCAGCTTGGTGGCGCGCAGCCACTCCGGCAGTCCACGCGAAATACCGGCCAATGCCGACCCATCCTGCTCGCCCTTGGCGGCGCGTTCGCTGCGTTTGATCTCGTCCCAGTTGGCCAATACTTCGTCGGAATCACTGACTTCGGTGTCGGCAAAGATATGCGGGTGGCGGCGGATCATCTTGTTGCTGATCGAGGCCACCACATCACCGAAATCGAAGGCCCCCTGCTCGCTGGCCATCTGCGCGTGGAATACCACCTGCAGCAGCAGATCGCCGAGCTCGTCCTTCAGGTCCGGCAGATCGTTGCGGTCGATGGCGTCGGCCACTTCGTAAGCCTCCTCCACCGTATACGGCGCGATGCTGGCGAAGTCCTGTTCCAGGTCCCACGGGCATCCGCCATTGGGATCGCGCAGGCGCGCCATGATCTGCAACAGGGTCTGGATATCGGTCAGTTCGGACATGCGCGCATCACCTTTGTTACGAATACGCCGGCAATTGCCGGCGTTTGAAGTTCACTGCAGGCAGCCAGTGGCTGGGCGTCAAAGCCCGGCCACCCACTCCTGCCACGGCAACGAGGCATCACCCAGGGCGACGAAGTCGCCATTGAGCAGACGCGGGCGTTGGTTGTAGGCAAACGGCACGCCGTCATCGGCCGCCAACACGGCACCGCCTGCTGCCTCCAGAACGCATTGACCGGCGGCGGTATCCCATTCACTGGTTGGCCCAAGGCGCGGGTACACATCCAGCGTCCCTTCGGCGATGCGGCAGAACTTCAGCGAGGAACCCTGCGCGACAAGCTCGATCTCGCCCATCCGCGCCAACAAGGTGGCCGTACGGGCACTGGCATGTGAGCGGCTGGCGGCGACCCGCAGCGGCGATGCCGGTGGCACCCGCGTATTGATCGCATCCTGCTGCTCACCGTTGCGGCGCCAGGCCTGGCCACCGCGCTGTGCATGCCAGATAACCTCGGTCACCGGGGCCTGCACCACCCCAAACACCGACACGCCATCTTCGATCAGCGCGATATTGACGCTGAATTCGCCATTGCGCTTGATGAACTCGCGGGTGCCGTCCAGCGGGTCCACCAGCCAATAGCGCTGCCACTGCCGACGCGTCTCCCAAGGCAACTGCGCGGATTCTTCGGACAGCACCGGGATATCCGGGGTGAGCTGCGACAGGCCTGCAACGATCAGCCGATGGGCGGCCAGGTCGGCCGTGGTGACCGGACTATCGTCGGCCTTCTGCTCGATATCGAAACCGCTGGCATAGACCTGCATGATCGCCGCGCCTGCGCGCTGGGCGATATCCAGCACGCCTTCGCGCAGCACGTCATCAACTACTGCGTTCATGCGCCACCTCGCAGCCACTCACGGGCAATGAACAGGGCTGCCAGCGAGCGTCCCTCGGAGAAATCCTCGCGCAGCATCAGCTGGTCCAGCTCGGCCAGCTTCCACGGCACCACTTCCAGTTCCTCGGGCTCGTCGCCGGGCAAACGCTGCGGATACAGGTCGCGTGCCAGCACCAGGGTGGACTGATGACTCATATAAGTAGGTGCCAAGGTCAGGCTGCGCAGCGCATCCAGCTTGCGCGCGCCATAACCGGCCTCCTCCTTGAGTTCGCGGTCGGCCGCTTCGATCGGCGTTTCACCTTCATCGATGCGCCCCTTGACCAGGCCCAGCTCGTAGCGATGCAGGCCGGCGGCGTATTCACGCACCAGCAGCACGGTCTCTTCATCGAGCATCGGCACCACCACGACAGCGCCGTGGCCGCCGCTGACCAGCCGCTGGAAATGCCGGCGCTCGCCGTTGGAAAACTCCAGATCCAGTTGCTGCTGGCGGAAGGGACCGATGTGTTCTTCGACCACGTTGTGGATCTGTGGCAGGCGGCGACTCATGCGCCACTCCGGGCAAAACGACGGTAGACCGATAGAATGCGCATTGGCAGATACGTTTTCATGACGTTGAAATGCTAGCAGACCCAGCCGCTCCCCATGTGGCACCGCCTTTGCGAGAACTCCCATGCGCCTTACCCGTAGCCCGATCGAACTGCCACTTGCCGTCGGCCAGACCCTGTCCCTGCCGGAGGACGTGGCCAATCATCTGGTACGGGTGATGCGCCTGCGCGAGGGCGAAGGCTGCATCCTGTTCAACGGCGATGGCAACGACTACGCAGCCACCCTCAGCGCGATCAGCAAGCGCGAGGTACAGGTACACATCGACAGTGCCCAGGCCATCGACAACGAATCACCGCTGGCGATCACCCTGCTGCAGGGCATCGCGCGCGGCGAGAAGATGGACCTGATCCTGCAGAAGGCCACCGAGCTTGGAGTCAGCCGCATCATTCCGGTCAATGCCGAGCGTACCGAGGTCAAGCTGGACGCGGCACGGGCCGAGAAGCGCATCGCTCACTGGCGCAACGTGGTGGGTTCGGCCTGCGGTCAATCCGGGCGCGCGCGGATTCCATCCATTGGCAGCCCGCAGGCGCTGGCCGCGGCCGCTGCGGCACTGCCCGAGCAGACCCTGCGCCTGACCCTGGACCCACTGGGCGAACACCGCTTGGCCTCGCTGCCTGACGCACCGGCAAACGGAGTTGTGATCGCGATTGGCCCGGAAGGTGGCTGGTCGCCGCGCGATCGCCAGCAACTGAGCGAGGCGGGCTTCCAGGGCCTGCAGCTGGGCCCGCGCATCCTGCGCACGGAGACCGCCGGCCTGGCCGCAATCGCGGCCCTGCAGGCGCGGCTGGGCGACCTGTAGCGCCGAGCCATGCTCGGCTGGGGCGTCCAGTGTCGGCTTTTGCAGGAGCGGCGTCAGCCGCGAAGCTGACACTGCCGAAATCACCGGCCCGTCTGCAATCTGATGTGACGCGAGCTTCGCGGCTCACGCCGCTCCTACAATGCTCGGGCGGGAAAGCGTCTGCCGAGCATGGCTCGGCACTACCGCACAACCAGGTCAGGCTACGGCTTCTGCCAGGGCGAGGATGACCGCGCTTTCGACCGCATCCAGGTCCGGCAACAGCGCGCTTTGTTCGCCCAGCAGTACGCGCATGTGCACGCCTACCGGCAGGCTTTCTTCCGATGCGTCGGCCAGCAGGCCGTCGCGGGGTACCGCGATCAGCTGCGGGAAGGACTGGGTCAGCAGGGCGAAGTACGGCAGGTCCGGGTTACCACCCAGCGCCTTGAGCACCACCACCTTGTTGTTGCTGGTCACCATTTCATTGCCATGGCCACTGAGCCCGGCATAGGACAGCAACGGCACGCTCCAGCCATGCCACGCGATCTGCCCGACCAGCCACCCGGGGGTATTGGCAATCGGCTCGACCGCAACGCGGGACATCATTTCCGCCACCGTCGCGTTGGGCAGCAATACGCGCTCGGTACCGGCCTGTATCAGTACCCCACGGACTTCATCGTTGTTTGCGTAGCTCATCGTCAGTTCCTGGGTCGCGCTGCGGTCAGGCCGCGCAATGCACAGCCAATTCGGCGGCGAGATATTCCGGATCGCCGGCGCTCATGCCAGCGACAGCCAGTTGGCTGGCAGCGGCCGGGTCATAGCACCCCTCGCCGATCTGCCCCGCCACCCAGCCGCCCTTGCCGGCAAACTCCAATACCGGAGCGACCATCGCCACGTCGGCACCACTGAGCATCAGCACCGCGCTGCGGTCCGGCTGCAAGGCGCCGAGCAGGTCGTTGGCTTCCGCGCAGAAGCGCAGGCCCTCGGCGCTCGACTCCACGCCGATCACGTCGGGAAGAATATAGACATCGCCCGGGACCAGGTTCTGGCCCGGATCGGCCAAGGTCACCGGCAACGGCGTGGCCCGTGCCATCTGCTTGACCAGGTTGGCATAACGACCGCCATCCAGGCGCAGCTGCACCAGCACCGGCCGCGCGAAGTCTTCCGGCAGGCTGGCCAGCACGCGGCGCACCGCATCCGGGCCGCCAATACCGGCGATCAGCAGCACCGCACCATTACCTTCGGCAGGGCCAGCGTCGATCTCAACCAGGGACAACTCGCTGTTGAGCAGGCTGGCCAGGGCCGGAGGCGGCTCCGGGGTATTGGTGGTTGCAGCAGGCGCCGTCTCGTAGCCGTCGTCCTCCACCAGCGACCAGCTGCTGAAGTCAGCAATCGGTGCCTTCCTGCTCTCAGCTTCAACCGGCGCGACAGCCGGCTCCGGCGGCAGCGGCGGTGGCAGGCTCGGCGACGATGGCTGCGCAGGTTGCGCGTTCCCGCCGATCAGTTCCTCGAACGACAGCACTTCCGGGGGCGGTTCAAGCGCGCTGACCGGAGCGACGTAGATCTCATCGGCAGGCAGGTCATAAGCCTGCACTTGTGCCTCGTCCAGATGAAACTGCAACGGTGCATCCACATGCCCGTCTTCCGGACGTGGCGGCAAGCCGGGTTCCAGGATGATGGCCGGCTCGGCGTCTTCGTTCTCCAGGCCCGGTGGCAGCACGTTGTCGTGGCCCTGCAGCTTGGCGGCCAGATGGCGGATCCAACGCTGTGCTTCCCAGCCTTCGCGACGCGCAGCCAGCTCGGCCTCCTCGAACAACAAGGAAAGCTCGGGCGTCTCCAGCACCGACTCCAGCCGCTCCAGCGCATCCTCGACTGCAGGCTCCAGGGCCACCAGCACGACCTTTGGCGCAGCCGAGGTCAGCGTCGCCGGCTCCAGCTGGTTGGGGTCTTCTTCCAGCACGATGCGGCCGCCAGCGGCGACCAACGCCTCGCGCAGGCGATCACGGGCGGCACCGGCACGGGCCAGCAATGCAACCGGCTTGGCAGTGTCGTCAGTCGCGTGCACGGGCGATCCCCAGCAGGTCATAGACATTGCGCATCAAATCCAGCTCCTGGTACGGCTTGCCGAGATAGCGCTGCACGCCGATCTCGAATGCGCGCTGGCGATGCTTGTCGCCACTGCGCGAGGTGATCATCACGATCGGGATGTTCTTGTAGCGCGGATCGGCACGCATCGCGGTGGCCAGCTCGTAGCCGTCCATGCGCGGCATTTCGATATCCAGCAGCATCAGGTCCGGGATGCGCTCTTCCAGCTGCTCCAGCGCTTCCACGCCGTCGCGGGCCACCGCTACATCCAGGTTGTGACGTTCCAGCACACGGCCGGTGACCTTGCGCATGGTCAGCGAATCGTCGACCACCATCACCAGCGGCACATGGCGCTGATTGCTGGTTTCGGTGTGCTCGACCAACTGCTGCGGCTGGGTGAGGTGACGACGCACCAGCGGTGCCACGTCCAGGATCACCACCACGTTGCCTTCGCCGGTGATCGTGGCGCCGTAGATGCCCGGCACCGACGCGATCTGCAGCCCCACCGGCTTGACCACGACTTCGCGGTTGCCCAGCACCTGGTCGATCGCAACCGCTGCGCGCAGGTCGCCGGAGCGCACCAGCAGCAGCGGGATCTCGGCCTGGCCTTCGGCCTTGGCAGCAACCTGGCCCACCAGGGTGCCGAGGTTGTACAGGCTGAAATCTTCGCCGTTGTAGTGGTAGCCGCCCTGCCCGGACTCGAAACGCTCGCGGGAGATACGACCGATACCGCTGACCGATGCCACCGGCACCGCGTAGGTGGTTTCGCCGATGCGGACAAACACCGCCTGGGTGACCGCCAGCGTCTGCGGCAGGCGCAAGGTGAAGGTCGCGCCCTGGCCACGCACCGAGTGGATGTCCACCGAGCCGCCAAGCTGGCGCACTTCGTTGCGCACCACGTCCATGCCCACACCGCGGCCTGCCAACTGGCTGACCTGTTCGCTGGTACTGAAGCCGGACGCAAAGATCATCTGGTCCAGCTGGGTATCGTCGATCTGCTCGTCGCTGCCCAGCAGGCCACGCTGCTCGGCGCGGCGGCGGATCGCCTCGCGGTCGAGGCCGGCACCGTCATCGCCCACTTCCAGCACGATTTCCGAACCTTCGCGGCGCAGACGCAGGGCGATTTCGCCTTCTTCCGGCTTGCCCGCGGCAGCACGTGCGGCCGGCTGTTCCAGGCCGTGCGCAACCGAGTTGCGCAGCATGTGCTCCAGCGGCGCGACCATGCGGTCCAGCACGTTGCGATCGAGTTCGCCGTGGGTGCCTTCCAGCTTCAGGTGCACCTGCTTGTCGGTTTCCTGCGCGGCCTGGCGCACCACGCGGCGCAGGCGCGGCACCAGACCATCGAACGGCACCATGCGCGCGCGCATCAGGCCATCCTGCAGTTCCGAGCTGACACGCGACTGCTGCTGCAGCAAGGTGTCGTAGTTGCGCGACAGATCGTCCAGCACACCTTGCAGACCGCCCAAGTCGGCCGCCGATTCGTTCAGCGCACGGCTGAGCTGCTGCAGGGTGGAGAAGCGGTCCAGTTCCAGCGGATCGAAGGTCTGGTCGGCCTGCTCATGCTCTCGGCGGTAACGCGCCACGATCTGCGCTTCGGTTTCCAGATCCAGACGACGCAGCTGGTCACGCAGTCGTGCGTTGGTACGGTCCAGCTCGGCCATGGCGCCACGGAACGCGCCCAGCTGCTGCTCCAGGCGCGAGCGGTAGATCGCCACTTCGCCGGCGTGGTTGACCAGGCTGTCGAGCAGGTCAGCGCGCACGCGCACCTGTTCCTGGCCGCGCGGCGCGCCTTCTTCCTCGTTGCTCGCCTGTTCTTCGCGCAGCGGTGCAGACAGCGGCTCGATCGCCGCCAGCGGCTTCGGCAGCACGTCGGCAGCAGCATTTGCCGGTGCCGGTTCGAACGTGCTGGCAGCTGCTTCCACCGGTGCCTGCGCAGCTTCGGCGCGCCCATCGGTACGCGCTTCGAAGGCCTCGATCAGATCGGTCGGCATGACCACTGCGCGATGCTCACCGGTGCGGATCAACAACTGGTGCAGACGGTCGAAACCGCGCTCCAGCAGCTGCACGTCGGCGCGGGTGATCTCGGTGCGGTTGGCGGCAACCGCCTCCAGCAGCGATTCGATGGCATGGCCAAGGTCGCCGATGGCATTGATGCCGGCCATGCGTGCACCACCCTTGAGGGTGTGCAGGTCACGCTGCAGGCCCGCCAGCGCCTCGCGGTCTTCCGGCGCGGCGCGCATGTCGTTGACCAGACCATCGCAATGGTCGAGCAGGTCCTTGCCTTCCTCGACAAAGATATCGACCAGCTCGCGATCCAGGTCGGCGAAATTCAGCGGCCCGGCGTCCAGTTCGTGCGCCACGGCCGCAGCGACTGGTACCTCAGCCTGTTCCGGCAACGCTGCGGTCAGCGGTGCCAGCACGGTCTTGGCAACGGCAATGGTTTCGACGCCAACTGGCTCGACAACCTCGCTCACAGCCACATCGTCAAGCTGAGCGGCTTCTTCAAGCTGCTCGGCCTCTTCGATTGCCAGCGCGTCCTCGACCGACGCATCTTCTTCGTTCGAAGCGATGTCTTCGATCAACGCAGCTTCGTCGACAGCTGCCTCAGCTTCGATTTCAGCTTCTACTGCTGTTTCAGTTTCAGTTTCAGTTTCAGTTTCAGCTTCGGCTTCGGCTTCGGCTTCTACAGCTTCCAGCTCCAACGCTGTATCCACAACCGGCTCCTCGCCAATCGGAGCAACAACGTCGGTCTGGGCGGCCGCGATCGACGAAGGCACGTCGCTGTCATCGGTGACTTCGTCGAGCTCCGCGGCAGCATCAGCCTGCTCTTCGGCCACAGCCGTTTCAATTTCTTCTGCGTCTGCTACC
This sequence comes from Stenotrophomonas sp. 21LCFQ19, assembly GCF_056861425.1. Lineage (NCBI taxonomy): Bacteria > Pseudomonadati > Pseudomonadota > Gammaproteobacteria > Lysobacterales > Lysobacteraceae > Stenotrophomonas > Stenotrophomonas sp. 21LCFQ19. Next base: position 148,483 of record NZ_JBSPUF010000007.1, on the reverse strand, counting down.
GCCAGCTCGCTTTCTGCAGCCTGCCCAGCCGGGCTTGATGCTTCGGCTTCGGCTTCGGCTTCGGCTTCGGCTTCGGCTTCAACCGAGCCAAGCTGTGCTGCGCCAACACCAGCTGCAGCGGTGGCGATGGCCAGGGCGCGTGCGACCACGCTGTCACGGTCATCCGGATGGCTGGACGCTTCCAGCGCGACCGACGCGTTCTGCTGACCATCTTCGACCTGCGTGTCGACTGCTTCGGCTGCAGATGCCAGATCAACTTCAGTGCCGACAGCCGATTCGGATTCGACCTTGCCAGCTTCAACGACAAGCTGCGGATCCGTTGCTTCTGCTGTCTCCTCAGCGTCGTGTGCAGCACCCCAGGTGGACGCCCGCACCGCGTCATAGTGGTCTTCAGCTTCGACGGCTTGCTGCGGGGCAACCGGCTCGACGACTTCAGCCGATCCGGCGATGTCGATCTGCCCGCTCACTTCATCAACGGCAACCACGGCTTCCGACCCGCTTGCAACGGCGGCGTCGACCGGCTGCGACAGCGGCTCCACATCAACCGCATCAGCACCGTCAGCTGTCTCGTGTGCATCGTGCTCGGCAACGTCGGCACCAGCCCGCAGGAACTCCGGTTCGGCTGCGGCCAGCGGCGCAGGGACGTCCTGCGATGCTTCGCTGCCAGGCGTCTCATCCAGCAAGCCGGCATCGAAGTACGCGGACAGGTCTTCCGTACCAACCGGCTCGGAACCAACGTCGCTGTCCAGCGAACCGGTCGACGGCACAGCCGCGATATCGTCTGCGACAAGGTCGTCTTCGGCCTGCATCGGTGGCCACTTGCCTTCCGGCAGGGCATCAACCAGCGCCTGCAGACGCTCAGCCACGCCCGGGAACGCCGGGATGCGTGGTGACGACGCACGCAGCGCCGTGATCGTGGTCTGTACCGCCACCGCCATCTGCGCCAGCGCATCCACGCCCGCAGCTGTCGGCGTAACCGCAGCCGCCAGCGAACGCTTGACGAAGGTTTCCGCCGGGCTGGTGATCTGGGTGATCACCGGCACATCGGTCATCGCGAATGCACCGCTCATGGTGTGCACGGCGCGCAACAGGTCTTCGGACACCGGCTGCGGCTGTGCAGCCGAGCCAGCCAGCCAGGCATTGACCGTGACCAGATGCGCGCCGATCTCGGCTTCGAGAATCTCGCGCAGCACCTCGTCCACCGACGCAGGGGTACCTTCCGCGTCGTCGATTTCGATGGCTGCTGCAACGTCGCTTTCCGCCGGCGCGACGATCGCGATCTCCGGCGCCACCTGCTCAGCCGGCGCAGCCGCTGCAACAGCGCTGGCACCGGTCACGTAGAACGCTTCTTCGCCAGCGGCAACGCGGTCAGCCACATCCTGTATGCCCAATAGATCGGACTGGATGTTGCCAACGCCGCGCAGCGCGGCATTCAGTTCCGGCAATACGTCATAGGCCTGGGTCACCGCAGCCATGACGGCGGGGCTGGCGGGACGGCTGCCGTCGAGCACGCGGTTGAGCATGCTCTCGATCTTCCAGCTGAACTCGCCCAGGGTGCGTGCACCCACCAGGCGCCCGCTGCCCTTCAAGGTATGGAATACGCGCCGTACCGGGCGCAGACGCTCCATGTTGGCGGGTGCCGCGCGCCAAGCGGGCAGCAGGTTGCCAAGGTTCTCAAGCTCTTCGTCGAATTCCTCGATGAAGACGTCACGGATGTCCTGATCGATTACATCGCCGCCATCGATGAAGCCGCCATCAAGCTGCTGCGCCGGCGCGGAAGCACGCGTCGGCGCGGCAGCACTGGCAGCACTACCGGCAACTTCCGCCGTAACCGGCTCAGGCTGCAGCGGCTCAGGCAGCGCGAACGGATCGAAGGCCTCGGCAGCTGCATCAAGCTGCGCCATGAACGCAGCGGTTTCCATATCCAGCTTGGATACGGCTTCCGCTGGCATGGATGCCGGTTCGATCGGGGCGGATGCCTGTTCAACTGGCGTGGCGGCCAGCTCCCAGTCGTTGGTCAGCGATACCGGCGCGTTCGTTGTGTCATCGATCACCGGGTTGACGGCTTCCAGCTCCGGGCTGAAGAACACATCGGTGTCGGCAAACTCAAGGTTGACCAGCTCGGCATCAAGCGCGCCGGTGCTGGCAGGCTCGGACACCTGCGCTGCTGCTGTATCGGTACCGTCCAGCGTCAACAGCGAGGCGTCGAAGTGGTAGCTGTCGCTGGCGACGGTGGACGTCGCGTCCTCGGCGGCGACCGGGTCGAAACTCGCGGCAAACGACGCCGGTGCTTCCGCGCCGTTCGAATCCGCTGGCTCCTGGCCTTCAAGCACCATCGGCGCCAGGCTGAAACTGCTCGCAGCGGCTTCCGGCGTCTCGGCGGCCACTGGATCGAATGCAAAACTCCCGGCTGCGCCGTCTGCTGCCTGCGGCGCAGACACCGCAGGCACGTCCACAACCTGGACCGGTGCGACTGGGGTTGCCACGGCATTGATCGCCGCGCCAAACACCAATGGGTAATCGGCGACAGCAGCCTGCGGCTTTTCTTCCACTTCCAGTGGCGGCAACGGCGGCGGCACGGCCGCTGCAGCGATCATCGCTGACTGTTCGACAACCGGCGACGCTTCGCCCGCCGTTTCCACAGTTTCAGCCGGTGCTTCGACCACATCCGCAGCTGCCGAATCGGCCACGGCGATGCCTGCGCTGTCCGCAACGGCTGCGGTGCTGAGGCCGGCAACCGCCGTCTCGACAACAGCACTGTCGGCCACGGCCTGCTGCGACGGAATCGGCCAGTAACGCAGGGTTTCCAGGCTGGTGCGGGTGATATCGAGGATTTCCTCGCGGCCCGGGCGGCGATCGCGCAGGGCTTCAAGGAAGTACTCCAGGCTGGCCATCGCGTCGGCCAGGGTGTCGAGCTGGCGGCCGCTCGGGATCCGCTGGCGTGCGATCAGTTCGACGTCGATGTACTGGCGTACAGCCTGCAGGTAATCGGCCGGCGCCGGCATTTCCAGCATGCGCAGTGCGCCGGAGACCTCGCCCAGCAGACGTGGCACTTCGGCCAGGCGAGCATGGTCCCAATTGGTCTCGATGAAGGCGACAAAGGATTCGCGCGCAGCGGTGAAATTGGCGATGGCTTCATGCGCCAGCACTTCCACGGTACGGCGTGTCTCCACCGAACCCGCATCATCTTCACCCGCGACGTTGGCGCCCAGATGGGCAACCTGCTCGTCCAGCGAGGCGTCCACATAGAGCAGCGCGCCAGCGATATCCAGCAACAGGTTGTCATCGATCTGACGACTGCCGTTGACGACTTCGTGCAGCGAATCGCGCTGCTGGGCAACGATGCCACGGGCAACGCCCAGGCCCATCACGCCCAAGGTATCCGAGACGGCGCCCAGCTCATTGACCTGCACCTGCAGGTCGGCCGGATTGCCATCCATGCGCATATGCAGATCGAGCGCATCCTTGATGCGCATCAGCTCTTCCTTGACCGCACTGCCGACGGTATCGAGCAGTTCGCGGTTACGCCCGCTCACGCTGCCACGGGCGTGCTCAAGCTCGTCCGGGCTGGCGTCGCTGGCATCGGGATTGAAGGCGAACAGCACGCTTTCATTGATGCCTTCAGCGCCGCGTGCCGCGCGGATGTCATTGAGCAACGGCAGCAGCACGATCGGGATATCACGGTGGCCGTTCTGCAGGCGCTCCAGGTAGTCGGGCAGCAGCACGGTGCCGCGCATCAGCGTGGCGCAGGCCTCATCGCGGTCGGCGACGCCACCTTCACGCACCGCATTGGCCAGCAGTTCCAGCTCCTCGGCAACCATCGCCGGTGCATACAGCTCCACCATCCGCAGCGTGCCTTGCACCTGGTGCAGGTAACCGGCGCAGAAACGCATGCGACTGGAATCGCTGGGATCTTCCACGAACGCTTCGACCTCGTTGCGCACCTGGCGCAGGGTCTCGTCCAGCTCGGGCTTTACCCACCCAAGAGCTGCGTGGCTCATCGCATCGCGCAAGGTACTCATCGCACTCCCCCGTGCAGCATCAATTGCATGCCGTCCGGGCGGCCCTGCGTTGCGTTGTGACGAAACTTCATCTGCTGATTCCTCTGCATCCCCGCCCGATCAGTCCGTTCAGGCCGGCAACTTGAAGTCGGCCACCGAACGGCGCAGCTCTGCCGCCAACTGGTTCAACTGACCCAGCGAGTCGGCGGTCTGCCCGGCACCCTGCGAGGTCTGGCCGGTAATCTGCCGGATAACGCCCATCGTCTGGGTGATATCGGTAGCTGCCGAGGCCTGCTGGTTGGCGGCGATGGAGATGCTTTTAATCAAGTTGTTGAGTGCGTTGGACACGCGCTCGATTTCGGTCAGTGCGGTACCGGCGTCTTCGGCCAGGCGCGCACCGGACACCACTTCGGCGGTGGTCTGTTCCATCGAGGTAACCGCTTCGTTGGTATCGGCCTGAATCGCCTGCACCAGACCTTCGATTCGACGGGTTGCGCCGGAGGTACGTTCTGCCAGGCGCTGCACTTCGTCGGCCACCACGGCGAAACCGCGACCGGCTTCACCGGCCGAGGCTGCCTGCACGGCGGCGTTCAATGCCAGGATGTTGGTCTGCTCGGAAATGTCGTTGATCAGTTCCACGATCGAGCCGATTTCCTGCGAGGACTCACCCAGGCGCTTGATGCGCTTGGAGGTTTCCTGGATCTGGTCGCGGATCTGGTCCATGCCCTGAATGGTCTGGCGCACCACGCCGGCACCTTCGGTCGCGATGACCACCGAGCGCTGTGCCACTTCGGCCGACTCGGTGGAGTTGCGCGACACCTGCTCAATGGAGGTAGCGATTTCGCCGATACGGTCCGAGGCGCTGGTGATCTCGTCGGCCTGGTGGCCTGCGGCTTCGGCCAGCTGCATTGCCGTTGCCTGGGTTTCCTGTGCCGACACTGCCACCTTCGAGGAGATGTCGTTGATGGTGGTCACCAGGTGGCGCAGTTCGTCCACGGCGTAGTTGATAGCGTCGGCGATGGCACCAGTCATGTCCTCGGTCACCGAGGCCTTTACCGTCAGGTCACCTTCACCGAGCGAGCTGATTTCGTCCAGCAGACGCATAATCGCCTGCTGGTTGCGGCTGTTGAATTCCACCTGGGTCTGGTAACGCACGTCCTGCTCACGCGAACGGGTACGCACGGTGCTCCAGACGAAGCCAATGATCGACAGCACCGACAGGCCGCCGAAGATCACGCTCCACCAGAAGTTCGGGAAGATGCGGGTATCGCGGGCCGAACCGAACGCCGAGAACGCATCGAACAGCTTGCGGCTGCTCTCCAGCATCTTGTCCGAGCCGGTCGCCAGTGCGGCCGCTGAGGACTGTGCAGCAAACAGGTTGCGCGAGCTGGCCAGAATGGCGTCGGCATCCTTCTTCATCTTTGCCCACTGGTTGGCCGATTGTTCCAGCGCAACCTGTGCATTGGCATTGCGCACGGCGGAAATGCCCATTTCCTCATTGCCGTTGCGCAGGCCTTCCAGCACCTGGGTGAACACCACCATGTCGCGTGCCAGTGCGTCGCCAGCGCCGCTTGCGCCAGCACCACCGGCGCGGATTTCAGTGACGCGACGGGCCATGGTGCCCACCACCACCACCTGCTGCAGGCCGTTGTAGACCTGCGAGGACTGGGCGCCGCCGGCAGTCATTGCGCGCACTACTTCGTTCAACTGCGCCTGTAGCTGCGGCACCGCGCCAACGAAGGCATCGGCGTTACCGGCCAGGGCCAGCACGGCCGGCTCGGAGGCGACGATCTGCTCGGCGTTCTTGGACAGCGGCTTCCAGGTATCGACCAGCGCGCTCAGCGGGCCGGACACGCCAGTCTCATTGCCGTAACGGCCCTGCAACTCGCTGACCGTACTTTCCACCTTGCTGCGCGTGTCCTTGAACGCTGCGTAGCTTTCGCGGCTACCAGCCACGGCTTCACGGCCCTGGTTGGCCAGCTGCTGTGACAGCACCTGCAGATCGGCGGCGCCGGTACTGGCGCCGGCCAGACGACTGCCCTGCCAGGTGGCCACGCCGGTGTTGGCACCGAACACGACCATCGAGAGCACCAACAAGCCCAACCAGAAGTTGGTGCTTACATTGCCAAGCTTGCCAGCCTTGGCGGCTTCAGGAGCAGTACTCATCGTTCGACCTCGGTCTCAATACGAAGAGGCAAGCGTGCCGTCAGGCGGCTGCTTGCCGGAATTCAGGAGTGCGGGAAAGCAGCGACAGCGAAAACACGCCCCAGTCACGGCCTTCATCGTGGAAGGCACGTTCGACGAAGTGCGCGTAACGGCCCTGGGCGATGTCACCGGCTGGCACCTGCATCGGTGCCTCGAAGCTGCGCTGGCCATACAACTCGTCGATCACCAGCGCCACGTCGCCGCCACTCTGGCGCATGATCAACACGCGCTGACCTTCCTGTGGCGGCGTACGCTCACCTTCCAGGAAGTTCTTCAGGTCCACCACCGGGAACAGGTTGCCGCGCAGGTTGCCCACGCCCAGCAACCAGGGCTGGGCGCCGGGAACCGGCGTGACCGGCGGCATCGGCACGATTTCCACGACTTCGCGGAAGTCCGAGACCAGATGCCGGCTGCCGACGCGGTACCCCACGCCACGCCAGACATCCTGCGAAAAGCTGCGCTCGGGCAGCTGTACCGCGTGCGCCAGACTGCGGCGTTCGTAGGCTTCAAGGATGTCGAATGGAGAACGCATCAACCCACCAGTTTGTTGATCCGCGCGATCAGATCATCCTCGCGCGGCGGCTTGACGATGTAATCACTGGCGCCTTGACGCATGCCCCAGGCCTTGTCGGTTTCCATGCCCTTGGTGCTGACGATCAGCACCGGGATGGCACGCGTGGACTCGTCACGCGACAGCGCGCGGGTCGCCTGGAAACCGCTCATCCCCGGCAACACCACGTCCATCAGCACCAGCTGCGGAGCCTGCTCACGGGCAATCTGCAGGCCGTCCTCGGCATTGTCAGCCGACAACACCTCGTGCCCAGCCTTGAGCAACCACTGTGTAAACACCGCCCTGTCGGTCGGTGAGTCCTCGATCAAAAGAATTCGAGCCATTGTGCCTTACCCCCTGGTCAGGCGTTGACGTATGTGCGGATGGCACCTAGTAGTTCGTCGCGGGTAAATGGCTTGGTGAGGTATTGCTCGGAACCGACGATGCGGCCACGGGCTTTGTCGAACAGGCCATCCTTGGATGACAGCATGATCACCGGCGTCGACTTGAACAGCTGGTTGCCCTTGATCAGCGCACAGGTCTGATAGCCATCCAGCCGCGGCATCATGATGTCGACGAAGATGATCTGTGGTTGCTGGTCGGCGATCTTGGCCAACGCTTCGAAACCGTCAGTAGCGGTAACGACCTCGCAACCTTCACGTTTGAGCAGTGTTTCAGCCGTGCGCCTGATGGTCTTCGAATCATCGATGACCATCACCTTCAGCCCTGCGAGTTCCCCACCCGCAGCCATGTTTTCAACCATTTTTGTTCCCCGAACGCGCGACCGATACCAAGTGCGATATTGCCGCGAAAGCGCATCTATATCCCAGCCCAGCCGCGAACTGTCAAGCGATGTCCGCAGGACTTGGCCGATCCCCAATGTAATGTGACCTGCATCTCAATAAAAGCGCAGCACCATTCAGCCTCAGCGTTCCGCTTTCCGCGCTGTGCGACCCCGCCCTGAACAGCTAACATCGTCGACCAGATCTGCTGGATTCAAGTCATGCCTTTAGACGTCATCGTGGTGATGGACCCCATCGCCGACATCAAGATCGCCAAGGACACCACCTTTGCCATGCTGCTGGAAGCCCAGCGCCGCGGGCATCGGCTGCACTACGTGCGCCCCGGCGGGCTGTCCCTGCACGGTGGCCAGGCCCAGGCCGAGGTTGCCCCGCTGCAGGTACGCGACGACAAGGCCGGCTGGTTCAGCCTGGGCGAGTTCGCCCCGCTGGCATTCGGCCCGGGGCAGATCGTGCTGATGCGCAAGGACCCGCCATTCGATGGCGAATACCTGTACGACACGCACATCCTCAGCGTCGCCCAGCAGGCCGGCGCCACCGTGGTCAACGACCCGCAGGGCTTGCGCGACTTCAACGAGAAGTTGGCCGCGCTGCTGTTCCCGCAGTGTTGCCCGCCGACCCTGGTCAGCCGCAACGCACGCGAACTCAAGGCCTTCGTGCTTGAACACGGCCTTGCCGTGCTCAAGCCACTGGACGGCATGGGCGGGCGCTCGATCTTCCGCAGCGGCACCGGCGACCCCAATCTCAACGTGATCCTGGAGACGCTGACCGATGGCGGCCAGCACCTGGCCCTGGCGCAGCGCTTCATCCCCGACATCAGCGCTGGCGACAAGCGCATCCTGCTGATCGATGGTGTACCGGTGGACTACTGCCTGGCGCGCATCCCGCAGGGCGACGAATTCCGCGGCAACCTGGCCGCTGGCGGCCGTGGCGAAGGCCGCCCGCTGAGCGAACGCGACCGCTGGATTGCTGCCCAGGTTGGTCCGGAAATGAAGCGCCGCGGCATGCGCTTCGTTGGCCTGGATGTGATTGGTGACTACCTGACCGAAGTCAACGTCACCAGCCCCACCTGCGTGCGTGAGCTGGATGCACAGTTCGGCCTGAACATCGCTGGGCAGTTGTTTGATGCCATCGAGGCTGGCCTGGCCTGATGTATTCCCAGCCTGACGTCCTGCCCGCGGCACCGCGGGTCAGCGAGCAGCAACGCCTGACCGCCACCCTGGTGCTGTCCACGCTGGTGCATGGCTTGCTGATCCTCGGCGTCGGCTTTGCAGTGAGCGACAACGCACCGCTGGTACCGACGCTGGATGTGATCTTCAGCCAGACCAGCACGCCGCTCACGCCCAAGCAGGCCGATTTCCTCGCCCAGGCCAACCAGCAGGGCGGCGGCGACCATGACAAGGCCCAGCGTCCTCGCGATTCCCAGGCCGGCATCGTGCCGCAGTTGCAGGACGGGTTGGCACCGGTACCGCTGCAGGCGCAAAGCGCGGCCGCGCCGCCACCACCGCAGGCGCGCATCATCACCAGCACCCAGGGCAAGGACCCGGTAGCGACCGCGCAGACCCAGCCGCTGCCGGATCGCCCCGATGCCAACGCGCCGATGAGCGCACGCGAACAACGTGATGCAGCGATGGCGCGACTGGCGGCCGAAGTGCACCTGCGCTCGGAGCAGTACGCCAAGCGCCCCAACCGCAAGTTCGTCTCGGCCAGCACCCGCGAATACGCCTATGCCAACTACCTGCGCGCCTGGGTCGACCGCGCCGAGCGCGTCGGCAACCTGAACTATCCCGACGAAGCGCGCCAGCGCCGGCTTGCCGGCCAGGTGGTGATCACCGTCGGCGTGCGGCGCGATGGCAGCGTTGAAAGCAGCCGGGTGCTGCGCAGCAGCGGCGTGCCCCTGCTGGATGCCACCGCCCTGCGCGTGATCGAGCAGGCGCAGCCCTTCCCGGCCTTGCCCGAGACCAAGGACGACATCGACATCCTGCAGGTCACCCGCACCTGGATGTTCCTGCCCGGCGGGCAGTTGCACGACGATCGCTGAACCGGTTTTTTGTAGGAGCGGCGTAAGCCGCGAAGCTGGCAATACCCGAACCACCGAGCTGATCGCCATCTGATGGTGCATGAGCTTCGCGGCTCACGCCGCTCCCACAAGCGGTGATGCCGCTGTGTTGTGTGGGAGCGGTGTAAACCGCGATGCTGGCAATGCCCGAACCACCGAGCTGATCGCCATCTGATGGTGCATGAGCTTCGCGGCTCACGCCGCTCCCACAAGCGGTGATGCCGCTGTGTTGTTGTGGGAGCGGTGTAAACCGCGAGGCTGGCAATGCCCGAACCACGGAGCTGATCGCCATCTGATGGTGCATGAGCTTCGCGGTTTACACCGCTTCCACAACCATCACACACCGCGACCGCTTCAGCGCTTGGAATCGCGCAAGGCCTGCTGTTCGATCAGGGTCAGCGCGACGTTGTCGCGCAGGTAGGCCGGCTGCACCAGCTCCGGGGCGATGGCTTCGCCGCGCAGCATCGCCGGCACGGCAATCTTCAGCACGTCGGCGGCACCGGGCAATGCCTGCGCATCCACACTCCCCAGCCGCGGCTGCAGGCGCGCGCTCAACACGCCCTCGCCCGCCGCAAAGCCAGTACCAACACCAGCCCAGCTGCTGTCGTCGGCCGGCAACTGCACGGCATCCGGCGCGACCAGCAACTCACGCTCCTGCAACTGCAGTTCGCCATCGGCATCGCGCAGATAACGCGCTGCGTAAAGCTCGCCCATGCGCGCATCGATGCAGGCCAGCACCCGCGGCGCATCGGCCGGTGCGCGCAGTGCCAAGGTCTGCAGGGTCGATACCGGCAGCAAGGGCCGGTCCAGTGCCAAGGCAATGCCCTGCGCGATCGCAATAGCCAAGCGCACACCGGTGAAAGCACCCGGCCCACGGCTCAGCGCGATGGCGTCCAGCTGGCTGCGGGCGACACCGGCTTCGGCCAGCAACTGCTCGGCCCATGGCAGGCTCAACTCGGCATGCCGACGCGGAGCGACTTCAAACCGCTCCAATACCTGCCCATCCACATACAGGGCGACGGAACAGGCTTCGGTGGCGGTTTCAAAGGCAAGCAGCTTCATGGCATCACATCAGGAAAGGGAGAACGGCGGCGCTTCGGAGCCAGCGTCGGCCGAGGCCGTCGCGCTGGCAGAATCTGCCTCCGGCGCCCATTGTCGCGCAAAGAAGGCCTGCACATCGGCCAGTGCGCGGGTGCGGCGGAAGGGCGGCAGTGAATCCAGGAAGATCCGGCCGTAGCCGCGCGACAGCAGGCGCGGGTCACACAGCACCAGCACGCCGCGGTCGGTCTCGCTCCGGATCAACCGGCCAACGCCCTGCTTGAGCGCGATCACTGCCTGCGGCAGCTGCTCATCGCGGAACGGATTGCCGCCCTGGCGGCGGATCGCATCCAGCCGCGCTTCGAATACCGGGTCATCAGGGGCAGCGAACGGCAGCTTGTCGATCACCACCACGCTCAGCGCATCACCGACCACATCCACGCCTTCACGGAAGCTGGCCGCGCCCAGCAGCACACCATTGCCCGACTCACGAAAACGCTGCAGCAGGCTGGCGCGTGGCGCCTCACCCTGCACGAACAGCGGCCAAGGGCCGTCGCGCAGCGCATCGGCGGCCTCACGCAGCGCGCGGTGCGAGGCAAACAACAGGAATGCCCTGCCCTGCGACGCTTCCAGCACCGGCCGCAAGGTGGCGATCAAGGCCGCGCCATAACCACGCGCCGCCGGATCGGGCAGCTGCTGTGGCAGATAGCACAGCGCCTGCTGCTGCCAATCGAAGGGACTGGGCTGCACCAAAGTATCCGGATCATCCAGGCCCAGGCGCTTGGACAGATGCTCGAAGCCACCATCCACGGTCAACGTGGCCGAAGTGAACACCCAGGCCGCCATCGAGCGCAGACGGTGCTCGCGCAACGGGCCGGACACATCCATCGGCGTGCGCTGGCAGCGGAAGCCGCGCGGGGTCAGCTCGTACCACAGCACATCATTGCCATCATCGACGGGGAATAGCGAATCGCTGGCGGCTGGTGCGGCACTATCTTCCGGCGCGACTGCAACCTCATCGATATCCCACGCATCAACCGCGCCACTGTCGCCGTCATCCAACCAGCGCGACAGCCGTGACACGCCTTCCAGCGCACGTGCATGACAGGCATCCAGGCCCGGCGAGGCTTCGCGCACAACGTTCAATGCATCGCGCAGCTGCGCCATCGCCGCGGCAACCGCGTCAAAACCCTCGGCCACCGCAGGCACTGCCAGGGCGCGCCAACGGGTACCGCGCTGCGGCAGTTTCTCCATCGCCTCGCGCAGTTCGCGCAGGGCCAGCTCAAGCGTCGCCACGGGTTGTTGCAGGGTGGCCTGCGCGCCAGCGACGCTGCGGCATTCGGCCATGCAGTCGCGCGCCAGTTCCTGCCACGGACGCATGCCGAACCCTTCACCGAAGAAGTTCGCGGCAAGCTCCGGCAGCTGGTGCGCCTCGTCGATGACGAAGGCCTGCGCGCCGGGCAGGATCTCGCCGAAACCTTCCTGCTTGAGCGCCAGATCGGCCAGCAGCAGGTGGTGATTGACCACCACCAGATCCGCTTCCTGCGCCCGCTGCCGCGCCTGCACCACGAAACAATCGCCCCAGAACGGGCAATCGGTGCCCAGGCAGTTGTCCACCGTCGAGGTGACCATCGGCAGCAAGGGCGAATCATCGGCCAACCCGTCCAACTCGGCCATATCGCCGTACTGGGTGCGGCCGGACCAGGTGAGGATGCGTTGGAACTGCGCTACCTGCTCGGTCGAGGTGAAGCGTGGCTCGCCGCGTGCCTGGTCCAGTCGATAGCGACACAGATAATTTGCCCGCCCCTTCAACAGCGCGGATCGATGACCGACACCCAGTGCCGCACGCACGCGTGGTAGGTCACGGTGGTAAAGCTGGTCCTGCAACGCGCGCGTGCCGGTGGAAACGATGGTCTTCAAACCGGACAGCAAGGCCGGCACCAGGTAGGCGTAGGTCTTGCCGGTGCCGGTACCGGCTTCGGCCAGCAGCACATCGCGCTGCTGGAAGGTCTCGGCGATGGCGCCAGTCAAACGCAGCTGCGCGGGGCGCGGCACGAAGGCATCGAGCTGACGCGCAAGCGCGCCACCTTCACTGAGTGCTTCGCAGCTGGCGGTGACCAGGGAGGACATGGCTCAAGCGCCGGAAGTGGTGAATCGAGAATGGGGAATGGCCGCTGGCCTCAATCGAAACGGTGTTCGCGCCATGGCGCTGACGGAGTACACCCTCGCCCGGCGATCAGGCACTTTCATTCCCTGTTCCCAACTCCCGATTCCCGGCACAAATCAAAAACGCTTGATCCCCGGCACGGTGCAGCCTTCGATCTGCGCATGCGCGGAGACGGCATTCTCTTTTTCGGCGCGGGCCAGACGCGATTGTTCGATGGTGGCCCAGTGGCGGCGGCACAGCGGACCCGTGCGCGAGCCCAGATCCACCGCCTTCCTGGCCAAGGTCTCGGCGCGCGCCCAGTCGGCCTGCAGCAGGGCGATTTCGGCGCGTTCCTGCAGGATGCCCGGGTCATCGGTCACCTGCAGCAGCGCTTCGTTCAGGGCTTCAGCTGCACCGGCCAGGTCACCGGCCTTGCGCAGGGCGATGGCGGTCTCGCGCAGATCATCCACCTGCGCATCGCGCAGCGGCTGCACCGACAGCTCGGTGTCATCGACGCCGGCGATGGCATCGACCGCAGCCAAACGCTGGGTCGGCGTGGTGTTGTCGACTACCGCCGGCTTTGCTGCCGGTGGTGCGCTGACGCAGCCTGCGAGTGACAGGGAAGCTGCAGCAGCAAGCAGCGCGTAGCGGATCAAAGACTTGGTATTCATGGGCGGGATTATCGCGCAGGCGTCTGCGCAGCGGGGGCCGCAGCCGGTTCAGGTTCCTTGCGATCCAGTCCCAGCCAACCACGCCAGCCGCCGCCGGACTGTTCCTGCGCACCGTCAGCACCTTCTTCCAGTGGCACTTCCGCCGGCACAGCACAGGGCACGTACTGCGGCGCATAGCCAACCACGAACGGGAAGCGGCGCGCGCCCGGGCAGGATTCGTCGGTGGCATTGCTGCCTGCCGCTTCCACGTACTGCCAGTCCAGGCCCTTGTTGTTCACCTGCAGGGCCTTGCTCGGCAGGTTGCGGAAGATACCCGACCACACCCGCATCGCGCCGGAAGCGCCAAACAAACCGGTCTGCTCGTTCTGGTCGTTGCCCATCCAGATCACCGCCAGATGGTCACCGGTATAACCGGCGTACCAGCTGTCACGGCCGTCGTTGGAAGTACCGGTCTTGCCGGCGGCCTGCAGCCGCGACAGGCCTGCGGCGTTCAAGCCCGAGGCGGTGCCGCTGGACACCACCTGCTGCAGGCCGACACTGATCAGGTTGGCGGCGATCGAATCGCCCTCCTGTGCCGGCGCCGGGCTCTTGTCATAGCGCTTGAGCAGCTTGCCCTGCGCATCGACCACGCCACGCACCGCATGCAGCGGCTGGATTTCACCGCCGGAGGCGAGGAACTGGTATAGCTGCGCCATGCCGTACGGGCTCTGGTCGGTGGAACCCAGGATCACCGCCGGATTGGACTCGGCCTTGAGCCCGGCCAGCACATTGATCAACTGGGTCAGCCGTTCCGGACCGACCTGCATGCCAACGCGCACGGTGGCCTGATTGTAGGAACGGGCCAACGCATCGATCAGCCGCACCGTACCGTGGCTGCGGTTGTCGGCATTGCCCGGCGTCCAGTTGCGGCCGCGGCTGAGCTTGACGGTCACCGGTGAGTCATCGACCCAACTGGCCAGCGAGTAGCGATCCGGTTGAGCCAATGCCAGCAGGTAGACAAAGGGTTTGAGCAGCGAACCAACCTGCCGCTGCGCGTCGATGGCGCGGTTGAAACCCGGTTCGGATACATCACGGCTGCCGACCACGGCCAGCACGTCACCATTGTGCACGTCAGTGACCACCAGGCCGGTCTGCAGCTCCGGGCGACGCTTGTTCTCCAGCGCCTTGATGGTGTGCGCCACCGCGCCCTCGGCATAGGCCTGGGCCGACGGCGACATGCCGGTGAAGACATTCAGGCCGGCGCCTTGCAGCACGCTTTCCGGGTAGTCGTTACCCAGCTGGCGACGTACCAGGTCGACATAGGCCGGGAACCGGTTGGCGGCGGCGATACCTGCCGTCTTGGACACGCCCAGCGGCGCCTTGAGGGCACGCTGGTACTCGGCATCGTCGATCAATTTGTTTTCGTGCAGCTTGCCCAGCACGAAGTTGCGGCGGTCCAGTGCGTTCTCGGGATTGCGCCGCGGGTCGTAGAACGACGGGCCTTTGACCAGACCGATCAGCAAGGCGATCTGTTCGCTGCTCAGCGAGTTGAGGTCGCGGCCAAACCAGAACTCAGCACCGGAGGACACGCCATGGATGGCCTGCTTGCCGCGCTGGCCCAGGTAGACCTGGTTGAGATAGGCCTCAAGGATGGTGGACTTGTCGTAGCGCGCTTCCATGATCAGCGCGTACAGCACCTCGTTGAACTTGCGGGTGATCGTCTGTTCCTTGCCGATGCCGAGCAGGCCGCTGCGGGCCAGCTGCTGGGTCAAGGTGCTGGCGCCCTGCCTGGTCTCACCCCCCGTACGGATGGTCACCCACACCGCGCGCGCGATGCCGCTCAGATCAATGCCGTGATGACGGGCAAAGTCCTTGTCTTCCACTGCCTGCAGGCCGGTGACCAGCAGCTCCGGCACATCGCCCACCCGCACCAGCCGGCGCTCTTCCTGCTTCTGCCCGTACAAGGTGGCGATACGTGCCGGATCCAGCCTCGCGGCTTTCAGCGCCTTGCGGCTGCCAGCATCGCGCAATGAAGCCACCTGCCCACCGGAAACCACCACGTCCACCTTGCGCGCGGCGACATTGCCATCAACGTCGACATAACCGCGGCTGGAAATACTGAAGCTGCCGCCCTGCACCTTGTAGGTGCCGGGACTGTTGCCAGCGCCATCATCGCGGTAACCGGACGCCGCCAGCTCGGTCTTCAACGTATTGGCGTTCATCGCCGTGCCCGGGCTGAGCACCAGCGGCCGCGCATAGACGCGGGTGGGGATCTGCCAACGCAGCTCGCCAAAACGCTGGCTGACCTGACTGTTCAGGTAGAGCGTATACGGGATCATGAAACCCAGCCCCAATGCGGCTGCAGCCAATCCCCAGGTGATCAAGCGGCTCCGCCACACAGGGCTGTTGCCGTCGGTATCGTCTTCGAACTGGTCGGAATCGTGGCGTCGTGGCACAGGGATGCGAGAATGTGGTTTGCAATGAGTCTAACGCAGCCGCATCCCCGGGGGCGTTGGCTGTCAGTTCCCTGCTTAAGCTGGAGTTCCAAAGGAATGTCGATTTCGCTGGCCGATGCGCGCTACGCCGTCAATCGCATCATCGGCCTGATCCGCCGGGGCCTGGCCAGCCTGCGCACCCGCGGCTGGCGGGCCACGCTGCACCGGGTTGGCGTGCACACCCGCCGCCAACCGCCCGCTCAGCGCGAACCGCTGTACTTCCCCGCCAACGTCCCGTTTGCGCCGTTCCGTGTGCCCGGCAGCGAGCGCCCAACGGCCAGCATCGTCATTCCTGTCTACAACCATTGCGCTCATACGCTGGCCTGCCTGCGCGCCCTGGCCGCGCATCCGCCTGCCGCCAGCTGCGAGATCCTGGTGATCGATGACGGCAGCAGCGACAACACCCGCGAATGGATGCAACAGATCGATGGACTGCGCTACCACCTGCGGCCGCAAAACGGTGGCTTCATCGCAGCCTGCAACGATGGCCTGCGCCTCAGCCGCGGTGACCATGTGGTGTTGCTCAACAACGACACCATTCCCCAACCCGGCTGGCTGGACGCACTGCTGGAAACCTTCGACCGCGTGCCGGACGCCGGCCTGGTCGGTGCACAGCTGCTGTATCCGGATGGCCGCCTGCAGGAGTCCGGCGGCGTGGTCTTCGCCGATGGCAGCTGCTGGAGCTACGGCCGTTTCGAGTCGGCCGAAGACCCCCGCTACAGCGCGCTACGCGATGCCGACTATTGCTCCGGCGCAGTCTTGGCCATACCAAGGCTGTTGTTTGAAGAACTGGGTGGGCTGGACAGCCGCTATGCGCCGGCCTATTACGAAGACACCGACCTGGCCTTCAAGGTACGCGCCGCTGGACGCCGCGTGCTGGTGCAACCTGCCAGCCGCGTCGTGCACGACGAGGGCACCAGCAATGGCACCGACACCAGCACCGGGGTCAAGGCCTATCAGGTCCGCAATCAAGCGGTATTCGCCAAGGTCTGGCAGGACGCACTTGCCGCGCAGCCAGCAGCAGGCAGCGTACCGTCACCTGCCCTGCTGCATCGCCGCCAGCGACAGATCCTGATCATCGATGAGTGCCTGCCACAACCCGACCGTGATTCGGCCTCGCTGCGCCAGTTCAACCTGATCCGCATGCTGCTGGCAGAAGGCGCGCATGTGGTGTTCCTGCCTACCCGCGGCGAACCCGCCAGCGCGGCGAGCCAGACCCTGCAGGCCATGGGCGTGGAGGTCTGGCATGCGCCCTTCCTCGACCGCGTTGGCAGCTGGTTGCGTGACAACGGCAAACGCTTCGCCGTGGTCATGCTGGTCCGCTACCACGTTGCCAACGAGTGCCTGCCGTTGTTGAAACAGTTTGCCCCGCAGGCGCGTACCGTGTTCGACACCGTCGACCTGCACTACCTGCGCGAGCGCCGTGGTGCCGAGCTGGCCCGCGACCAGCGCCTGCTGCGCAGCGCCGAACGCACCCGCGCCAGCGAGCTGGCGGTGATGGCAGCCACCGATGTGACCCTGCTGGTCAGCGCGGCTGAAAAAGAGCAGCTGGCGACCGACGCACCACAGGTGCAGGTCGAACTGATCTCCAATCTGCATGAAGTCGCTGGCGCTGGCCAGGGCTGGGCACAACGGCATGATCTGGTGTTCGTCGGCGGCTTCCGCCACCCACCGAATCTGGATGCGATGACCTGGTTCATCGGCGAGGTGTTCCCGCTGATCCATGCCCAGCGTCCGGAGATCCAATTCCACTGCATCGGCGCCGATGTACCTGACAGCATCCATGCGCTGGCCGGCGGCAGCCCCGGCGTGCAGGTACATGGCTATGTCCCCGATGTTGTTCCCTTCATGACCGGCATGCGTGTTGCGGTGGCGCCGCTGCGCTTCGGCGCCGGGGTCAAGGGCAAGGTCAACCTGAGCATGGCCCACGGCCAGCCAGTTGTGGCCACCACCTGCGGCGTGGAAGGCATGCACCTGCATGATGGCCAGGATGTACTGGTTGCCGACGGCAGCCAGGCCTTTGCCGATGCAGTGCTGCGCCTGTATGACGACGCGGCGCTATGGGAAAAGCTGTCAGGCAACGGTTTGGCCAATATTGCCGAGCACTTCTCGATGGATGCGGCGTGCCTCGCCGTGCAGCGGGTGTTTTTTTCCCCATAGCGCACGTCGCTCGTTCAATCACACCAGATGCAAGCGTGCACGCGCAGCCGGACCATCGATGGAGCGCGGTCATGCTGCGCTGGAGCCATACCGGTAAAGCCCAGCCGAGCGTAGCTCAGCGCTATCCGGCTCATCCCGGCCCAGCGCCCGCGACAATCAACGCAGCGCGTTGCGCACCCGTTCGCTGAAGCCGGCAATTTCCGGCGTCGCCGGATCGATTTCGCGTGCCTGCAGCAGCGCCTGCTGTGCAAAGGCGGTGTCGCCGCCTCCCAAACGCTCGCTGCCAACCGCGATCCAGCGCTGCGCCAGCCGTCGCCGCGCCGGTGCCAATGCAGGATCAGTCGGGGCAAGCGCCTGCCAGGCATCCAGGCAGGTACGTGCCGCACGCAGCCGATTGCCGCGCAGGTTGTCATCCAGGCAGGTGCGCGCGGCCGGAAGTATCCTTGCCGCCGCGCGTTTGACCCGCGGGTCCTGCGGTGCCAGCGCCTGTGCCGCCTTGAAGCGGTCGTAGGCGCTGCTGCCCGGTGGCAACAACCATTGCTGGCGGGCCTCGGCTTCGTCGAGTTGTTTGAGCAGCGCCTTCAAGCGGCGCTCGCGCTCGGCGCCGGCAACCGGTGCCTCCATCGACTGCCGGGCCTGACGCGCGCGTTGCAGCACCTGTTCGGCAGGGCTCAGCTCGGCACTGTCTGGCGCCAGTTCACGCGCGTGCTGGAGCGCGCGCTCAGCCGCTTCAAACTGAAAATCCGCAGCCAGACGCAATGCTTCCTGCACCTGCGCATGGGCGACGCGCTGCAGCCCCTGGCGGGCGACCGGGTCCTCGCCTGCCGCCAGCACCTGCTGGAAAGCAGTGGCTGCGCGCTGCAGGCGGCCGCGTGCCAGATCACGCTCGCCCTGCTGCCGACGCTGTTCCAGCGCGGCATTCATGACCGCCTTGACCCCGGGCAGATTGGCATGACCAGCATCATAGTGCTCCACCCGCTGCAGCAAGGCCGCCGCTGCAGCCAGATCACCGCGATCCGCCGCCCGCGTGGCCTGGGTCAACAGGTCGGACAGCACCTCGTCACGCCCTTCCAGCGCCTGCATCTTGTCCGGCTGCAGCGCCAGCACACGTTGGTACAGCGGCAAGGCCGCGTCCGCCGCATCATCCAGACGGCCCTGCGCCTGCGCGGCCTCGGCCTGCTGCAACAGCTGCTCGATGCCGTCATTCCCGCGCACCGCCTGCTGCAGCCTGGCCGCGAGCAGATCAATCTCGGCGGAAGGTGCCTGCAGTTGCCGCGCCAGCGCCAGGCTGGCCGCAGCCGCCTCGCGATCGCCTGCCGCCAACTGTGTGCGCGCCTGTGCAAGCGCTGCCTGCGCGGTCTGTACCAGCGCGTTGCGCACATCGCTGCGGTCCGGGTCCAGCGCGGCGGCAGCCTCAAACAGTTCACGTGCCCCGCGCCCGTCGGTGGCACTCAAGCGCCCCTCGCGCAGCGCCAGGCGGCCGTCATCGAGCAGTTGCTGGATCTTGGTTTCCGGCCACAGCCAGTCGGCCAGCGGCTGCCGGAACAACGCCAATAGCAGCGCCAAGGCGGCCACGCCGATGGCGATCGAACGCCAGGCACGCGGGCTGTTCCAGCCACGCGCCACCCACCAGCGCCCGTACAGCCGCAGCTTGTCGCCGAATGTCTCCAATCCCTGTTGGCCGCGCTGACGCCAGTTCTCCATGCGCCAAGCTTACCTATCCCAGCCTTCGCGCATCGTCTACGCCGGGCAAGGCATCGAGTTTTCCAAGCAGGGTGGACAGCTGGCCGTAGTCACTCACCTTCAAGCGCAGGCGCAATTGGATGCGTCCGCTCTCGCGCAGGTTGTCGCTGTTGATCTCCAGCACATAGGCATCCTCCTGCGCGATCAGGTTGGTGATGTCCTTCAACAGCCAGCGGCGGTCAACCGCGCGCACCATCACATCCACCTCATAGCCGGTGCCGGTACGTCCCCATTCGACCGGCAATACCCGTTCCGGATGGGCGGCCGACAAGCGCGCCAGCGACGCGCAGTCCATGCGATGCACGGTGACACCTCGGGTGCGGGTGAGGTAGCCGGTGATCGGCTCACCGGCCACCGGTTGGCAGCAACGCGCCAACTGCACCAGCAGATTGCCCACGCCCTGCACGGTGAAATCGGACTTGCCGATGCTGCCACGGCGCGCAGTCGGCCTTGGCAGTACCGGTGCTGCCGGTTGCGAGGCGGCTTTTTCGGCCTCCAGCAGCGCGCGGCTGACCTGGTTGGGTCCGGTATCGCCCAGAGCAACCTGGATGTACAGATCGTCGACGCTGTCGGCGTGGAACTTGCGCGCCGCCACCATCAGGTCCGAATGCTGCAGGCCCAATCGCTTCAATTCACGGTCCAGAAGCTCACGGCCGGCCTGCACGTTGCGGGCACGGTCGAGCTTGTGGAACCAGTTGCGGACCTTTTCGCGCGAACGCCCGCTGGCCAGGAAACCATTGGACACCAGCAGCCAGTCGCGCCGGGGGTCAGCTTCCTTGCCGGTAAGGATCTCGACGCGGTCGCCGCTGCGCAGGCGGTAGGTCAGCGGCACGATCCGGCCGTTGATCTTGGCCCCGCGGCAACGGTGCCCGACCATGGTGTGCACGTGGTAGGCGAAATCCAGCGGTGTGGCGCCCGCCGGCAGGTCCATCACCTCGCCTTTGGGGCTGAGCGCATAAACCCGGTCCTCGATCAGCTCGGCATCCAGCGCGCCGGCCAGATCATCCGCACTGCCGGGCTCCTGGGCCTGCTCCAGCAACTGCCGCATCCAGGTGATCTTGCGATCGAAGGCCTTCTCCGCGCCCTTGCCGCCCTCCTTGTACTTCCAGTGCGCGGCCACGCCCAGTTCGGCCTGCGCATGCATTTCGTGGGTGCGGATCTGCACTTCGATGGTGCGACCTTCCGGGCCGATCACCGCGGTATGCAGCGACCGATAGTCATTGGCTTTGGGGCGCGCGATGTAATCGTCGAACTCGCTGGGAATCGGCGTCCACAGCGCATGCACCACGCCGAGCGTGGCGTAGCAGGCACCAACGTCATCGACCATCACCCGCACCGCGCGCAGGTCATACAGCTGTTCGAAGGCCAGCTGCTTCTTCTGCATTTTCCGCCAGATGCTGTAGATGTGCTTGGGTCGGCCGCTGACTTCAGCACCGATGCCCTGCTCGGCCAGGGCAGCCGACAGCTTCTTCTTCACCGCCTCGACATAGCGCTCACGGGCGATACGGGTTTCGTCCACCTCGCGGGCGATATGGCGGTAGGTGTCCGGTTCGAGGAAGCGGAATGCCAGATCCTCCAGCTCCCACTTCAACTGCCAGATACCCAACCGGTTGGCCAGCGGTGCGTGGATGTCGCGGGTCAGCTGGGCCAGCGCACGGCGCTCCTCGGCCGGCAGTTTGTCGGCCGCACGCATGCAGGCCAACTGCCGGGACAGCAGGATGGGCACCACCCGCAGGTCATGGATGATCGCCAGCAGCAGCCGGCGCAGGCCTTCGCTGTTGCGGCCGGCTTCGCGCCCGGCGTGCAGCGCCCACACCTGGTCCGCAGCCTCCTGCCCGTCCAGCAGTCCGGTCACCGCCGTGGCACTTGGCCCCAGCGGCAGCTCGGCCGCGCGCGCGCGCAGCCCAGGCAGATCAAACAGCAGGGCGGCGACGATCACACTTTCGTCGGCGGACAGCAGCGCCAGCGAATCCAGGGTATCGGCAAGTACCGGCCAGGACAGGCGCGGCGACACATCCGTGTCCGCTTGCTGCCAGCAGGCCAGCAAGGCCTGGCGCAGCGGCTCGGACAGGGCACGGGTTGAGGCGCGCTGCAGCAGCGCTTCCAGGCCGGGGGTGAGGGAACTGTTCACAGCATTCAATTACGGGCGGATGCCCCTACACTAGCGCCCACCCTCTCTGGGAACAATGTTCATGAAGCTGCCCCGCCTTGCTGTCCTGCTTGCCGCCACCGCTCTGTCGTCGTACCCATTCATCGATGCACACGCCCAGCGCGTGGTGCAGGGGGATCTGCAACAGCAGATGTCCGCCGCGGAATTCAATGCCGCCGGCTTGAACAAGCTCAGCCCCGAGGAGCTGGTCACGCTCAACAACTGGCTGCAGGGCAAGGTCGCCGAGGCTGCCAGTGTTGCCGTGGAACAGGCACGCGAAGAAGGCCGCCAGGAAGTGATCGTCAAGAACCGCGGTTTTTTTGATTTCGGCTCCAAGGACCCCATCCAGGCAAACCTCGAAGGTGAGTTCCGCGGCTTCGGCAAGGGCCGTCAGTACACCCTGGACAACGGCCAGATCTGGGAACAGACCGATGAAGCGCGCGTCAGCGGCGTGCGCAAGCAAAGCCCGGCGGTGCGTATCACCCCCGGCCTGATGAACGTGTGGTATCTACAGATCGATGGCCTCAACACCCGCGCCAAGGTCCGCCGTACCAAGTAACTGTCCCTACCCTGCCCTGGCCGCATCCGCTTGGGCAGGTGTTTCCTGGTCGTTCCCACTGTGAGCCTGCCTTTGCCATGCGCGTATCCGTCCTGACCCTGCTGTTGCTGCTACTGCCCACCAGCGCCGTGGCACAGGTGTACAAATGCAAAGGCAAGTCCGGCGAAACCATGTATTCCGAGCACCCCTGCGATGCCCGCGCCGAACCGATGAAGCTGCGTGATTCACCGGTTTCAACTCCTGCGCCACTGCAACCTACAACCAACGAAGGCCAGGCGGCGGCGACGCCCGTCGACAGCAGGGAGCTGGCAGAGGCGCGCGAGGCCGAGCGCAGCTGCATCAGCACAGCCACCGCGTCCATCTATGGCTCGTCCAATGATCGTGTCGGCACCCTGCAGCAGCAGATGAGCATGCTCGGCGAGCAGCTCGCTGCCGCCGAGGATGCACAACGCAGCAAGGCCTTGCGGGAACGCATGGCGACCTTTCGCCAGGCCATCAGCCGCGAACATGCCAACGCCCATACACAGATGAACACCGCCCGTCGCGCCTGCGTCCAGCAGCACCGCCCGGGAGCCGCGACCGCCCGCTGAACGCAGCCGCGCTCAGCTGCGCAGTGCTGCCACCCGCTGCGCCAGCTTCTTGGCCGAGATACCGGAACGGAAGCCCAGCTCCTGGGCGAACAGCGATACCCGCAACTCCTCGATGTCCCAGCGCAAGGCCGCCCATTGCGGTCGCTGCGCCAGTCCCTGCACACGTGCCTCCTGCAAGGCATCAACGAAGGGTTTGAGCTCCAGCATGCGTGCCTGGTCACGCGGCGGATCGCGCTTGGCTCGTTCGGCACGCAGGATCATCGCCTTGAGGTAACGCGGGAACTGCGCCAGCGCATCGGCCGGCGTCTCGCGCAGGAAGCCCGCATGCACCAGACCGGCCAGCTGCGCCTGCATGTCGTCCAGGTTGCCCCGCGCCCAGCCCATCAATGGTGACTCCAGCTGCGGCTTCAACTCACCGGTCAAGCCGAGGATGCTTTCTGCCAGCTTGAGCCGCTCCATCGCTTCGCCGAACAGGCGCTTGCCGGCGTCGGCACAGCGCTGCTGGAAGGCATCCGGTGTGCGTATCGCTTCCAAGCCATCGGCCAGCACCGCGTTTACCGCCGCATCGACCAGATCGCCACGCAGCCGCTCCTGCGACTCGATGGACGCATACAGCAAGCCCGTCTTGGGCGACACAGGCAGCTGTTTGCGTGCCTGCTTGAGCTTGTCGGCCAAGGCGATCTCCAGCAGGCGGCGGACGCCTTGCGGATGCGCAAGCGCAGCTTCACTCTTGTCGGCGAAGATGCGCAGCGCAGCGGCCTCGCCGGTATCGACCAGCGCCGGATAGGCCGGCACCCCGGCTTCACCCGGAACCTGCTCGGGAATGGCGGTGGCTGGAAATTCGCGCAGCCCCTCGGCTGCCAGGGCCGCGCCTGCACGTGCAGCAAACGCACTACCGGCGCGCTCTCCGAAGCGGGCACGCAGTGCATCCAGGTCACGTGACATGGCGAGCAGCTTCATCCCTTCTTTCTCACCAGCACCAGCCGATTTGCCACGTGTTGCGCTACCGGATGCTGCTTCAAACAAACGCAGATTCATGCGCAGGTGCGGGTCCAATGCGTCCATATCAAAGTCCGTCGCAGCGACCATCGCACCGGTAGCCTTGGACAGGAAGCGCGCCAGCTCGCCGCGGATGTCGTCAGCCGACGGCTGCGCCCAGGCTTCCGCAAACGCACGGCCAAAGTCCGGCGCAGGCACATAGTTGCGGCGCATGGCCTTGGGCAGGCTGCGGATCAGGGCCGAGGCCTTGTCGGCGACAAAGCCGGGGGCGAGCCATGACAGTCGCGCCGGATCCAGTGCATTGAGCAGGTGCAACGGCACGTCGAGGGTGACGCCATCTTCCTCGCTGCCTGGCTCGAAGCGATAGTGCATGGCCAACCTTGCATCGCCCAACGGGAAATACTTTGGATAGCGATCCTGCTCACTGCCCTCGCCCGGCAACAGATCGGTCAGCGACCAGTGCAGGCTGCGGCGCTGCTCCGGTGGCAGGGCCTTGTACCAACCATCGAGCAGATTGGCCGAATGGATATGCGATGGCACCCGATCCAGATACCAGCGCGCCTGCCAATCCTCGTCGGCAACGATACCGGCGCGGCGCAGCTTGGCTTCCTCTTCGCGCGCCTGCTCCAACAGCTTCATGTTGTCGGCGACAAAACCGGCGCGGGCATTGATCTCGCCAGTCACCAGCGCCTGCCGCACGAAGATGTCGTGCGCCTCGCCGGGATTGATCCTGCCGTAATGCACCGGCTTTTTCGGCGCCAGCACCAGCCCGAACAGGCTGATCTGCTCGGAGGCCAGCACCTGGCCCTGGGCACGCGACCAATGCGGATCGAAGTGCTTGCGCGCCAGCAGATGCGGCAACTCGGCAATCACCCAATCCGGCTCGATCGAGGCATTGGTCATGCCCCAGACGCGCGCCGTATCCAACAGCGTGGCACTGAGCACCCACGGCGGCGGCCGCTTGGCCAGGGCCGAACCCGGGAACAGATGGAAACGGCGCTGACGCGGCGCCTGGAAGTCGCCCTTGTCGGTGCGATGACCAATCTGGGTTGGCAGGCCTGCAAGAACTGCGCGATGAAGGGTCTGGTATGCCGCAATGCGTACCTTGTCCGGGATGGAGTTAAAACCGACTTTAAAACCGGGGTCAGAGTCGGGTTTCCCCCGAACTTTGTCCGCCGCGGAATGAATAGTTGGGAAACCCGACTCTGACCCCGGTTTTAAAGCCGGTTTTCCCTCGCGGGCCAGACGTGCAGCCTTGTGCTGCTCGCCACGCGTGGCTTTGCGCTTGGCCTCGGCATCACCACCGGCCGGCATGGCCGGCGGCGCCGCCAACAGCGCCTTGCCGAAGGCTTCGTCCTCGCCCATCGCCCAGCCCAGCTCCTCGCACAGCAGGCGCAGCTGGCGGTGCAGCTCGCGCCATTCGCGCATGCGCAGGAAACCGAGGAAATGGCGTCCGCACCAGTCGCGCAGTTTGGACTGGGTGAGCTCTTCGTGGGCATCGCGGTAGGCATTCCACAGCCGCAGGATGCCGATGAATTCGGAGCGTGCATCGGCAAACAAGGCGTGTGCATTGTCGGCCGCCTCACGTGCTTCCGGTGGCCGCTCGCGCGGGTCCTGGATACCAAGGAAGGAGGCAATCACCAGCATCTCACGCAGGCAACCGCCCTTCTGCGCGGCCACCAGCATGCGCGCCAGTTTCGTGTCCACCGGCAAGCGCGCCATCTGCCGGCCGATAGCGGTGAGCTTGCGCTCCTCGTCGATCGCACCAAGCTCTACCAGCTGTTGCCAACCGTCGGCCACCGCACGCTCGTCCGGCGCTTCCAGGAAGGGGAATTCGTCGATCTTGCCCAAGCCCAGCTGCAGCATGCGCAGGATCACGCCGGACAACGAAGAACGACGGATTTCCGGATCGGTGAACTCGGATCGGCTCAGGAAATCAGCCTCCGAGTACAGCCGGTAACACACGCCCTCGGAGATACGACCGCAGCGACCCTTGCGCTGGTTGGCGCTGGCCTGCGATACCGCTTCGATATGCAGGCGATCGAGCTTCTGCCGTGGGCTATAGCGTTTGACGCGGGCAAAACCCGGATCAACCACGTAGCGGATGCGCGGCACGGTCAGCGAGGTTTCGGCGACGTTGGTGGTCAGTACCACGCGTCGCTTCGGGCCGGGATTGAATACCCGGTCCTGGTCCTTGGCCGACAGCCGCGCGTACAACGGCAGCACTTCGGTTTCGCGGTATTTGCGACGTTCCAAAGCCTGGTGGGTATCGCGGATCTCGCGCTCACCCGGCAGGAAGATCAATACGTCGCCGCGCGCATCGCTGCGGGTGATTTCATCGACGGCAGCCACAATGGCCGCGACCGGATCCATCGCCGGATCGCTGTCCGCCTCGCTGCGTTTGCCGCGCGCCGGCGCCGCAGCGCTGTCGGCGCTCTGCCCCATGTCCTCCAGCGGCCGGTAACGCACCTCCACCGGGTAGGTGCGGCCTTCGACATTGACCACCGGCGCATTGTCGAAGTGGCGCGAGAAACGCTCGGTATCGATGGTGGCCGAGGTCACGATCAACTTCAGGTCCGGGCGCTTGCGCAGCAGCTGCTTCAGGTAACCCAGCAGGAAGTCGATGTTGAGGCTGCGTTCGTGCGCCTCGTCGATGATCAAGGTGTCGTAGCGCGACAACCAGCGGTCCGAGGCGATTTCAGCAAGCAGGATGCCGTCGGTCATGAACTTGATGCGGCTGTCTTCACCGACCTTGTCGGTGAAGCGCACCTGGTAACCGACCACTGTGCCCAGTTCGGTCTGCAGTTCCTCGGCCACGCGAGCAGCCACCGCGCGGGCGGCAATGCGCCGTGGCTGGGTGCAGCCAATCATCCCAGCCTCGCCGCGACCGGCCGCCAGGCACAGTTTGGGCAGCTGGGTGGTCTTGCCGGAGCCGGTCTCGCCAGCGATGACCACTACCTGATGGGCCCGGATCAGGCTACTGATCTGCTCGGCTTCACGTGCGATCGGCAGCGCTTCGTCCATGCTGACCGCGATCGGCCGCGCAGCGCGCTGCTGGCGCTGCGCGTGCGAGCGCTGCAGCTGCTGCTGGAAGGCCTGCTCGGCCGCCGCGTCCGCGGGCTTGCCCTGCCAGCGCGACAGCAGCCCCAACAGCCGCCCACGGTCACGGCTCATGCCTCCGTCAATCGCGGGGCGGGCAGCGCGCAGGCGCGCGGACAGGTCTTTCTCGATAGTGCTCATCAATCGTTCAACGTGAAAACTTGAAATGCAGGTATGGTGCGTGGAGCGCTATTGTGTAGCCATTCAACCCGCCAAGGAGAAAAGCGTCATGGCCAAGGCCAAGAACAGCAGCAAACCAGAAGCCGGAAAGAAGAAGCAGGCCGTCGCAGCAGCTGCCACCAGCACCGAGATCGGCAAGAAGAAGCTGGCCGCCGCGGCGCCCTCGGCCCCCGCGGTCAATATTGGGATCAAGGACGCAGATCGCAAGAAGGTCGCCGACGGCCTGTCGCACTTCCTGGCCGATTCTTACACGCTGTACCTGAAGACCCACAACTTCCACTGGAACGTCACCGGGTCGATGTTCAACTCGCTGCACAACATGTTCATGGACCAGTACACCGAGCAGTGGAACGCCCTGGACGAGATCGCCGAGCGCATCCGCGCTCTGGGTTTCAACGCGCCGGGTTCCTACCGCGAGTTCGCTGCGTTGACCTCGATTGCGGAAGAGCCAGGCCTGAATGACAGTGCCGACTGGCGCGAGATGGTCCGCCAGCTGGTGGTCGGCAATGAAGCCGTCTGCCGTACCGCACGCAAGGTGCTGGACCAGGCCGATGATGCCGACGACGCCCCCAGCGAGGACCTGCTGACCCAGCGCCTGCAGATTCATGAGAAGTATGCGTGGATGCTGCGGTCGCTGCTTCAGTAAACCCGTAGGGCTTCGCACCTCCGGTTTTTCCAAGCTTCCGTGAACGGAAGCTTGGACCCTGCTTCATCTGCTGGCCAGCCCCCCGCCTTCGGCCCGCCCCCTTGACTCAAGGGAGCGTTGCTCAAGATGGATCGCAGCGGCTTTCGGTAGTGCCGAGCCATGCTCGGCAGGGGTTTTATCGGCAAAGCCTCTGCCGAGCATGGCTCGGCACTACAGGGGCTCTATCGGCAAGGCCTCTGCCGAGCATGGCTCGGCACTACAGGAGCTCTATCGGCAAGACCCCTGCCGAGCATGGCTCGGCACTACAGAAGCTCTATCGGCAAGGCCTCTGCCGAGCATGGCTCGGCACTACGGGGGGTTTATCGGCAAGGCCCCTGCCGAGCATGGCTCGGCACTACAGGCAGGTCGCTGCCTGCCTGACGCTGTATCGGTCATTCAGCGCGGGCCGCCAACGGGTAAACTAGCGCGATGCCCCAGAGTCCCGCGCAACAACTGCTCTCCAGCGTTTTCGGTTACGACAGTTTCCGCGGCGATCAGCAGGCCATCGTCGAGCACGTTGCCAGCGGCAACGACGCCTTGGTTTTGATGCCAACCGGCGGCGGCAAATCCCTGTGCTACCAGATCCCGGCCCTGCTGCGTGAAGGCTGCGGCATCGTCATCTCGCCGCTGATCGCGTTGATGCAGGACCAGGTGGAGGCGCTGCACCAGGTCGGCGTGCGCGCCGAGTTCCTCAATTCCACGCTGGACGCCGAAACCGCCGCGCGGGTCGAACGCGAGCTGCTGGCTGGTGACCTGAAACTGCTTTACGTCGCCCCGGAGCGCCTGCTGACCGGGCGCTTCCTGTCATTGCTGGGCCGCGCCCACATCTCGCTGTTCGCCATCGATGAGGCCCATTGCGTCTCGCAATGGGGGCACGACTTCCGCCCCGAATACCGGCAGCTGACGATCCTGCATGAGCGCTGGCCGCAGGTGCCGCGGATCGCCCTGACCGCCACCGCCGATCCGCCTACCCAGCGCGAGATCGCCGAGCGCCTGGACCTGTCCACCGCCCAGCATTTCGTCAGTTCCTTCGACCGCCCCAACATCCGTTACACAGTGGTGCAGAAGGACAACGCCAAACGCCAGCTGCTGGGCTTCCTGCGCAATCACCGCGATGAGGCCGGCATCGTCTATTGCATGTCCCGGCGCAAGGTCGAGGAGACCGCGCAGTTCCTGTGTGGCGAAGGCATGCAGGCGCTGCCCTATCACGCTGGCATGCCGCCGGAGGTACGCGCCGCCAACCAGCGCCGCTTCCTGCGTGAGGACGGCATCGTGATGTGCGCCACCATCGCCTTCGGCATGGGCATCGACAAGCCGGACGTGCGTTTTGTCGCGCACACCGACCTGCCCAAATCGATGGAAGGTTATTACCAGGAAACCGGCCGTGCCGGCCGCGATGGCGAAGCCGCCGAAGCCTGGCTGTGCTACGGCCTGGGCGACGTGGTGCTGCTCAAGCAGATGATCGAGCAGTCCGAGGCCGGCGAGGAACGCAAGCAGCTGGAGCGTGCCAAGCTCGACCATCTGCTCGGATACTGCGAATCGATGCAGTGCCGCCGCCAGGTGCTGCTGGCCGGCTTCGGCGAAACCTATCCCAAGCCCTGCGGCAACTGCGACAACTGCCTTACCCCGCCCGCCGCCTGGGATGCCACCATTCCGGCGCAGAAGGCGCTGAGCTGCGTGTACCGCAGCGGCCAGCGTTTTGGCGTCGGCCACCTGATCGACATCCTGCGCGGCAGCGACAACGAACGCATCCGCCAGCTCGGCCACGACAAGCTCAGCACCTACGCCATCGGCAATGATCTGGATGCGCGCGCCTGGCGCGGCGTGTTCCGCCAGCTGGTTGCCGCCAGCCTGTTGGAAGTGGACCCGGAAAGCCACGGCGGCCTGCGCCTGACCGATGCCAGCCGCGATGTGCTGACCGGACGCCGGCAGATGATGATGCGCCGCGACGCGGCACCAACCCGCGAGCGCGAGCGCGGCGGCCCGCGCACCGGTCTGCCGGTGCAAGCCGGCGATCTGTCACTGTTCCAGGCCTTGCGTGGGCTGCGCGCGGAACTGGCGCGCGAGCAGAACGTGCCGGCATTCGTGATCTTCCACGACAGCACCCTGCGCAACATCGCCGAGCAGCGCCCGACCAGCGTCGACGCACTCGGCAAGGTTGGCGGCATTGGCGGCAGCAAGCTGGCCCGTTACGGCCAGCGCCTGGTCGAGATCGTGCGCGAGCAGGGCTGACGCGCAGCGACGAGCTGCCCAGCCCTGCCAGGGGCGGCTAACGCTGGCTCAGATTCTGCTCGGCCAGCAGTAGCAGCCCGTCCAGTTTGCGCCGATCCGGCGAGCCAGCCACCTGCAACCGCCCTATAAGCAGCAGCACACGCTGCAGCTCTTCCTTGGCCAAACGCGCATGCCCCAATTGCAGCAACGACTCGGCCAGCGCCAGGCTCGCCTCGACAACGGCGGCACTGCCTTTGCCCTGCCTGCTGCTGGCGAGTTCCAGCGCAGCCTTGCGCAACGTGAGCGCCAGCTCACCCTCGCCCTGCCGAACCGCCAGGTCAGCGCGGATTCCCAGCAGCCGCAGCTGCAGCTCATCCGCCACGGGTGCATCCATTCGCTCGAGCAATTGTCGCGCCTGCGCCAACTGTCCACTGCGCACATGCCAATCGATCCGGTTCAAGTGGGCCTGCACGCGACCAGGGGCATCGGCCGGCAGGCTCTTGCTCAACCCGTTGTCAGCGTGCATCAGCATCACGCCGGCCTCCTCCATCCGCCCATCACGCATCAGCAGCCGCGCCAGTTCGCTTTCGGCACGCAGGCTGGTGGGAGAATCCTCGCCCAGCTTCTGTTTGCGGATCATCCAGGACTGCCGATACAGCGCTTCGCCCGCTGCCAGTTCGCCGCGCAGCACTTTCAACGAACCGTAATTGAACAGACCCATCGAATACTCGACCGAATCCTCTCCATCCAGACGTGCGCTCAAGGCATTCCGTTTCTGGTAATGCTGCTCAGCAGCTGCGTAATCACCGGAATCCCGGTACAGGTCAGCCAGGCCGTCGTACTGCATGCGGACAAAGCTGCTCTCCGCACCATACAGCTCCAGCGCATATTGCATACCCGTTTGCAGCAGCGGCAACGCCTGTTCGTATTTGCCCTGTTCGCGGAGTATCTGCGCCAACCGCGTCTCGGCAGCCAACGCCAGGCTGGTCCGGCGACCATGCAGGTTGTCCAGCATCTGCCGGAACTCCTGCTCAGCCGATGCCTGCCGACCCCAGCGCAGGTACATCAGGCCCTTGTTGTACGACAACTCGCTTTTCTCGGCGCTGACGTCAACGTCCCTCGCATTCTGATACAGCGCCGCCGCGCTGTTGAAGGCCGCCTCGCCCAGAT
The DNA here is from genome assembly GCF_056861425.1 of Stenotrophomonas sp. 21LCFQ19. Classification (NCBI taxonomy): domain Bacteria; kingdom Pseudomonadati; phylum Pseudomonadota; class Gammaproteobacteria; order Lysobacterales; family Lysobacteraceae; genus Stenotrophomonas; species Stenotrophomonas sp. 21LCFQ19. The sequence continues at coordinate 116,994 of NZ_JBSPUF010000007.1, read as the reverse complement.
CAAAATGCTGCTGATTCACCAAGGCAAGACCCTTTGCACTGTAAAGGCGTGCCTGCACCACGGCTGGCGCCTTGCTGCCAATCAGTTGCAGCCCCTGCTCCGCCAACTGTCGACCCTGCTCACCATCACCGTCGAGCGTCTTCTGCACCGACAGATCCGCCAGCACATTCGCGGCATCCAATGGCCGCGCGACGCGCGGATCCATGAAGCCGGCGTAAGCCTGTTGCAGCAGTGTGTCGGCCTGATGCGAAGCACCAGCGTTCTGGTAGGCAACACCGAGCACTGCACGCATCCGTGCCAACTGTGCCGGGGCATCGGCCAGATCACGCGCGACCTGCAGCGTGGCCTTGTCCAGCAACTGGCGCGAACTCAACTCCTCGGCACCGCGCTCGGTGCGTAGAAACGGATCAGCGGTTTCGAACATGCCAACCATGAAGTTGCTGATCTGCTGCGCCACAACCGCCTCTTCCTGCGCCTGCCGCCGGGTCTCCCACAAACCAAATACGAACACCGCCAGCAGCGCGGTTGCACCCATACCTATTGCCGTGCCTTGCCAGTTCCGGCGCAGCGCTTTCCCAAGGTGATACAGGCGGCCACCGTTGCGTGCCAGTACCGGCTGCATCTCCAGATAGCGGCGCAGATCGGCCATCAAGGCCTCAACCGAGCGGTAGCGCAGGGAGATGTCGCTGGCGCATGCGCGTGCGACGATGGCATCCAGGTCGCCACGCAGGCGCCGCCGCCAAGGCAGATCAGCGGGTGTATTGGCACTGGGCGCAATCAATGCCTCACCCGTGTTCTGCGCCTCGCGCATCGACGGTTGTGTCGACAGCAGCTCCAGCAACATCACACCAAGACTGTAGACATCGCTGGCGGCACCGACGGAATGCCCGGCGATCAACTCCGGGCTTGCATAACCCGGCGTGCAGTAACCCGAATCGCGTTTGTCGCGCGCCTCGTTGAGCAGGCGCGCCAAGCCGAAATCCAACAACACAGGCTGGCCATTGGCCTGCACGAGCACGTTGGGCGGCTTGAGATCGCAATGCAGCACCAGCTGCTCATGTGCCGACTGCACGATGCTGCAGATTTCCAGGAACAGCGCAAGCCGTTGCTGCAGGCCCAGGCCCTGCTCGGCACACCAGCAATCCAGCGGCACCCCGTCGATGTATTCCATCACCAGATAGGGATACCCATCCGGCGTGGTGCCGCCATCGTAAAGACGCGCGACATTGGACAGCTGCAGGCCGGCCAACACCTGCCGCTCGGCGCCAAGCAGCTCCACCTCGGTGGCACCGGGCATGCCATGCAACAGCTTGATGGCAACCATGCGCTGGTAGAGACCGTCGGCGCGCTCGGCCTTGAACACGGTACCCATGCCGCCATGTGCGATGCGCTCGGTCAGCCGCCATGGCCCGAGCCGCTCACCCACGCCCAGTTCCGGCGCTAGGGCACGCGCCAGCGCGGTATCCAGACGATTGCTGACCCGGCTCAGGCCCACGGTCTGTGAGCGCAGCAGCTGCAACACTTCCTCGCGCACCGCGGGGTCGTCACTGCCCGTGTCGAGTGCCTGCTGCCATTGCTCGCGCGGTAGCTCGCAGATGGCATCGAACAACTCACGAACCTGCCGCCAACGCTCCGTCGCCATCACCGCATCACTGCCATCACTGCTCAGCGCAGCTGCCGGTTCAACCAGGCCCGCGCGAAGCGCAGGTCGCGGTCAACCGTTGGTGCGGATACATCCAGCACCAGCGCGATCTCATCGCGGCTCATGCCGCCGAAGTAGGTCAGTTCAATGGTGCTCGCTGCACGCGGCTCGAGTTCGGCCAGTTGATTCAATGCCTGGTGCAGGGCCAGTACGTCGTATCCGACGGCCGAATCGTCCTGCACCTGGTCCGCGTACGACAGCGTCAACTGCTCGGCATTGCCACCACGCTTGTCCGCCCCACGCGCGCGCAGGTGATCGACCAGCACCGAACGCATCTTCAGCGCGGCGATGGCGATGAAGTGGGCGCGGTCCTTGTAATCCGCATCGGTGCCCAGCAGGCGCATCAACGATTCGTTGACCAACGCCGCCGGCTGCAAGGTACCACTGGTCTGTTGCGACAAGCGGTTGCGGGCAATCAGCATCAAATCCGAGTACAAGGCTTCGAACAGATGCTCGCGCGCATCCATGTCGCCTTGTTGCCATCGGTGCAGTAACTGCGTGATCTGCTTGCTCAACCCTGTCCCCAGTGCATGGACGCCCACCAGGGCAACCGACGGTGCATCCCGCATATTAGAACCAGACATCGCGACTTCCAACCACAGCAGCTGATGCTGCTCTTTCCTGCTGCAGCACTGAGCGATCTGCCGAAGCTGCTTCTGCCACACCAGTCCACAAATGGCGAACACCGTCACAAACCGCACGGACCACCGGGACGTTCGCTGGTTTTCTTCGTTGATCCGCCCCGACAACGCTGAAGCAGAGGCCTGCCTGACCGTTGACAAAGTCTGGCCGGAGAAGGACGCTGCGCCACTTCGCGCCCACCAAGCGCTCAATCGGCAGATTCTATGCAACAGGGCGTGATGCAAGGCATGTGGGGACGAGGCATATTGATCTGCGCACTGTTGGCGGCAGGAGCCCAGGCTGAAGCCGGGCAAACCGAGTCCTTTGCTCCCGGCGCGCACAAGGGCCCTCGACTCGGGGCTCAGAACGAAGTCGCAGTGCTAGCCACGGCGCATCTGGCACGTTTGCCGGAAACCTTTGATCGATCGACGCTCGTCCCGCTGATTGACCGCCTTGCTGCGTGGCAACCGCAGGCAATCGCCGTCGAGACAGTCTCGGGACAGCAATGCGACATGTTGCGCCGCTACCCTGCCCGCTACGCATTGACGGTGAGCGACTACTGCCCTGACGTGTCAGCGGCGGCAAAGGCGACCGGATTGGATGTGGCAGCAGCGACTGCGGCCGCCGAGGAAATGCTGGTGAATTGGCCGGCGCAACCAAGCGCTGCCCAGCGTCGCGAACTGGCAGCCAAGTTCCTCGCTGCCGGAGAGCACGATTCCGCCCTTGTCCAATGGCTGCACCTGCCCGCGCCAGAGCGGCGCGCGGAGGGCGTTTTGAACCAGGAGCTGGTGGAGGCGCTGGAAGCACTGCGCAGCAGTCGCAACGAGAACACGCTGATCGCTGCACAGCTGGCGGTGCGACTGGGCCACCAACGGCTCTGGCCGATGGACGACCACAGTGCCGACCGCTATGGCCCGGACCCAAAGGCCTACGTGAAGGCTGTCCGCAAGGCGTGGGACAACCCTGCCAGCAAGCAGCGGGCAGCGCTGCACGGCGACCTGGAGACCCAACTCGACACACCCGAGAACGCACTGGCGATGTATCGGCGTGACAACGGCCCGGACGTCGCCCCGGCCGCGTTCGAAAGCGACTACGGAGCAGCGCTGGAAGAACCCTCCCCGCAGGGTTACGGGCGGATGTATGTCACGTCCTGGGAAACCCGCAACCTGCGCATGGCCGCCAACATCCGCGACCTGATGGGGCCGACCCCGGGCATGCGCACCCTGGTTCTGGTTGGCGCCTCGCACAAGGCGTATCTGGATGCCTATCTCGAGCAGATGCACGATGTGCGCATCGTCGATGTCCAGCAGGCCTTGCTGAAATAACGCACAAAGGCCGTGGCGAAAGCCGCGGCCGTGCCGACCTGACCGGAGCCCGGGCAAGCGCAGCGCTCCCGCGGCTTCTCAGCGACAACCGTCAAGATCACAGGATTGCCATCTCCCGGGTGCGCTGCGCCTACCGGGCTACGCTCGAGCTGCCAGTGCAGGCAACTTGCGGAACGGTCACCTTCCTGCGGGAAAACAAAAAAGGCTCCGGATCGCTCCGAAGCCTTGGTAATGCTGGTGGGCCGTGAAGGATTCGAACCTTCGACCAAAAGATTAAAAGTCTTCTGCTCTACCGACTGAGCTAACGGCCCAAACAAAGACCCGGCCGTAGCCGGGGCGCGTATTCTAACGCAATAAACGCAAAAACAACATCATGCGTAATGGGTTGGATCCGCCATGCCGGCGGCAGTGAAGCCATCGGCGCGCAGCTGGCAGGCGTCGCAGTGGCCGCAGGCCTTGCCGTCCATGTCGGCCTGGTAACAGGACACGGTCAGGCCGAAATCCACGCCCAGGCGCTGCCCTTCCAGTGCGATCTGTGCCTTGCTCAGGTACTGCAATGGCGCATGCACTCGGATGCCCGCGCCTTCCACGCCCGCCTTGGTGGCCAGGTTGGCCAGCGCCTGGAAGGCGGCGATGAACTCAGGACGGCAGTCCGGGTAGCCGGAGTAGTCAACCGCGTTGACACCACAGAAGATGTCGTTGGCACCCAGCACTTCGGCCCAGCCCAGCGCCAGTGACAGCATGATGGTATTGCGGGCGGGCACATAGGTGACGGGAATAGTGTCACCGGCACCGGCCTCGGGCACGTTGATGTCGTCGGTCAGCGCCGAGCCGCCGATGCTGCGCAGGTCGACCGCGACCACTTTGTGCCCGGCCACGCCCAAGGCGGCGGCTACGCGTGCGGCGGCTTCCAGTTCGGAGGTGTGGCGCTGGCCGTAGCGCACGCTCATGGCATGCACTTCGAAACCCTGTTCCTGGGCGATGGCGACGACGGCGGCTGAGTCCATGCCGCCGGAAAGAAGCACGACTGCTTTCTTTTTCATGGTGATGATCCGGTTGGGAGAGGAAAGCCAGCACGCTGTCCCGCGCCGGGGTAACGATTGGAGGGGGCGACGCCGGCTCAGTAACCCGGTGCGTCGTCCCACAGCAATTTGTGCAGCTGCATCTGGAAGCGTACCGGCAGGCGATCGGCGACGATCCAGTCGGCCAGCTCGCGCGGGCTGACCTGCGACTTGCTCGGTGAGAACAACACCATGCAGCGCTCCGGCAAACGGTGCTCGCTGAGCATGGACCTGGCCCACTCGTAGTCACCACGGCTGCAGATGACGAACTTGAGCTGGTCACGGGCGGTCAGCAGCGGAATGTTCTCCAGCCGGTTGCGCGCCATTTCCGCCGAATCCGGCGTCTTCAGGTCGACCACGCGTGATACGCGCGGATCCACATCGGCGATGTCCAGTGCGCCGGAGGTCTCCAGCGACACATCCAGGCCGGCTTCGCAGAGCTTGTGCAGCAGGATCAGGCAGCGCTTCTGCGCCAACGGCTCACCGCCGGTCACGCAGACGTGGCGCACGCCCTGTTTCAACACTTCGGCGACGATATCGTCGATGTCCCACCAGTCGCCGCCATGGAACGCATAGGCGGTATCGCAATACTGGCAGCGCAGCGGGCAGCCGGTCAGGCGCACGAACACGGTCGGCCAGCCAGCGGTATCGGCTTCGCCTTGCAGGGACAGGAAGATTTCAGTGATCTTCAGTCGCGGCAACGGCGACTGCACGATCTCGCTGGGAACAGCGGCGTTCGGAGAGTTCATATTCATTGGCCGCACCGTCGGTGCGGCACCACATCAACGCAGCTGCTGGCCGAGCCGGATCGACTGCAGTCGGTCCTGGGCAGTACGGGCCGCATCACTGCCGGGAAAACGGGAAACAACCTCTTCCAGGGTTTGTTGCGCCTGGGCATTGTTGCCTTCACCGAACTGCGACAGGCCAAGCTTCAGCAGACCGCCGGCAGCCTTGTCATGGGTCGGATAACGGGCAACCAGATCGCTGAACTGTGCCTCAGCCATCTTGAAATTACGGGTTGCATAGAAGCTCTCACCCAGCCAATACAAGGCATTGGGTGTGTAGGCAGCATTCGGGTACAACTCAAGGAAGCTCTGGAACAACTGCGCGGAGTCGGCATAGTTGCCGGCCTTCAACGCATCGAACGCGACGTTGTAGGCAGCGCGCTCATCACCGGCCGAAGCCAGCGTACCGGCATCGCCACGTACCGTCGGCGGACGTTCGGCAGCAGCCGCTGTCGGCTTTGCGGCCGCAGCGGCAGGCGTCACCGCGCCAGTGGCAGGAGCTGCCGGAGCGCCAGCACCGCCTTCAAGGCGATTGAGGCGACCGTCCAGGTCCAGATACTGATCGCGATTGCGCTGCTTCAGCTGTTCGTTCTCGTGCTGAAGCTGCTCGATCGTGCCCTGCAACGCCTGCATTTCAGTACGCAGCTGCTGCAGCTGATTGAGCATGTCGGTATTGGCCTGGCTGTTGTTGACCTGCGTTTCCAGCACGCCAACACGGTCAGCCAAACTTGCCCGCTGTGCATACGCGGGCGCGGGGGGGCCCCCCCCGGGCGGCGGCGCCCGCCGCGCCGGGGGGGGGGTGGGGGCGGGGGAGTGCGG
>NZ_JBSPUF010000007.1:0-110671 GCF_056861425.1 Stenotrophomonas sp. 21LCFQ19 | reverse complement strand
TCCCCTTCTGCCCCCCCCCCCCACCCGCCACACACACCCGGGCCCGTGTTGGGGGGGGGGGCGCCCCCCCCCCCCGGCCCCCCGCGACCACGAGCATCAGTTTGAGACTGATGCGCATCGATTACTGCGCGGTGTAGACGATTTCGACGCGACGGTTCTGCGACCAGCAGGACTCGTTCGAATCGGTGCAGACCGGACGCTCTTCGCCGTAGGACACGACGGTCAGCTGCGAAGCCGAACCACCGTTGGCCTGCAGAGCCGAGTTCACGCCATTGCCACGACGCTCGCCCAGGGCCTGGTTGTAAGCGCGGCTGCCGCGTTCGTCGGTGTTGCCCTGCAGGGTGATGCGCGAGGACGGACGGTCACGCAGGTACTTGGCGTGGCATGCCATGATGGCCTGGAATTCCGGCTTGACCGAATCCTGGTCCAGGTCGAAGTAGACAACGCGCTGACGCAGGCAGGCGTCGGTGTCCAGGTCGCCCGGGCCGTACAGGCCGGAGGTGGACGGGCCGGTCGGCTGGGTGGTCGAACCGGTATCAACCGGCGGCTGTGCCGGCTGTTCCTTGACCTTCTTCGAGCAGCCAGCGAGCGCGGCTACCGACAGCAGCGAAACGAGCAAAACACGAGTTGACTTGTTCATGGCTATACCTAGTGGCTCCTGGCCAATGTTGGGGATTAATGCGGGAAGAGATTAACATTTTATCAACGCGCAGTGCGGTACGGACCCCATGCTGGCTCACGCACGTCGCCATCGGCCAGCACCAAGCGCTGGCGCACCCGGCCGTCGGCGGATACTTCATACAACACACCACGCCCACCTTCACGAGCGGCGTACAGCACCATGCTCGCATTGGGCGCGAAACTGGGCGATTCGTCCAACGAACCCGGCGACAGCGTGCTCCAGCGCGCCGCCCCCAGGCTGCTGTCCATCACCGCGATCTTGTAGCTGCTGCCTGCGCCCTGGGCGACGGCAATCTTCTTGCCGTCAAAGGATACGCTGGCCTTGGCATTGTAGTTGCCCTGGAAGGTCACGCGGCTGGCGCTGCCGCCGCTGGCCGGCACCTGGTAGATCTGCGGGCGTCCGCCGCGATCGGAGGTGAAGTAGACCGAGCTGCCATCGGCGGCCCAGGTCGGCTCGGTGTCGATGCCGAAGTGGTTGGTCAGCTGGGTCAGCTGCTTGCTGCCCAGGTCCATCACGTAGATTTCCGGGTTGCCGCTGCGCGACAGGGCCAGGGCCAGGCGACGGCCGTCCGGTGAGAACGAGGGCGCGCTGTTGATGCCGCGGAAGCTGGTCAGCAGCTCACGGCCACCGGTGGCGATGTCCTGCACGTAGATGGAGGAGTTGCCGCGCTCGAAGCTGACATAGGCCAGCTTGCGACCGTCCGGGCTCCAGCTCGGCGACAGCAGCGGCTCGGCCGAGCGCACGATGGTCTGCGGGCTGTAGCCGTCGGAATCGGCCACCATCAGCGCGTAGCGCATGTTGGCGCCACTGCCGCTGGCAGTGATGTAGGCGATGCGGGTCCAGAAGGCACCACGCACACCGGTGATCTTCTCGTAGATCGCATCGGCCATCTGGTGGGCGACGTCACGCATGGCGCTGGAACGTGCGGTCATCGCCAGGCCGAGCAGGCGCTCGCCCTTGGCCACGTCGAACAGTTCGTATTCCACGCGGTAGGCGCCGGCACCGGCGTCCTGCACCCGGCCGACGACCAGGAAGTCCTGCTTGAGCGCGCGCCAGGTCGGGTATTGCACCTCGCTGCCGCGGCTGGGGCGTTCGACGATCTGCGCTTCGGGCAGGTTGCGGAACTGGCCGGAACGGTCCAGGTCGGCGCGCACCACTGCAGCCACGTCGGTCTGCGGCGCACCGGCCGACCCCTGGTAGGCCATCGGCACAACCGCGATGGGCGTGGCCGAGGCGTTGCCACCGGTGATTTCGATTTCCAAAGCCCCCTGCTGTGCCGCGGCCACAAAAGGCAGCAGCAGAACGGTGAGGGCGACCAGCCAGCGTGACAGATTCTTCATGAGGCGCTCAGCAGTACGAATGAATAAGAGAGGGATAGCAGCACGCAGATGAACATTTTCGCAATCGTGAACGAAAGTCATGTGAAATCCGCCAGCCACCGCCCCAAATTATAAATTTCCAATGAAACCAACCGGATGCCCGGAACAGCCATCGATCAGTTCTGGGCGGTGAATGTAAACATCAGCTCGCGCCGGAACACCGTCTCATAGCCACGGAAGGGCAGCGGCTGCGCCCTCAGCACGGCACGCTCGATGGAATCACGCGCTGCCGCGTCCATGGCGCAACCCGATTGCACCTCGGCACTCATCACCTCGCCGCCCGGCAGCTGCTTGATCAGGATCCGGCAACGCGTGCCATTGGCGACATTGTCCGGCCGGTTCCACTGCGCAACCACGGCCTGCTGGATGGCAGCAGCATATTTGGCGGTCAGGTCATTGCTGGTGCCGCCCTGCCCCGGCGACGGCGTGCTCGGCCCGCTGTTGCCACTGCTGGTCGATGCCGCCTGCGCACGGGCGCGGGCATCGGCCACCTGGCGCAGGCGCTGCTCGGCCAATTTGGCTTCGCGCTCGGCCTGCTCACGCTTGCGGCGGATCTCGGCGATCTTCTGCTGACGCTCCTGCTCGGCCTGGTTTTCGTTGGCCTGGCGCTGCTGGTCGGCGATCTTCTTGCGATCGGCCTCTTCCTGCTGCTTGGCCAGGCGCAGCTTCTGCTCGGCCTCTTCCACGCGCTTGCGCTCGGTCAGGTCGATCTGTTCCTGGCGGCGCTTGGCCTCCTGCTCCTGTCTGGCCTTTTCCTGGGAAATGGCCAAGGCACTGACGCGCTCCTGGTCGACCGTGTCCGGCTGGGCAATGCGCTCCTGGGCGTTGTGCTGTTGCGGGGTCGGCGCGTCCTGCGGCTTGGGCTCGGGGATGGGCTGCGGCGGCGGCACGGTGTCTTCCGGCACCGGCTCGGGCTGGGCTTCTTCCACCGGCTCGGGCAGATCCGGCAGCTTTTCCGAGGCACGCAGGGCCTGCCGCGCAGCCGAAGCCTCGGCGGCGGACAGCTGCATGTTGGCCTCAAGCGCCGGGTCGCCAGCGGCGGCCTCGGTGCTGCGGGAAGGCGACCACATCCAGGCGATGATGAAAATCGCCGCGACCAACAGGTGCACCAGCAACGCCAGTACGACCGGCAGGCCCCACTCGTTGCGGTTGTCGTGCGGTGGTGGCAGTGCGTCAGCGTGCATCGGTCGCCAGACCCACCTTTTCGATCTTCGCGGCCTTGATCACATCCATGGCGTCCATGACCTTCTCATAGGCCACGCTCTTGTCGGCGGCCACGATCACGCGAAGCGCCTTGTCCTGCGAGGCCAATGCGCTCAATTGCGCCTGCAGCGCGGCAGCGTCCATGGCCTGCGGGTCCTTGGCTTCGGGCAGCTTCAGGCTCATCTGGCCGTCGGCGCGCACCGAGACCACGATCGGGTCCTGCTTGCTCTCCAGCGCCTTGGCGGTGGAGCTGGGCAGGTCGACCTCGAAACTGAGGGTCAGCAGCGGCGCAGTCACCATGAAGATGATCAGCAGCACGAGCATCACGTCGATATACGGCACGACGTTGATCTCGGACTTGAGCTTGCGGCGCTTGCGGCGGGGAATGGCGGCGGTCATAGATGGGCTCCTGCGGTCAGAGGAAGGCGCTGGCGCACTTACTCGTCGCTGCCGCTCTGCTGGCGCTGCAGGATGGAGCTGAACTCCTCGGCGAAGGTTTCATAGCGCACCGACAGCCGCTCGACGCGGGTGGTGAAGCGGTTATAGGCCCACACCGCCGGGATCGCCACGAACAGGCCGATCGCGGTGGCGAACAGGGCTTCGGAAATACCCGGGGCAACCGAGGCGATACCGGCCTGCTCACCGCTGCTGATCATGTCGTGCATGGTCACCATGATGCCGAACACGGTGCCGACCAGACCCACGTACGGGGCGGTGGAACCGATATTGGCCAGCAATTCCAGGTTGCGCTCCAACCCATCCACTTCACGGGCGTAGGTGGTGCGCATGGCGCGCTGCGCACCTTCCAGCTGGGTACGGCCATCGAAAGCGCGGCGGCCCTGCAGGCGCGAATATTCGCGGAAACCGGCTTCGAAAATGGCTTCCAGACCATCAACCTGACGGTTGCGGTCGGTGGCCGAGGCGTACAACTTGCCCAGATCGGCGCCGGACCAGAAGCGGTTCTCGAACTCGCTGGCCTCGTTGTCGGCGGCCTTGAACACGCGTGCCTTGCGGAAAATGATCACCCAGCTGATGAACGAACCTGCCAGCAACAGCAGCACGATCAGCTTGACCGGGATGCTGGCCTTGAGCATCAGGTCCAGGTAGTTGATGCCGCCGCCATGGCTGGCCTGCGCCACGGTCTGCGCAGCGGCGGCGCTGACGTCGGCCGGCAGGACCTCGGTCACGGTGGCCTGCAGGGCCAGAAGCAAAGCGATCATCCGATCTTCCTCAGTGTTGCTTAAGCGGGTTGTGTTTGAAGGGGTTTCAGTACTGCGTAAAGCGTGTCATCAAGCGCCTGCGGACGGAAGTCGCGGGCGCCGACGGCGGCAAGGCGGACCTGCGCCGTCGCCAGCACCTGGTCATCGCGCATCACCGCCTGCGCCATCAGCAGGCTGGCCCGCCGGCATTGCAGCAGTTCCACCGTGGTGGTCAGCGCATCGTCCAGCTTGGCCGGCTTCAGGAAATCCAGGTTCATGGCACGGACCACGAATACCTGGCCGTCACCGCAACGCATGGTTTCCTGACCATAGCCGAGGGCGCGCATCCATTCGGTCCTTGCCCTCTCCATGAAGGCCACGTAGCGGGCGTGGTAGACCACGCCGCCAGCGTCGGTATCTTCCCAGTAAATGCGTGTCGGCCAACTGAACCGAGACTCATTCGTCATCGCGTTGCTCCGCGAACAGGTCCACAGGCGCCGGTGCCGCCTTCGGTTTGAGGCCCAGATGGCGGTAAGCCTTGCTGGTGGCCATGCGCCCGCGGGCGGTACGCACCAGGAAGCCCTGCTGGATCAGGAACGGCTCGACCACGTCTTCCAGAGTGCCGCGCTCCTCGGAAAGAGCCGCAGCCATCGACTCGACCCCGACCGGGCCGCCATCGAAATATTCCACCAGGGTGCGCAACATGCGCCGATCCAGCTCGTCGAAGCCTTCCGGATCGACCTTGAGCATCTGCATCGCCGCCTGCGCCACCGCCTGGTCGATATGCCCACCGGCCTTGACCTGGGCATAGTCACGCACGCGTCGCAGCAGCCGGTTGGCGATACGCGGGGTGCCGCGCGAACGGCGGGCGATCTCGCCGGCACCTTCGGCGCTGCAATCAATGCCAAGGATGCCTGCCGAACGCCGCACGATGCGGGTCAGCTCCTCGGCCGAATAGAACTCCAGCCGCTGTACGATGCCGAAGCGGTCGCGCAGCGGCGCGGTCAGCAGCCCGGCGCGGGTGGTGGCGCCAATCAGGGTAAACGGCGGCAGATCCAGCTTGATCGAGCGCGCGGCCGGGCCGTCGCCGATCATGATGTCGATCTGGAAGTCTTCCATCGCCGGGTACAGCACTTCCTCCACCACCGGCGAAAGACGGTGGATTTCGTCGATGAACAAGACGTCATGCGGCTGCAGATTGGTCAGCAGCGCGGCCAGATCGCCGGCTTTCTCGATCACCGGGCCGGAAGTGACACGCAGCGCCACACCCAGCTCGTTGGCGATCACGTGGCTCAGCGTGGTCTTGCCCAGCCCGGGCGGGCCGAAGATCAGCACATGGTCCAGCGCCTCGCGGCGGGCCTTGGCGGCCTGGATATAGATATCCATCTGCTCGCGTACCGGTGCCTGGCCGAGATAATCGGCCAGGCTGCGCGGGCGGATGCTGGCGTCGGCGGCGTCGTCCTCGCGGGTCGCGCCTGCGCCGATTATGCGGTCGTCAGTCATTTCGCAATTATGCGCCAAGCACGTCGCATCCGATCAGATTTCCACCTGCGCGCCCAATTCCACCAACCGGTTGCCCGGAATGCGGAAGAAGCCCGTGGCAGGCGCCGCGTTGCGATGCATGAAGGCGAACAGCTTGTCGCGCCAGATCGGCATGCCACGGTTGGCGCTGGCCACGATGGTCTCGCGGCTGGCAAAGAAGGTGGTATCCATCGGATCGAAATAGATGCCGCCGTGGTCACAGGACCGCATCAGCGCGAGCGGAATATCCGGGGTTTCCATGAAGCCATAGCGCACGTGGACGCGGTAGAACTCATCACCCACCGAATCGATGCGCAGGCGCTGGCCTTCGGCCGCATATGGCATCGGCAGGGTTTCCACGTGCAGGAACACATTGCGCTCGTGCAGCACCTTGTTGTGCTTGAGGTTGTGCATCAGCGCATGCGGGACCACGCTCGGATCGGCGGTCAGGAACACCGCCGTACCCGGTACCCGTACTGGCGGTGCCAGCATCAGGCCAGGCAAGAATGTGTCCAGACGGATACCGTCCTTGCGGATCTCGTCACGCAGCAGCTCACGACCACGGCGCCAGGTGCGCATCATCGTGAACAGCACCAGGCCAAGCACCAGCGGGAACCAGGCGCCCTGCAGCAGCTTGGCGCCGTTGGCGATCACGAAGCCCAGGTCGATGAAAATGAACACCACGCACAAGGCCACGATGGCATGGCGCGCACGCGGCCACAGCACGCGGGCGACCAGCGCCAGCAGCAAGGTGTCGATCAGCATCGTGCCCGACACCGAGATGCCGTAGGCCACCGCCAGGTTGCTGGAGCTGCGGAAGGCCAGCACCAGCCCGAACACCATCACCGCCAGGCCCCAGTTGATGCCCGGGATATAGATCTGGCCGATGGTGTCGTGCGAGGTATGCAGGATGCGCATGCGCGGGATGTAACCCAGCTGCATGGCCTGCCGCGATACGGAGAACGCACCGGTGATTACCGACTGGCTGGCGATCACCGCCGCCATTGTGGCCAGGATGATCATTGGGATCAGCGCCCAGCCGGGCACCGCCTCGAAGAACGGATTTGCCACCGCGTCGGGACGCTGCAGCACCAGCGCGCCCTGCCCCAGGTAGTTGAGCACCAGGCATGGCAGCACGAAGAAGTACCAGGCATGGCGGATCGGCGGCGCACCGAAGTGGCCCATGTCCGCATACAAGGCCTCGCCACCGGTCACCGCCAGCACCACCGCACCGAGGATGAAGACGCCGTGCCAGCCATGCTCCATGAAGAAGCGCGCCGCCCACAGCGGGTTGAAGGCCTTGAGTACCTCAGGCGCGGCGATCACGTTCCAGATGCCGATGGCGGCCAGCGACAGGAACCAGATGGTCATCACCGGGCCGAATACCTTGCCCACTTTCTCGGTGCCAAAGCGTTGCGCAGCGAACACCGCCGCCAGCACCACCAGGGTGATCGGCACCACGAAATGGCCCAGCCCCGGCGCCGCGACTTCCAGGCCCTCGACCGCGCCCAACACCGAAATCGCCGGGGTGATTACACCGTCACCAAAGAACAGCGAGGCGCCGAAAATACCGAGGATGCCGACCACATAGGCTGACCGCGAGCCATTGCGCAGGGTGCGCTGGGCCAGCGCCATCAGCGCCATGATGCCGCCCTCGCCGTCATTGTCGGCGCGCATGATGATGGTCACGTACTTGAGCGTGACCACCATGTTCAACGCCCAGAACGCCAGCGACAGCACGCCCAGCACGGTGTCGTGATCGCTGTTGAGCCCGTAATGCGGCGAGAACGCTTCCTTCAGGGTGTACAGCGGGCTGGTGCCGATATCGCCGAACACCACGCCGATGGCGCCGACAACCAATGCCAGGCCGCCGGCAGCGCCGCCGTGACCGTGTCCATGGCCTTGAGTGGAGGATTCAGACGTGGAAGGAGCGTGGGACATGGCGATCTCGGGTTGGCGTCATGCTGCCGAAGGGGTTAACGCAGGGCTGCCTGCAGCGCTTTACGGATGACCGTGGCGACATCATCGCCCTCGGCACCGGCATCGCGCGCCATCTTGGCCGCCTCTGCCGGTTTATAGCCCAGTTGCTGCAACGCCACTGTCGCCTCGGACACCGCATCGGTGCCCAGCTGGCCGGCAATGGGTGCGCCGCCACCGGTGAAATTGGCTGCGCGGTCACGCAGTTCGACCACCATGCGCTCGGCGGTCTTCTTGCCTATACCGGGAATACGGGTCAACGCAGTGACATCGCCGGTCTGGATCAGCCGCGCGAACTCGTCGACGCTGGCCCCGGACAGCACCGCCAGCGCGATCTTGGCGCCGATGCCCGACACCTTCTGCACGTCGCGGAACAGCCGGCGCTCGCCCTCACGCAGGAAGCCGTACAGCGAGACGCTGTCTTCCTTCTGCGCGTAATGGGTGAACAGGATGACCTCCCGACCGACATCGGGCAGGTCATAGAAGGTGCTCATCGGCGCCTCCAGCTCATAACCCACGCCATTGACGTCGATCACCAGCCACGGCGGGGCCTTGTAGGCGAGGATGCCGCGCAGGCGACCGATCATGCGAAAAACCTCATTTGCGACTCCAAGCCTGGCGCACGTCCACCCCCAGCCGGTTGGCCGTGGCGCGGACATGCGCATGCGTGATGGCCACCGCCAATGCATCGGCGGCGTCTGCCTGTAATTTGCCCTGCAGGTTCAGCATCAAACCCACCATGTGCTGCACCTGCTGCTTTTCCGCGCCGCCGCGGCCAACCACGGCCAGCTTGATCTCGGTGGCGGCGTATTCGCTGACCGGCAGATCGCGCATCACCACCGCACACACCGCCGCGCCACGCGCCTGGCCCAGCTTCAAGGCCGAATCGGCGTTCTTGGCCATGAACACCTTCTCGATCGCCACTTCCTGCGGCTGGAATTCCTCGATCAAGGCATGCAGCCCGTGCGCCAGCAAACGCAACCGCTGCGGGAAATCCGCCGCACCCAACAGCACCAGTGGCGCGTGATGAACATGGCGGGCGCGGCCGTTGGCGTCGATGTCGATGATGCCGACGCCGGTGCGTTGCGAGCCGGGATCAATGCCAAGGATGCGGGTCATGCTGCCTCTATCAGTAAAAAACGGCGCCCAGCATGGCCGGACGCCGTCTCACCCGGTGGGACCGGGCGGGTCCTCAGACCCGCTCCAGGCCTGCCTGGTCGACGTTGGAATACACGTCCTGCACATCGTCCAGGTCTTCAAGCATGTCCAGCAGCTTCTTCACCTGCACGGCGGTATCGGCATCGACGGCGACGTCGTTGTCGGCACGGAAGGTGATTTCGCTGTGGTCCGGCACCAGCTTGGCGGCTGTCATCGCGTCCTTCACCGACTGGAAGGCTTCCGGCGCGGTGATCACGTCGATGGAGCCATCTTCCGGATAGACCGCGATATCGTCGGCACCAGCCTCGATCGCCGCCTCGGTGATGGCCTCTTCATCCGCACCCGGTGCAAAGCTCAGCACGCCCAGCCGCTTGAACATGAACGACACCGAGCCTTCGGTGCCCATGTTGCCGCCGCACTTGCTGAAAGCATGGCGGACGTCGGCCACGGTGCGCACGCGGTTGTCGGTCAGGCAGTCGACGATCACGGCGATGCCGCCCGGGGCATAGCCCTCGTAGCGCACTTCTTCGTACTCGACGCCTTCCAACTCACCGGTGGCCTTCTTGATCGCGCGCTCGATGACATCCTTGGTCATGTTCGCGGCCAGGCCCTTGTCCATCGCCACGCGCAGGCGCGGGTTGTTGTTTGGGTCGCCTCCGCCACCACGGGCAGCAACGCTGATCTCCCGGATGATTTTGGTGAAAATCTTGCCGCGCTTCGCGTCATTCGCGTTTTTGCGACCTTCGATGGAAGGACCTCGACCCATGGGAATACCGTACATCTGTCAGGAACAGGACGGTAATTCTACCTGATCCCCCGCCCGGCCCCCGTCATCAGCCGGTTACGGCGGCAACCGTCGGAAAGCGCCCCTGGCGCAGGAAGCCGGCGGTCAACGTGGCCACCTCGGGCGACAGCACCAGTCCGCTGTGGCTGACCGGCACCACGCAGTGATCGGCCAGGCCCGGCAGACGGGTCTCCGCCAGCCCCACGGTGCCATCGGATTCGCCATCCAGCGCGCCCATCATCGCCCCCAGCCCATGCGCCACCGAGCCAGCAATCAGGCCGACCTCGGCCTTTCCCTGCCAATCCGGCAAACCGTGCAACAACAGGTCGCCACTACGCCCCAAGGCCGCCACCCAACCATGCTCGGCCATTGAACGGGCGGTGCCGCTGCCGCATAGCGGGGAGCCCAGGCAGACCACCCGCGGCACCTCCAGGCTCGGCGCCTGCCGCAGCGCCTCCAGCGCGACCAGACCACCCAGGCTGTGCCCGACCAGTGACACCTGCCCTCCCGTGCGCAAACGTTGTACCAACTGCGGCACCGCCTGTTCGGGTCCGCCGAACACGCTGGCATAGCCAAACGTATCCACTGCGAAGCCCTGCGTGCGCAGCCGCCAGGCCAATGGCAACAGCCAGGAGCGGGTGTTCCAGATGCCGTGCAAGATCAGCACACGGGGACGCGGGGAGTTCTGCCATGACATGTGCTCAGTTTCCGTCATCGCCCTTGCCCACCACAACGGGCAACGCCCCGGCCTTCAGTCGAAGTTGTAATCCAGCTGCACGGCCAGCTGCCGTCCCACCGCGCTGTAGACCTCGTCGTAGTAGTACGGAAATTCGTCATTGCTGCTGTCACGCGGCGGCGCTGTATTGAATAGATTGTTGATGAACAAGCTCGCCGTTGCGCGCTTGCTCACCTGTTTGCTGACATTGGCATTCCATAGCAGCAGTGGCTTTATCCGGCCCTGACCATCAACGCGCGGCAAGCGGCCGTAGCGGATGCCGAACAGGTTGGCTGACCAGCCACCCTGTCCCTGCCAACCCAGACTGGTACGCAGGTTGCTGCGGAATGCCAGGTTTTCACCTGAGTCCCACTGCGTCTGGCGCCATTCCTCGTGCAGGGTGCCCGGCGAGCGCACCCGGCGCTGGGCCCAGAACGTGTGCGTCCAGGCCATGTGCAGGGTGAAGTCACCGATGCCGTTGCTGAAACGCCAATCCGCTACGGTGTCGATGCCGCGGATGCGTTGCTCGGATTGGTTGGCCGCCGTCGACTCGACCATGAGGATGCGGCCATCGCCCTGCTCGCCACTACGCACTACCCGCGAACGCGCCTTGCGACACTCCCAGGAGTGTGGATCCAGCGTGCTCGGGCGCCCATCCGGGCGCAGGCCGGTGGCGCACTCGGCTTCATCACGCAGCAGCAGCGCGGGCGAGATGCGGCCAATGCCGCCTTCATTGCTGACATCCCAATAGTCAGCGCTGATCGACAAGGCATCGCCGGCATCCCAGACAACACCGACGGTGGTCGAGGTGCCGGTCTCCGCACCCAGCTCAGGGTTGCGATAGGTCCGGGTCAGAAACTCCGATGCATAACCAGCGCAGCCGGGATTGGCACCGGCAACGATGCAGCGCCTTGCATCGATGGCGCTGCCAAAACTGCCGCCGCCATCGGTGAACACCCAGTGCATGTCCGGCATCTTGAAGCTGGTCGCGTGGCTGGCACGCAACAGCAGATTGTGCGCAGGTCGCCATTCCAGCCCCGCACTCCAGGTGCGCGCGGTGGCGACTGCGACCGCGTCGTCGTACCTGTCCACGCGGCCGGCCAGACTGCCCTTGATCGCCGTCGTCAGTGGAACGCTCAGCTCTGCGCCCAACGCGTAGCGATCGCGCGTCCCCTCGCCCACGCTGCCGGTAAGGTTATAGGTGTCCATCTGCAGGGGCAGTACCGATGGCGTGTTGCGCAGCCGGTAGCGCTGTCGACTGGCTTCCGCCACCAGTGCCATTGCCAGGCTGCCCGCAGGCAGATCAGCGATCCCACCGGAGACAACATAGGACACCTCATCCACCCGGGTAAGCGCGTCGTAATGCACATTGCCGGACATGGCCATGTATTCGTCAGGCGTGATCGGCCGATACCAATGCTGCAGGTTCAATGGCTGGATGATGACGCCATCATTGGTCAACCCCATCGCGGGAGCAAAGAAAAAGTCATTGACCTTCTCGCCCAGCAAGCGCCGTCGATCACGCTGCACCCGATAGTCCGAACGACTGGCCGCCAGGCTCCAGTCCAGGCGCTGCCCGTAACGTCCTTGCAGACCCAATGCCAGATCCCACATCCGCTCGCGGTAGTCATCGTCCGTCGCATCCAGCCCGCCTACTTCCTGCGGGGTAAGCACACGCAGTGGCGCGAGGTAACCGAAGCGCGGATCGTAGACCTGGTTGACCTTGCCGGTGCTGACCGAATGCGGCCCGGTGATGGTCTCAAACCCGCTGGCCAGTTCGCTGCGCGCGCTCCACAGCTGCAGACTCGCCCATGCCTGAGTGTGAGACGACAAGGCCCACTGTGCCTGCAGCTGGCCAGACAGCTCCCGCACGCCATCCATCAGCGATGTGTAGCCAGCATTGCGCCAGGTTCCGCAGCCGTGCCCCTGCAGCGCCGATGGCGCGTTTGCTGGCGCGAGGAAATTCCAGTCGACGAACTCACCCTGCCAGCGCGAGCAGACATCGCGCGGCAGCGGCACCAGCATTTGCGCGGCACCGCCCTCGCGCATGAAACCCAGCCCAAGTTCGGGATTCACTGGCACGCCTGCAGTGCCGTCCGTTGGACGTTGCAGGTCGCGTTGCGCGCCGCGCAGCAACTCGGCAGCCGAGTATTGCACGGCGTAACTCAGCCCCCAGTTCTCGCCGCCATGCCCGGCGGACCACTGCAGATCAAAGCGATCACCACCGCCCTGGCTGCTGGTGCCGGTGCGCACCCTGGCCTGCGAACCGCTGCGCGGTTGTTTGAGCACGATATTGACCACCCCGGCAATCGCATCGGCCCCGTAGATGGCCGAGGCGCCACCGGTCATCAGCTCGACACGCTCCACGCTGGCCAGGGGAATGCCACCCAGGCTCTGGAAATTGCTGCGTCCGTTCGAGGGAAACGGGTAGTCCGGCAACCGCCGGCCATCGACGAGGATCAGCGCCCTGCCCGGGCCCAGGCCGCGCAGGTTCAAGGGCTGCGCGTTCGCCGAAAAGCGCCCGCCGCCGTCCAGCGACTCGGCGCCGTAGTTGCTCACGCCATTCACGGCCAGCGCATCTGCCAAGGTGAAATGGCCATCGCGTTGCATCTGCTCAGCAGTGATGATGGTGACCGGTGCCGGGCCCTCAAACGCGCTGCGGCGTATCCGCGAGCCGGTGACCTGCAGCGAGGCCAGGGAACTGGCCACCGCCGGCATCGTCGCCGGCTGCGTTGGCTTGGGCGCTTCGGCTGCCGGCGCTGTCGCCGCCTGGACAATGGTGATGACCCCGCTGCTGGTCAGCCGATAGCTCAGGCCGCTGCCAGCGAGCAGCTGCTGCAGTGCCTGGGCGACGCTGTAGCGCCCGTTCAACGCAGGTGCGGTCCTGCCAGCGAGCATCTGCGGCGCCATCAGTATCTGCAGCCCCGAGCTGGTTGCCAGTTGCGCCAACGCCTGCTGCAAGGGCTGCCGTGGCTGCTGGTAATCGCGGATGACGGAACTGCCCTGTGCCCAAGCAGGCACGATCACCAGGACAAGGCATAGCAACAGCCAGCGCAACATGCCACGCCGACCGTCCCGCACCCGCTGATTTCCGCGACCTGCGCTGGCAATCATCCCCTCTCCCAGTGACAACCGGACTGGCACCGAACCGGCAACCCCCTGTACAGACGCAGCAAGCGCAAAACCCCTCATCTGGCAGAATCACTGGCACTGGCCCAAGCTGCGCGTGTCGCCCCAGACTGTCAACGCCTGCCAATGACCGCCGCCCTGCCGCCCATCCAGCCCCCGCCCGACAGCCTCCGGGACACGGGCGCCATGGCGCAACAGTACCGTCCACGCCTGATGCGCTACTTCAGGAACCACCTGGGTACAGTGGAAGACGCGGAAGATCTCACCCAGGAAACACTGGTGCGGATGATGCGCGATCCGCAGGCGGACAAGGTCAACAACGTCGAGGCCTATTTGATGACGATTGCGGGCAACCTGCTGCGCGACCGTTACCGTCGCGACCGTACCCGCCATGTTGGACAACATGTACCCATCGATGAGAACACCGAGGGCTGGCCCACCGAAACCGTATGCGGTGAGCGCGTCTACCAGGACCGCGAACGCCTGCAGCTGTTCTTGAAGGTGCTGGATGATTTACCACCGCGTTGCCAGCAGGTATTCCTGCTGCATCGCTATGAAGGCATGACCTATGCCGCCATCGCCAGCCAACTGGGCATCAGTGTCAGTGCCGTGGAGAAACAGATGATGCGCGCCCTGCTGCACTTCGGCACGCGTTTGGAGCAGCCATGAAAGAAGCCAAGCTTGAAGTCGTTGCAGATGCCGATCCAATCCGCACCCAGGCTGCGGCCTGGTTTGCACGCCTGCACGCCGACGAAGTGAGTGAAGATGAGCAGGCCGAGCACCAGCTCTGGCTGGATGCCGAGCCCGCGCATCGGCTTGCCTACGAGCGCGTCGAGCGCATGTGGTCGATGCTGGGCGATTTTTCCGCTGCGCCCGAGATCAGCCAGCGGCTGGCGGCGATCCCTGCAGCAGTTCCGGCGCAAGCCCAGCCGCAGCAACGGCGCAGACCGCGCCGTATGCAATGGCTGGCGGCCTGCGCAGCGGCGCTGACTGCGATTGTCATTGGCTGGCGCGTCTTTACCCCTGCACCAATAAGCGAACAACGCTATGCCAGCGCGATCGGCGAGCAGCGCAGCATCACCCTCGACGATGGTACGCAGGTTGATCTCGATACCGGCACCACGCTGCGCGTGCGTTACAGCAGGCAACAGCGTCGCATCGCCCTGGACCAGGGCCGCGCCTTCTTCAAGGTTGCCGCCGACACCGCGCGCCCACTGACCGTGGATACAGCACAAGGCAGCGTGCGTGCGGTCGGCACCCAGTTCGAGGTGTATCGCCTGGACGATGGCCTTGATGTAACCCTGTTCGAAGGGAAGGTACAGCTGCGCGCCGCCGCGGCCGACGACCGCGCCGCAGCCGTGGCCACGCTCACTCCCGGGCAGCGCGCGCACATGGCCGCCGGCAAGGTCCCACAGGTACAGAGCTTCCACGGCGGCAGCACACCGGCATGGATCGACGGCCAGCTGGTGTTTGCAGACATGCCATTGCGGGCGGCGGTAGACGAGTTCAACCGCTATGGCGGCAGCCCGTTGCGGATCAAGGATGCAGCGCTGGGGGAACTGCGCGTTTCCGGGGTGTTCCGCAGCAATGACAGCAGCGGCTTCGTTGAAGCCTTGAGCGCCTTGCATAAGGTTTCGGCACATACCAATGCCGCAGGCGAGACCGAGCTCAGCCGCTGACCACCCCGCTCCGTGGCGCGTGGCAGACGCTCACAACTGCTCGCGCAGGGCCTGCCTGATCCGCACGCGCTCCTGCGCCTGCACGTGTAGCAGATCCTTGAGCCGTTGGTTCTCCAGCTGCAAGCGCCGCAGGTGGCTTGCGCGGGGCGCGCGCAGGCCAGCGCAGGCACGCCGCAACAGCACGCGCGACGCATCACTGAAACCATGCTTCCTGCAGAGCACCTGCAGGGCTTGGCCGGCATCAAGCTCGCGCAGGAAACCGATCACCTGAGCCTCGTCAAATTGCTTTCTCATGCTTGCTTCGCCTTGCCGGCACCGGCACTCAACGCCCGCATTGCCGTCCGTATCCACGCCCAGACATTCCGCACCGTGGCCGCAGCAACAAGGCGCAGCGACCAGGCCCGGTGTTCGGGAGGACGCGCGTATGCGCACGCAGCCCCCCCCCTTTCCTGTGTAGACGCAGCGGCCAAGCATGGCCGCAGCGATGCAGCGCACACTTTGATGCATGCAGGAAGGGTATCGGCAAGCTGCTGGATTACCAGCGTCGCGGCTCACGCCGCTCCCACAAATGCAGGCACACAACTGCAGTGCCGAGCCATGCTCGGCAGAGCGCACTCCCGGCGACGCCTGAAATCGGCATTGCCGAGCGTCAATCAACCAGCAAGCCGCCGCAGGATGAACTCATTGTCACGCACGCTGCCGACCGGGAACTCATAGGCCCCGACGTGCTCGAAGCCATGCCGTGCATAGAAGCGTTGCGCGCCGAAATTCTCCGACCACACGCCTATCCACAACGTGCGCCCCGGCGTCTGCAGCCACTGCAGGGCCGCATCGAACAACAGGCCGCCACGACCACCACCCTGGTACTGGCCCAGCACGTACAGGCGTTTCAGCTCGCCGTCGGTTGCACTGGCATCCGCATGCGGCAAGCCACAGGGACCGGCAAAGGCGAAGCCAACGGCCTCGCCTGCCACGTCCAGCAACCACGCCGCGTAATCTCCGGACTGCAGCTGTTGCCGCTGCAGCTCGACCGGGTACGCTGTGGCCAGGTAATCGGCCAGGTCCTGCGCTGGGTACAGGTGGCCGAACGTCTCCACGAACGTACGTTCGGCCAGTGCACACAACACGCCAGCATCATCGGGCGTGGCGCGACGGATGCTGGCGTCAGCTGCCAAGGCTCAGGCCTTGTCGGCGCGCGGACGCACCTGCACGTGCACTTCGGCCAGCTGCGCGTCGGCGATCGGCGACGGCGCATCGGTCATCAGGCACTGTGCGCCGGTGGTCTTCGGGAACGGGATCACGTCGCGAATCGACTCGGTACCGGCCATCAGCGCGGCAATACGGTCGATGCCGAAGGCGATGCCACCGTGTGGCGGGGCACCGAAGTTCAGCGCATCCAGCAGGAAGCCGAACTTGGCGCGCGCCTCTTCGGCACCGATGCCGAGCAGCTCGAACACCGCGCTCTGCATTTCCGGGCGATGGATACGGATGGAACCGCCACCGATCTCGTTGCCGTTGAGCACCATGTCATAACCGCGCGAAACAGCGGTCTTGGCGTGTGCGCGCAACTCGGCCACATCGTCCACCGCCGGTGCGGTGAAGGGGTGATGCAGGGCAACGTAACGCTGCTCTTCCTCGTCCCACTCGAACATCGGGAAGTCGGTGACCCACAGCGGTGCCCAGCCGTCGGCAACCAGGTTGAAGTCCTTGCCGGCCTTCAGGCGCAGCGCACCCATGAAGTCGGAGACCTTGTTGTAGCCGCCTGCACCGAAGAACACGATGTCGCCATTGCCGGCACCAACCTGCTTGAGCAGCGCAGCGAAGGCGTCTTCGGCGAAGAACTTCTGGATCGGCGAGCTGATCTCGCCGTTCTCGGCAATCTTGATGTAAGCCAGGCCCTTGGCACCGTACTTGGCGGCGTGGGCGGCATATTCGTCGATCTGCTTGCGGCTGAGGCTGGCACCGCCCGGGATGCGCAGCGCGGCCACGCGGCCATCGGCGTCATTGGCGGCAGCGGTGAACACCGGGAACTCGCTGGCCTTGACCAGCTCGGCCACGTCCACCAGCTCCAGCGCGATGCGCAGGTCCGGCTTGTCCGAACCGTAGCGGCGCATCGCCTCGGCCCAGGTCATGCGCGGGAAGCTGGCGTCGAGGTCGACGTCGACCACTTCCTTGAAGATGGAGCGGATCATGTCCTCGACGAAATCCTGCACGTCGCGCTCGCGCACGAAGGCGAACTCCATGTCCAGCTGGGTGAATTCGAGCTGGCGGTCGGCACGCAGGGCTTCATCGCGGAAGCAGCGGGCAATCTGGTAGTAGCGGTCGAAGCCGGCCACCATCAGGATCTGCTTGAACAACTGCGGGCTCTGCGGCAGGGCGTAGAACTCGCCCGGGTGCATGCGTGCCGGCACCAGGAAGTCGCGCGCGCCTTCCGGGGTTGCCTTGGTCAGGATCGGGGTTTCGATGTCCTGGAAGTTGCGTGCATCCAGATGGCGGCGCAGCGCCTGCACCAGCTTGATGCGGGTGCGCTGCATGCGCTGCATTTCCGGGCGACGCAGGTCCAGGTAACGGTACTTCAGGCGGGTTTCCTCGCCCGGGTTCTCGTGCGCGTGGAACGGCAGCGGCGCGGCCTTGTTGAGGATGCTGATGCGGGTGGCGATCACTTCCACCTTGCCGCTGCGGATCTTGTCGTTGACCGCATGGCGCGCACGCACCACGCCTTCGACCTGCAGCACGTCCTCGTAGCCGAGGCTTGCGGCGACGGCGAACACTTCGGCGTTGTCGGGCTCGACGGTGACCTGGACGATGCCTTCGTGGTCGCGCAGATCGATGAAGCAGACACCGCCGAGGTTACGGGCAACGTCGGTCCAGCCGGCGAGGGTCACGGTTTGGCCGATCAGGGTCTCGTCGACCAGGCCGCAGAAATGGGTACGCATGGAAAGCTCCGCAGGGGGCCCGGTACGAAACGGTGCCGGGTAGCCCCGTATTTTGGCGCTCAGCGGGTGCAGGAGCAAATCCGGCGATCAGTCACGCGGCCTTAAGTGGGACTGCGCCTATAGTTCGGCCACCCAACCTGAACAGGGAAGCCGCCATGAACCGTCCCCTCCTGCTCGCCGGCCTGGCTGCCCTGTCTGGGCTGGCGATGAGCCCGTCCCCCGCTTCGGCCCAATCCGGCTATCCGGGCGGCCAGGGCAACACCATCCGCTGCGACAGCAACAGCAATCGCCAACAGGTCTGCAACACCGGCTGGCGCAGCGCGGTACTGGTCCGCCAGGTTTCCGATACGCGCTGCATCGAAGGTCGCAACTGGGGCAGCAACAACGGCAGCGTCTGGGTCAACGGCGGCTGCCGCGCCGAATTCGCCGAGGGCCGCGGCGGTGGCTGGGGCGGCGGCGGCAACAACAACGGAAGCACCATCCGCTGCGACAGCAACAACAACCGCCAGCAGGTCTGCAACACCGGCTGGCGCAGCGCAGTGCTGGTCCGCCAGGTCTCCGACACCCGCTGCACCGAAGGCCGCAACTGGGGCAGCAACAACGGCAGTGTCTGGGTCAGCGGTGGTTGCCGCGCCGAATTTGCCGAAGGTCGCGGTGGCGGCTGGGGCGGCGGCCCGGGCCACGGGAACGGCAACCAGACCATCCGCTGCGACAGCAACAGCAACCGTCATGTGGTCTGCAATACCGGCTGGCGCAGCGCGGTGCTGGTCCGCCAGGTTTCCGATACGCGCTGCGTGGAAGGCCGCAACTGGGGCAGCAGCAATGGCACGGTCTGGGTCAATGGCGGCTGCCGTGGTGAATTCGCCGAAGGCCGTGGTGGCGGCTGGGGCAATGGCGGCGGCTGGGGTGGCAACAACTACTTCGTGGATTGCCACAGCAACAGCAACCGCCTGAACACCTGCGCCTGGGATCGCCGCCAGGGGCGCCCGGTCATCGTCCAGCAGGCCTCGGATACGCGCTGCGTGGAAGGCCGCAACTGGGGCTTCAACGGCAACAGCATCTGGGTCAACGGCGGTTGCCGCGCCCGCTTCGGCGCCCGCTGAGTTCCCCGCCCGAAGGATCAGAGGGCGCCGGCAACGGCGCCCTCTGCATGTCAGGCCTCGCTGCCCCAGGGCGCCGGCGGCAGTTCCACCGGCGTGCCAAGGTCGAACTCGACCTGGAACAAACGCCCATCCGGGCGCGCCAGCTCGTAGACGAAGCGCTTGCCCGGCTCCAGCTCCATCGCCCAGGTGTTGCGCAGCGAGGCGGTCATGCCATTTGCGGTGAACATCGCCACCGATTGGGCATCGACCGGAAACTCCTGCCGCCCCGCGCTGCCGGCCTGGACGGTATCACCGCCGTACATGGTCACCGCATCCGCGCTGCCATCGGCATGACGGTGGTCGTGCTTCAAGCGCAGGCCGCTATCGGTACGGCTGATCACCCAGGTGCGTGAATGGTCATCACCCACATGGAACGGCACCCGCAGTTCCTGCCGCGGACTGTCACAGCCACGCACATGCATCACCAGGGTCTTGCCATCGAATGGGTCCGGCGCACTGGACTGCGGCTGGTTGGCGATGATGCGGCCAGCAAAGGCCTGACCGCAGTAGCGCGCCAGATCGGCGAGGAACTGGTCGGCCGGCGCGACCGCTGCCGTTGCCTTTGGGGAGGTGCTGGCAGCGATTGCCGGAACAGGAAGGACGGCAGTGCCGGCCAGGGCCAGAACGCAGATCAGATTCGAGAAGGAGAAGGTTTTCATGCCCCGATCCTCGCCTACGCGCCCGTTCAAGGCAACGCGCCACCGCCTTGTACATGATCTCGCGCCGCCTGCAGGGCACCGCGCCACTGCAAGGTCACCGCCGATGTCTTGCCGTACAAGGGCTCGGCGGCGGCGACGGCGGCCTGCCAATACTGCACGGCTTCGCTGCGATTGCCGCGCTGCTCAGCCAGACGCGCACCCAATACCTGTTGGCGCACCGCCGCATAAGGACTATCGAGCAGCAGCGGCTGCACGGTTTCCAAGGTCTGCGCAGCCTCATCCAGTCGGTGCTTGGTGATCAGCCATTCGGCCCAGCCCTGCTGCAGACGAATACCGTTGGCGCTGCCGGCTGGGATACGCGGCAGCCACAGGTCATGCGCCCGCTGCACCATTGCATCGCCGTCAGCATTGCCTTGGGCAGCCAACAGCAGCCCAAGCTGCAGTTCCAGATCCAGGCTGTCCGGATGGTCGCCGCCAATCGCCGCCGCGCGTACCGCCAACGCCTCGCGGTAGCTGGTTTCGGCGGCGGCGCTCTCGCCCTGCGCCTGGGCAAGCTGCGCGGCGGTTTCGGTGACGACCGAATAGTTGTAGCTGTCCTTGCCCAGCACCTGGGCCGACAGCCGCAGGGCGGTTTCGACATAGGGCCGTGCACGCGCATGGTCGCCTTTGCGTATCAGTGCCTGCGCCAGGCGGTTGTTCTCGCTGATCACATAGACGCTGCGCTGTCCGAATATCGTTGGTGCGCGCGCCAGGTTGGCCTCGAACGTGGCGATGGCCGCATCCAGTTCACCGCGATCCATCACCATCAAGTTGCGTTCGGTATTGCTGGCCCAGTAGTCATACGACATCTCTCCCAGGCTGCGCAGGAACATCGGCGTTGACTGGTCGAACGCCGCGGCCGAGGCGACCAGATCGCCCTTGCGCCGGTACATCATGCCCAGGTTGTCCAATGTCACGCCGATGTACTGCTCGCGTTTGCCGGCCTGGTGACGCTGCAGTGCCTGCTTGAAAGCAGCCTCGGCATCGTCATAGCGCTGCTCGGACAACAACGACAGTCCCAACGAGTTGTAGGACTGGGCAACACGGAAGCTGTCTGCTGGCTGCCTGCCCAGCAGCGCCAGCGCCCGCCGCGCCATGGCGGCACCTTCCACGCCCTTGCGGTTGTTGGCATAGGTTCCCGCCAGCAGGTTGAACAGGCGCGCGGCTTCGTCCAGGTTCTTGTCGCCACCAGCGGCGGCCAACGCTTCGGCGGCTTGCAGCATCATCGGGTCGGCACGACGCAGATCACCCGCATTGCGGTAGGCCAGGCCGATCACGCCCTTCAAGCGTGCCTGTACTTCCGGCGATGCATCCAGCTCCTCGTCGATGCGCGATGCTGCCCGATCCAGCACTTCGCGGGCACTGATGTCCTCACCGCCGCGCACGCCTTTCTCGCGTGGATCGGCCGCCTGGAACATTTCCACGAGGAACCCGCTGACCTGCTCGGCGATCGTTGCCTCGCGCTCGGCGGCGGCGCGTTCGGCGGCCAGGCGCCACACAAACCAGGCCGCAAGCAGCAGCACCAGCAACAGCAAGGCAGCCCCCTTCCAGTTGCGTCGCAGCCAACGCCCACCGCGATAGAACCGGCCACCATTACGTGCCTGCACCGGCCGATGCTGCAGATAGCGCTGCACGTCCGCGGCCATCGCCTCCACCGACGGATAGCGCTGCCCGGGCGCCAAGGCCCCCGCCCGCACCACGATGGCGTCCAGATCACCGCGCAAGGATCGCGCCCAGCGACAATCGCTTCCTGCCAACCCGCTGGGCGCCGCCACCGCGGCAGCGCTGTCACCTGCGCCGCGCCTGCCGCGCTTGCCTGCCAACAGCTCGCTCAATACCGCAGCCAGGCTGAAGACATCACTGCTGACACCCACCAGGCTTCCTGACTGCAGCTCTGGCGCCGCGTAAGCAGGCGTAAAGAATTGCGCAGCCGGGTCGTTGGCCTCGTCGCCCAGCACGCGCGACACACCGAAGTCCAACAACACCGGTTCGCCATCCTCACGCACCAGGATATTGGACGGCTTCAGGTCGCAATGCAGTACCAGCCGCGCGTGTGCGGCCTGCACCGCGCTGCACACTTTCAGAAACAGCTGCAGGCGCTGGCGCAGGTCAAGCTGGTGGCGCGCGCAGTAAACATCCAGCGGCTCACCACGCGCATATTCCATCACCAGATAGGGATGCCCGCCCGGGGTAGTACCACCGTCGTACAGGCGGGCGATGTTGGGATGCTGCAAGCTGGCCAGAATGCGCCGCTCGGCGGCCAGGCGCTCAGCGACACGCGCACCGGGCTTGCCCTGCAACACTTTGATCGCCACCTCCTGCGCATACAGGCCATCAGCACGCTCGGCACGGAACACCATCCCCATGCCGCCGCTGGCCAGCCGTTCGTACAGGCGCCAAGGCCCAATGACATCGCCTTCGCTCAATTCGGAAGGAATCGCCGCGACCATCAACTGCTGCATCGGCTCGAGCGCACGGCCGAGCTCGCTGGTCTGCGCTTCGAGCAGCTCCAGTGTTTCGGCTACGACGGCGGGATCAGCGCTCAGCCGCGCGAGTTCGCTCCGCCATTGCGACGGATGCAGTTCACACACTGCGTCGAACAGCTCTCGCACCTGTTGCCAACTATCCCGATCCACCTATACCCCCTGGGCCAGCTGCCCGCTACATTGCGAAGCCGACGTTGCCCTGGGGATGATAAGCGGCGCTCAACGCTCCGGTACGTAAGAGTTGGGGGCTGAAGACGAATCCGAATCAAGCACGGCTTCTCTTACGATCTCTGCATCCGCAGTTTCGGCAGCTTCATTGCTGAGCGGATCCACGTCCATCGGCCGCCGGAACACCAGTGATGGCAACAGCGTGGTCAGCGCGGCATACAACAGCAGCGCACCAAACAACACCGGCGAGATCGCAAAGCGCTCGCGCATGATCGCCGCCAGCACCAGGGTGAAGATCAGTGTCGGCGACAGCGCCAGCGCCACCCGCAGGCTGGTGCGGAAACTCTCGCCGAACAGCACCCGCCGCTGCAGCCAGATCACCGCGATACGCAGCGGCAGCACCACCAGGGTGATGAGCAGGCCCAGACCCAGTGCTTCGAAGCTCAGCGCTTCGGCCGGCACCTTGGTACCCGAGTTGAAGAAATAGAACGGTACGAAGAACGATGCGAACAGACGCAGCGCATGCAGGTTTTCATGCGAGGCCAGCGACGGCATGCGCTGCTGCAGCAGGCGCGCGACCAGGCCGGCGATGAACGCACCCACCAGGTAGTACACGCCCAATGCATAGGTGATGTAGGCGGCCAGCATGCCGACCATCACCAGCAGCGAGAACTCCGAGCCCGGCGCGTGCGGCGCCACCCAGCGGCCGAGTCCGATGAACAGCAACGGCAGGCCGACCATCATCGCCAGCAAGGCCATGCTCGACAGTGCCATATGCACCGGATCGCCGGCCTGCAACACCACGAACAACGCAGCCAGCGCCAACAACTCGCCGGCAATGGCCTTGCTGCTGACCCAGAACCGCTCGGCATCATCCAGGCCGAGCTGGGACAGCGAATCCATGATGAAGCCGGTGGAGGGCGTGAGCAGCGCCAGCGCCAGCAAGGCCGCCGCCTGCCAGGGCAAGCCGGCGTAATGCCATGCCAACCAGGCGACGCCGGTGAGCGTCGCGCTGCGGATCAGCAGATGGGTCAGCAGCGGCCACATGCCCTTGCGCAGGTCGGCCAGATCCACTTCCAGGCCGGCAAACAGGAACAACGAGGAAATACCCAGGGTGGCCAGCAGGTTGACCACCGGATCGTGCGATCCGTCA
Organism: Stenotrophomonas sp. 21LCFQ19; assembly: GCF_056861425.1. Classification (NCBI taxonomy): domain Bacteria; kingdom Pseudomonadati; phylum Pseudomonadota; class Gammaproteobacteria; order Lysobacterales; family Lysobacteraceae; genus Stenotrophomonas; species Stenotrophomonas sp. 21LCFQ19. Next base: position 86,662 of record NZ_JBSPUF010000007.1, on the reverse strand, counting down.
CCCAGCCACAGCATCGCGCTGATGCCGAACACCAGGCAGGTCAATGGCGCGGGAATATTGAAACGCTGCAACGCGCGCGGGATGACCAGCAACGCGAAAATCAACAACAGATAGATTACTTCCTTGCTCATGACGCCTGTTTCCTGTGACCGGTTACGCGGGGTCACGCCCACCGGTCACCACCGCGCCAACGATGGAGCCGTCAGCGCAGGCGGGCGCCAGCCAGCTCCCCTACTTGGCGCAGGATGCCATTCCTGCCGTCATCATCCAGTGCAGAACCCTGCAGGTAGCTGCTCAGCAGCCATGGCGTGCCACCGGCCAACGGCCACAGCACGGCAATGTCGTTGCTGGTGTCGCTGCCGTTGCTGCCGGTCTTGTCGCCTACCCGCCAGTCCTGTGGCAGACCTGCGCGCAGCCGTGCATCGCCGGTCTGGTTGTCGATCAGCCAATCGGCCAGTTGCTGGCGCGAGGCCTCGCCGAGCACGTCGCCAAGCAGGAAGCGCTGCAGGTTGCCGGCCATCGCCGCCGGGCTGGTGGTATCGCGCGGGTCACCGGCGGCAAACCGGTTGAGCTCCGGCTCATTGCGCGCACTCACGGTGACGCGGTCACCGTGCTCGCGCAGGAAGGCGGTAAGCCCGGCCGGGCCGCCAACCAGCGGCAGCAACAGGTTCGCCGCCGCGTTGTCACTGACGATCATCGTCGCCCGGCACAGATCGCGCACGGTCATAGTCTTGCCGACGTGGCGCTCGGTGAACGGCGAATGGTCGAGGATGTCGCTCGCCCGCACCGGCACGCGCTGGTCCAGCGACAACTGGCCGGCATCCGCACTGCGCAGTACCGCTGCGGCCAAGGGAAACTTGACCGTGCTGCACATCGGGAAGCGTTCGTCGATGCGGTGTCCGTAGCGGGCGCCACTGGCCGGGTTCCAGAGGCAGACCCCCAGCCGGCCGCCACTGGCTTTCTCAAGTGCGGCGAAGTCAGCGTCACTGACTGCCACCGGCACCGGGATTGCAGCGCCACCAGCGCGCGCAAACGCGGCCGGTATCAAGGCGCTGGCCAAGGCGGCACCGCCAAGCGTGAGGAACTGACGACGAGCAAGCATGGGGACTCTCCTTGGGCGTGATCGGGCTGATCTTGCCCGCCGCTGCGGCCTGCGACCATCGCGAATAATCATCGCAAGCCATTAGTTAAATTTGCAGCTCAGGCGAAAATTCGGTCGCAGGACGGGGAATAATGCGACCGACCATCAAGTTTCGTCATGACTACGCCATGATCCGCCCCCAGTTGCCACTCAACGCCCTGCGCGCCTTCGAAGCCGCCGCGCGCCATCTGAACTTCACCCGCGCCGCGCTGGAGCTTTGTGTCAGTCAGGCCGCCCTGAGTCACCAGATCCGTGGATTGGAGGACCGCCTGCAGGTCAGCCTGTTCCATCGGCTGCCGCGCGGCGTGGCCCTCACCGACGAGGGTGCGGCGTTGTATCCGGTGCTCACCGAGAGTTTCGACCGCATGGCGATCGCGCTGGACCGTTTCACCGGTGGCCGTTTCCGCGAGGTGCTGACCGTGGGGGTGGTCGGCACCTTCGCAACCGGTTGGCTGTTGCCACGGCTGCCCGACTTCGAGGCCGCGCATCCGGATATCGAACTGCGGGTGCAGACCCACAACAACCGCATCGATCTGGCTGGGGAAGGATTGGATCTGGCGATCCGCTTCGGCGATGGCGACTGGCAGGGGCAGGATTGCACGCCGATCGTCGACACCTTGTTCGCGCCGCTGTGCGCGCCGGCGGTGGCGCGGAAACTGCGGAAACCGCGTGATCTTGGCAACGTGGCGCTGCTGCGTTCCTACCGCAACGACGAATGGCCGCGCTGGTTGCAGCAAGCGGGTGTCAGCGGTGTGGAAGCGCGTGGTGCAGTGTTCGATTCATCCTTGACCCTGGCCAGTGCCGCAGCCGCGGGTGCCGGCGTGGCGCTGCTTCCGCTGCGCATGTTCGAGCAGGACCTGGCCGAGGGCCGGCTGCTGCAGCCCTTCGCACAGACCTTGTCGTTGGGCAGGTATTGGCTGACGCGATTGCGCTCGCGACAGGAGCGCGAGCCGCTGCGACGCTTCCGGCTATGGTTGCAGGCGCAGGAAGGATTGGCCCCGTAGTGCCGAGCCATGCTCGGCAGAGGCGTCACCTGTAGTGCCGAGCCATGCTCGGCAGGAGCTTTACCAGCAAAAAGCTACCCTCACCCCAACCCCTCTCCCGCAAGCGGGAGAGGGGCCAAGGCGGTAGTGCCGAGCCATGCTCGGCAGGAGCGTTACCGGTAAAGCCTCAGCCGAGCGTGACTCGGCTCTACAGTGGCATTTCAGGCATTTCAGGCATTCCCAGCTTCGCGGCTGACGCCGCTCCCACAAGCAAGACCGAGCCCGGGCTCAGTCTTCCAACATCTCCATCCACGCCGCCTCGGCCTGCTCCAGCTGCTGCACCAGCACTTCGCGTTCGCCGCCCAGCTTGGCCATCTTCGCTGCGTCGGCGTAGTTGCCGGAATCGGCCAGCTGCGCATCCACCTCAGCCAGCGCTGCACCCAACTGCTCGACCTTCTTCTCGGCTGCTTCCAGCTTGTGCGGGTTGACCGGCTTCTTGTTGGAAGCCGGCTTGGCCGGGGCAACCTGCGCAACCGGTGCGGCCGCAGGCTTTTCCTGGCGATCACTCTTGTTGCGTGAACCCTGCGCGCTGGCGCGGGTACGCAGCCACTGTGCGTACTCGTCCAGGTCACCGGCAAACGGCTCGACCACACCGTCGGCGACACGCCAGAACGTATCGCAGACCAGGCCGATCAGATGGCGATCATGCGACACCATCACGATCGCGCCTTCGAACAAGGCCAACGCCTCGGCCAATGCTTCGCGCATTTCCAGGTCAAGGTGGTTGGTCGGTTCGTCGAGCAGCAACACGTTCGGCTGCTGCCAGGCGATCAGGGCCAGCGCCAGACGCGCACGCTCGCCACCGGAGAAACCATCCACCGTCTCGAACGCACGGTCACCTGGGAAGTTCCACTTGCCTAGGAAATCGCGGAACGACTGGTTGACGCCATCCGGCGAGATTTCGCGGAAGTGATCCATCGGCGTCATGCCAGCGTGCAGCGATTCCACCGTGTGCTGGGCGAAGTAACCGATCTGCAGGTCCGGGTGGGCCATGCGGTCGCCGCCAAGCAACGGCAAGTCGCCGACCAGCGACTTCACCAGCGTGGTCTTACCCGCACCGTTCGGCCCGAGCAGACCGACGCGCTGGCCGGCTTCCAGGCCGAAGCCGACGTTGTCCAGGATCACCGCGTCCGGGCCGTAACCAGCGGTGACGTCGTTGAGGCGGATCAGCGAGAACGGCAGCTTGGCCGGCGGCGAGAACTCGATGCGGAATTCGCGCTCGGCGCGCACCGCCTCGGTGCCGGCCATCTTGGCCAGGCGCTTCATCCGGCTCTGCGCCTGGGTGGCCTTGCTGGCCTGCGCCTTGAAGCGGTCGATGAAGCTCTGCAGATGCGCGCGCTCGGCCTGCTCCTTCTCGTGCGCGATCTGCTGCTGGCGCAGGTGCTCGGCACGCTGGCGCTCGAAATCGGTATAGCCACCCGGATAGAGCTTGGCGCCGCCGCCGTGCAGATGCAGGGTGTGGGTGGCGACGTTGTCCAGGAACTCGCGGTCATGCGAGATCAGCAGCAAGGTGCCCGGATACTTCAGCAGCCATTGCTCCAGCCAGTACACCGCATCCAGATCCAGGTGGTTGGTCGGTTCGTCGAGCAGCAGCAGGTCGCTGGGCATCATCAGCGCGCGGGCAAGGTTCAAGCGTGCGCGCCAGCCACCGGAGAATGCCGACACCGGACGATCATGCGTCTCAGCCGGGAAACCCAGGCCATGCAGCAGCTTGCCGGCGCGCGCCTCGGCGTCATAGGCGCCCAGTTCGGCCATCTTCTGGTGCGCGTTGGCAACCGCTTCCCAATCCTCGCGCTCAGCCGCTGCAGCTTCTTCGGCGAGCACCGCGGCGACCACGTCGTCACCACCAAGCACGAAGTCGATGGCACGGTCGGGCAACGCCGGGGTTTCCTGGGCCACGTCGGCGATACGGATCTTGCCGGGCAGCGACACGTCGCCCTTGTCGGCTTCCAGCTCACCGCGCACGGCGGCAAACAGGCTGGATTTACCTGCGCCATTACGGCCCACCACGCCTACGCGATAGCCGGCATGCAGGGTGAGGTCTACGTTGGACAACAGCAGGCGCTCGCCCCGGCGAAGGGCGAAATTACGAAGGGAAATCATGAATGGGTCCGTTATAACGAAAAGGAATGAGCATGTGAGCAGCATTCCTGCGACGTAATTCTAACGTTAACCAATACTTGACTCACGCCCTGTTATCGCACGCGCCTGAACGGCGTTGCCTGACAAGGGCCAAGTACTCGCATAGCCAAATCGCCCTTGCTGAACTGAAAAAGCTTTCAAAAGCAACAATTTAGCTGAACCGTCCGGTTTGACACGAGGTAAAAATTCCATTAATTCGTTGATGGCGCACCGCAACAGCCGCGAACCCCACGCGCCGCCGATGCCGCCACTCAATACCGGAGCTGCAACCTGATGAACCGCAAGTCCAGCACCCTCGCCGTCGCCATTGCCATCGCCCTTGGCGCACCGGCCCTCCCCGCCTTGGCCCAGTCCAGCGCCAATACCCTGGATACCGTGATCGTTACCGGTACCCGCGTGGCTGACCGCACCGTGGCCGAGTCGCAGTCACCCATCGACATCATCACCCCGGAAGCCCTGCAGTCCACCGGCACCGGCGAGTTGGCCACCGCGCTGTCGCGCGCCCTGCCCTCACTGAACTTCCCGCGCCCGGCCCTTACCGACGGCACCAGCGGCATCCGCCCGGCGCAGCTGCGCGGGCTGTCGCCTGACCAGGTGCTGGTGCTGGTCAACGGCAAGCGCCGCCACACCTCGGCGATGATCAACGTCAACGGCAGCATCGGCCGTGGCTCCTCCGCGGTGGACATCAACGCGATTCCGATCGCCGCCATCGAACGCGTCGAAGTACTGCGCGACGGCGCCTCGGCGCAGTACGGCTCCGACGCCATCGCCGGCGTGGTCAACATCGTGCTCAAGGGCAGCGGCAAGGGCGGCAGCCTGGCCGTGGACTACGGCCAGTACTCGGCCGGTGACGGCAACAAGTACCAGCTCTCCGGCGACACCGGCGTCAGCTTCGCCGATGGCCGTGGCAGCGTGCATTTCGCCGGCCAGGTCAGCCAGCAGGACGAAAGCAACCGCGCAGGCCCTTATCAGGGCACCACCCCGAATACCGGCAACTTCCCATCCATCGGTGAGAAGACCTTCGTGGTCGGCGACCCGCGCGTGGATGCCACCGCTGCCTCGGCCAACGCCAGCTTCAACTTCAGCGACAACGTCAGCGCCTATGCCAGCGCCCTGCTGAGCAACCGCGACATCACTTCGTTCGCGTTCTACCGCTCGCCCAACCACAGCGGCCAGACCGCGCTGCTGGCGCAGACCTACCCGGACGGCTTCGTGCCGCAGATCAACCAGTACTCCAAGGACCGCTCGCTGGTAGCTGGCGTCAAGGGCAATACCGAGAGTGGCTGGACCTGGGACGTCAGCGTCAACCACGGTGAGAACACCCTGGATTTCCACACCCGCAACAGCATCAACTACAGCCTGGGCGTCAACAGCCCGACCTCGTTCTACGACGGCACCCTGAAGTACCAGCAGGACATCTTCAACGCCGACATCACCAAGTCGCTGGATTGGGGCCTGGCCTACCCGGTCACGCTGTCCTTCGGTGGTGAGTACCGCCGTGAGAAGTGGGAGCAGAACGCCGGTGAGCTGAACTCCTATACCGGTAGCGGCGCGCAGGGCTTCGGTGGTTTCACCCCGACCAACGAAGTGCACAACGATCGCCACAACTACGCTGTCTATGCCGGGCTCGAAGCCGACCTGACCGAGAAGTTCTCCGCTGGCCTGACCGGTCGCTACGAGGACTACTCGGACTTCGGCGACAAGTTCTCCGGCAAGCTCTCGGCGCGCTACGCCTTCACCGACAAGGTTGCGCTGCGCGCCACCGCGTCCAGTGGTTTCCGCGCACCGTCGCTGGCCCAGCAGAGCTACCAGGCAGTCACCAGCACCATCATCAACGGTAGCTTCGTCGACCGCGGCACCTTCCCGACCACCAGCGCTGCCGCACAGGCCCTGGGCGCAAGCCCGCTCAAGGCCGAAAGCTCCACTTCCTATAGCCTTGGCCTGGTGCTGCAGCCGGTTGACCGCCTGTACCTGACCGTCGATGCCTACCAGATCGATATCGACGACCGCATCGTGCTGTCCACCAACATCACCACCAATGCCGCCGCCAATGCACTGTTGGCCGGGCTGGGGCTGCCGCAGGTCACCGCGTTCTCCTACTTCACCAATGGCGTGGACACCCGCACCCGCGGTGTCGATGCGGTGTCCAGCTACACCATCCCGTTTGCTGCCAGCAGCCTGGAACTGACCGCGGCCTACAGCTACAACGAGACCGAAGTGAAGAAGTTCATCGCTTCGCCGGCGGTGTTCGGCAGCCTGGGCATCACCCAGTCGCTGATCGGCCGCGACGAGATCGGCCGCATCGAGGACAGCTTCCCGCGTGACAAGGCCATCGTCAGCGGCACCTGGCGCTCGGACCGCTGGGAGCTGGGTCTGTCGGCGACCCGCTATGGCAGCTTCACCGTGCGCAACTCGGCCACTGCTGCCCGCGACCAGACCTATGACGCCAGCTGGGTAGTGGATGCCTCGGCCAGCTTCAAGCCCAGCGAAAACTGGAAGCTGACCCTGGGTGCGGACAACCTGCTGGACCAGTATCCGGATCGCACCGCCGACCTGCAGAACTCGACCTGGGGCATGCTGCCGTACAGCAACTACTCCCCGTATGGTTTCAACGGCGCCTACGTCTACGGCCGTATCAGCTACACCTGGTAATACCGGTTTGATGTTGTGCCCGGTTTGATGTCGTGAAAGGAAGATGCCCTGGGAAACCGGGGCATTTTTCTTTGTGTCGCCGGGACGTGGCCAGACGGCAACTCGATGCGCGCGGACGACAGCCTCAAGCAGCTTGCGGAAACACCCTCGCGCAGAGGAAATCCACCAATGCCCGTACCTTCGGCGAGGGGTATTTGCTGGCCGGCCACAACACATTGAAAACACCGGCTCCGCTTACCTGGTCGACCAGGATGGGCTGCAGCAGCCCTGCTGCCAGCGGCTCGCGAATGGCGAAATCCGGCAGGTAGGCAATCCCCAGCCCGCGCAATGCGAAGCACACGCGCGTCTCGATGTTGTTGCAGATCATCGAGGTCGGCAGTTGCAGCTCGGCCTCGCCCGCTGCGCGCCGCAGCGCCCAGGCCTCCAGCTTGCCGCTGTTGGGGAAGCGATAGTGCAGGCAACTGTGCTGCTCAAGGTCGGTCGGGGTCTGCGGCACGCCGCAGCGCGCCAGATAGTCCGGCGACGCCACCAGCCGCATGTGGAAGCTGCCCAGGCGACGCGCCGACAGACGTGAGTCGGCTGGTTCGCCGGTACGCACCACCGCATCGAAGCCTTCCTCGATGACATCGACCATGCGGTCGGTGAAGTCCAGGTCGAGCTCGATCTGTGGATAGGCGCGCATGAATTCGCCGAGCACCGGCAGCATCAGCGAGCTCACCAACGGCAGGCTCACCCGCAGGCGTCCGCGTGGCGCCGCGCTGGCCTGCGAGAGCTCCAGCTCGGCGGCATCAATCTCGGCCAGGATGCGGCGGCTGCGCTCCAGGAACAGCGTGCCTTCGGCGGTGAGGGTCACGCTGCGGGTGCTGCGATGGAACAGGCGCACGCCCAGCTTCTCTTCCAGCCGCGCCACGCTCTTGCCGATCGCCGAGGCCGACACCCCGAGCTCACGCCCGGCCGCGACGAAGCTGCGCGTCTCGGCCACCTGCACAAACACCACGAAGCCGTTGAGGCTGTCCATGATCCGCCGCCCGTTTGATTGCGGACAGTTTATTCCGCGCATCACGGAACTGCAGCCTACTTTTTCTTCAATCGAGGGATTCCTATCGTCACCGCCTGCCCTTTCCACCGAGCCAGTCGCAATGACGACCCCCGCGTTCCCCCAGTCTTCAACTGCCACGCCTGACCCGGTTTTGGCTCCCATCCAGACCGTCGTACAGCGGGCACTGGACGAACAACGCCTGGTCGGCGCGGTGGTGCTGGTCGCCCGTGACGGTGCGTTGATCCACCGCCAGGCCAGCGGCCTCGCCGACCGCGCCAGCGCGCGCCCGATGCGCGTGGACACCGTGTTCCGGCTGGCTTCGGTCAGCAAGCCCATCGTTTCCGCTGCGGCCATGGTGTTGGTGGCACAGGGCAAACTCGAGCTGGATGCCGGCATCGAACGCTGGCTGCCGGAATTCCAGCCGCGATTGGCCGACGGCCGTCCCGCACGGATCAGCGCGCGGCAGCTGCTGAGCCATACCGCCGGTCTGGGTTACCGCTTCTTCGAACCAGACGCGGACGGTCCGTATGCACGGGCCGGCGTCTCCGATGGCATGGATGCCTCCGCCATCAGCCTGCAGGACAACCTGCGTCGCATCGCCGAAGTACCGCTGGCATACGAGCCCGGCAGCGCCTGGGGCTACTCGCTGGCAACCGATGTGCTGGGTGCCTTGATCGAACGCATCCATGGCACACCGCTGCAGCAGGCCGTGCAGCAGTTGCTGACCGGTCCGCTGGGCATGGGCGATACCGGCTTCGTCGCCCGCGACCCGCAACGCGTGGCAACGGCCTATGTAAGCGACGCCCCGCAGCCACACCTGCTGGCCGAAGGTGAGATTGTTTCGCCCTTCGATGGCGCCATCGGCATCACCTACAGCCCGGCACGTATCTTCGACGCGCAGGCCTTCCCATCTGCGGGCGCCGGCATGGCAGGCACCGCCGGCGATCTGTTGCGCCTGCTGGAAACACTGCGCATGGGTGGCGACAACATGTTGCCCGACGAACTGATCGCTGAAATGGGCCGCGACCAGACCAACGGCCTGGAACTGCCCAGCGCACCGGGGTTCGGCTTCGGCCTCGGCTTCTCGGTGCTGCGCGACCCGGCGCTGGCTGCCACACCGGAGTCGCCGGGCACCTGGCGCTGGGGAGGTGCCTACGGCCATTCCTGGTTCGTGGACCGGGCACAGGGGCTGAGCGTGGTGGCCTTCACCAATACGCTGTACGAAGGCATGTCCGGTCGCTTCGTCACTGATCTGCGCGATGCGGTCTACGCCGCAATGGAGGCGCGCTGATGACGACCTCCACTGCACGCATGCGCGCCATCGCCTTCCATCGTGGCTCCAGCCTGGCCGATCCACAGTGTCTGCTCGACGTCGATGTCGACTGCCCGCAACCCGGACCGCACGATCTGCGTGTGGCAGTGCGCGCGGTCTCGGTCAATCCCTTGGATGTGAAAGTCCGCGCTGGCCTGGTCGCTGTGCCTGATGCCGTCCGTTCGCTGGGCTGGGATGCCGCCGGAGTCATCGACGCCGTTGGCGAGGCGGTCACCCTGTTCAAGCCCGGACAAGCGGTTTACTACGCGGGCAGCTTCGATCGCAGCGGCAGCAATGCCGAATACCAACTGGTCGACGAGCGCATCGTCGGTCATATGCCCGACACGCTCGGCTTCACTGACGCTGCTGCACTGCCATTGGCGGCGTTGACCGCATGGCAGTTGCTGTTTGAGCGTCTGGGTGTCGTCCGCGGCAAGTCGGCTGCCAGCGGCAGCCTGTTGGTGCTCGGCGGCGCAGGCGGCGTTGGCTCGGTACTGATCCAACTCGCGCGGCGACTGACCAACCTGACCGTTATCGCCACCGCCTCACGCGCGCAGAGCCGCGATTGGTGCCTGGCCATGGGCGCCCACCATGTCATCGACCACCGGCAACCGCTGCCTGCACAGATCGCTGCCCTGCCGGTGCCACCGGTCAACCACATCGCAGCGCTGTCGAACACTGCCGAACACCTGCATGAGCTTGCCGAGTTGATCGCGCCGCAGGGTCGGCTGGCCATCATCGATGACCACGACACACTCGATGCCGCGCCGTTCAAAGCCAAGAGCGTGTCTTTGCATTGGGAAATGGTCTTCACCCGGCCGCTGTACGCCACGCCGGATCAGATCGCCCAGCACCGGATTCTCAATGAAGTCGCTGCGCTGGTGGACTGCGGCGTGCTGCGCTCCACCGTCACACAGGTACTGCAGCCACTGGATGCCGCCAGGATGATCCAGGCCCATCGCCTGCTGGAAGCCGGTGGCATTACCGGCAAGGTGGTGCTGGCCCGCAACGAGGAAGACAGCGCTGCACGCACGCCGGAGGACGGTCAATGAGCACCGCTTCCACCACACGCTTGCCGCTGGGCGCGCTATTGGCTTTGGCGATGGCCGGCTTCATCACCATCCTCACCGAAGCACTGCCGGCCGGCCTGTTGCCACAGATGGCACGTGGTCTGAGCGTGTCCGAAGCATGGATCGGGCAGACCGTGACGATCTACGCGATCGGCTCGCTGCTGGCGGCAATTCCACTGACCAGCGCCACCCAGGGTGTACGCCGTCGCCCGCTGCTGTTGGCGGCGATCGCCGGCTTCGCCATCGCCAATACCGTCACCACCTTCTCCAGCAGCTACGCACTGACGATGCTGGCGCGCTTGCTCGCCGGTGTTTCTGCCGGACTGTTGTGGGCGTTGTTGGCGGGCTATGCGGCGCGGATGGTGCCGGCACATCAACAAGGCAAGGCGATTGCCATCGCGATGGTCGGCACGCCACTGGCCCTGTCGCTGGGTGTGCCAGCCGGCACCTTGTTCGGCAACCTGCTGGGCTGGCGGATCTGTTTTGGCGCGATGAGCTTGTTGGCGCTGGTGCTGATGCTGTGGGTACGGCTCAAGGTGCCGGACTTCGCCGGCCAGCCGAACAACCGGCAGCTACCGTTGCGACAGGTGTTCTCCATCGCCGGTGTGCGCCCGGTGCTGTTCGTGGTGCTGAGCTTCGTGCTGGCCCACAACATCCTTTACACCTACATAGCGCCATTCCTGAGCGCTGCCGGCATGGGCGCGCGCACCGACCTGGTGTTGCTGGTGTTCGGCATGACCTCGCTGCTGGGCATCTGGATCGTCGGCGTGCTGGTCGACCGGCACCTGCGCGCGTTGACGCTTGCCAGCACCGTACTGTTCGGCGCGGCCGCACTGGCACTCGGGCTAGCCAGTGAGACGGCGCTTGTGGTCCATGCGGCAGTGGCGGTGTGGGGGCTTGCTTTCGGCGGCGCCGCAACCCTGTTCCAGACGGCGCTGGCAAAGACTGCCGGAGACGCCGCCGATGTCGCTCAATCCATGTTGGTCACCGCCTGGAACGCGGCAATCGCCGGCGGCGGCATCATCGGCGGCGCACTGCTCGGGCGCTGGGGCGTCGGCGCATTTGCTCCTGCGCTACTGGGGTTGCTGGTGGCGACCTTGGTCGTGGTATGGGCCGCAAGGCGGCATGGTTTCCCCGGCACAAGCGACAAGAGCATCGCGAGCAACGCCAGCTGTTCTGGGACCTGCCGCGGGTCCTGAAGGAAGATGCCCCGGGAGACCGCGGCATCTTTACTGAGCTGGAGCAAGGCGTTACCCCTCCCCGACCCTCCCCTTGCCTGCGGCAAAGGGAGGGAGTTAACGGCAAAGCTGGCAATCCAACCGTTCGCGCGGACCGCCCCCTCCCTTTGCCGCAGGCAAGGGGAGGGTCGGGGAGGGGTGCCCTTGCCTTCGCGCTTGATCTGGCCAGCCCCAAATCCCACCGATCCAATTCCTTGGGACATAAAAACCCAGATTTTTCATATATTTCCCCGCACCCAAGCCACCAGCCCCTTTAGAATCAAACCACCCCCACCCGACCCAGCGAGCCCTGATGCACCATGACACCGCCCTGATCAACATGATTGCCATCGGTTTGGGCCTGGCCTTCGTCCTTGGTGCCCTGGCCAACAAACTGCGGCTGTCGCCGCTGGTGGGCTATCTGGTGGCCGGTGTCATCGTGGGGCCGTTCACGCCGGGCTTTGTCGCCGACCAGGCGCTGGCCAACCAGCTGGCCGAGATCGGCGTGATGCTGCTGATGTTCGGGGTAGGCCTGCACTTCTCGCTGAAGGACCTGATGGCGGTCAAGGCCATCGCCATCCCCGGCGCGATTGGCCAGATCCTGGTCGCCACCCTGCTCGGCTGGGGCGTGGCCACGCTGATGGGCTGGCCGGTGCTGCATGGCGTGATCTTCGGTTTCTCGCTGGCCACCGCCTCCACCGTGGTGCTGCTGCGGGCGATGGAAGAACGCCGCCTGCTGGAAACCACGCGCGGCAAGATCGCGGTCGGCTGGTTGATCGTGGAAGACCTGGCCTGTGTGCTGGCACTGGTGATGATGCCGGTGATCGCCGACGTGTTCGGCCCGGAGGCAAGCGGCAAGGAACTGTCCATTGGCGGGCTGCTGGCCTCGATCGGCTGGACCTTCGTGCAGCTGGGCCTGTTCGTGGCGGTGATGCTGGTGGTCGGCCGCCGCGTCATTCCGTGGGTGCTGGAGAAAGTGGCCGGCACCGGCTCGCGCGAACTGTTCACCCTGTGCGTGCTGGCGATTGCCCTGGGCGTGGCGTTCGGCGCTGCCGCCTTGTTTGGCGTGTCGTTCGCATTGGGCGCGTTCTTCGCCGGCATGATGCTCAACGAATCCGAGCTCAGCCACAAGGCCGCGCATGATTCGCTGCCGCTGCGCGATGCGTTCGCGGTGCTGTTCTTCGTCTCGGTCGGCATGTTGTTCAACCCGATGATCATCGTCGAGCACCCGTGGCAGGTGCTGGCGACGGTGTTGATCATCATGGTCGGCAAGTCGGCCGCCGCCTTCTTCATCGTGCGCGCCTTCGGCCATTCCAAAGGCACCGCGCTGACCATTTCCGCGTCGCTGGCACAGATCGGCGAGTTTGCCTTCATCATTGCCGGCCTCGGTGTGGCATTGAAGATCCTGCCGCCGGCCGGGCAATCGCTGGTACTGGCCGGCGCGCTGGTGTCGATCATGCTCAATCCGGTGGTGTTCGGCCTGCTCGACCGCTGGCAGGCGCGCCACAAGGACACCACGCCGGTGCCGGAAGTGCCGGACATCCCGCCAGGCCCGTCGCTGGACCTGCAGGACCACGCCATCGTGGTCGGCTATGGCCGGGTTGGCAGCGAGCTGGCGCAGGTGCTGCGTGACCGCGGTGTGCCGGTTCTGGTGATCGATGACAACCGCGAGCATGTGGAACGTGCGCACGCTGCCGGTATTCCCGGCATTCGTGGCAGTGCGGCCTCGGACAAGGTGCTGGCCGAGGCGCATCCCGAGCGAGCGACGATTGCAGTGCTGGCGATTCCGCAGCCGCTGGAATCGGGTGAAGTGCTGGCCAAGCTGCGCGCCATCAACCCCAACCTGACCCTGCTCGCCCGCGCCCACAGCGATGCCGAGGTCAAGCACCTGCTCGACCACGGCGCCGATGGCACGGTGATGGCCGAGCGCGAGCTGGCCTATTCGCTGGCGGAGATGATCATGTCCACCCCGCCCTACCGCAGCCTGCGCCCGGGAATGCCTCAGCCGGCGGCCAGCGGCACGTAGATATCGGCACGCAGGATGACCTCGGGGACCTCTTCCGGGTCGTCGAGGAAGTGGTAATGCAGCGGTGCATCGCGCAGGGCGTGGCCGCTGCCCGGCAACCAGTCACGCAGTAGCTGGTCGGTGGCATCTTCCAGCAGCGAGTAGCTGCCGACGTGGCGCAGCCGCGCCACGCGGCCGCCGCCAAGAACCAGGCGCTGCAGCGATTCCGGCAACGCCGGCAGTTCCGCATCCAGCGCAAGCGCGCAATCGAACAGCAGCTCCTCGGCGGGCAGCTCGCGGTGATCGCCCAGCGGCACGCCGATCAGCTGCTGCAGCTGCTCGACCAGGCCCTGCTCCGCGGCCCAGCCGAACAGTTCGCCGAACACGCCATCCAGGTCATCGAAGGCCCCGCGCGCGCGCAGTGCCACCACTTCGAAGGGTTCCAGGGTGACGACTTCCACACTCAGCGGGGCGGGCTTTTCGGCTGGCGGCAATGGCCGTGACAGCTGCTCGATACTGGCGGCCAAACGCCTAGGATCTTCCCGCAGCTCGCTGGCGCTGGCATCCACGGTTTCGCGCAGCACCCGCGCCAGGGCTTGCGGGGTGTCGTAGCCCGCCAACAGCGCGATCTCGGTGACACTGGCATCGCTATGCGCCAGGCGCTGCAAGGCCTTGACCACGCGCAGCCGCTGCACGGTGCGGCCAATGGTTTCGCCGGTCAGCGCGCGATACACGCGGTGGAAGTGGAACGGCGAGTAATGGGCAATGGCCGCCAGTGCATCCAGATCCGGCAAGGGCCCGCCGACATCGATGCTTTGCTGCAGGCAAGCGATGACCCGGTCCAGGCGTGGCAACTGCGCGACATTGGCTTTCATTGCGGCATCTCCGTTGGCTGATGGAGCTATTGCAGCGCGCCTGCTCAGCGGCGGCGTTTCCGATCTTGCGCAAACCCGGCATCCGCACCGGGCAGACCCGCCAGATGATCCTGCAGCAACACGATGGCCTGGCGCACCTTGGCCGGCTGGGTCTGCCGATGCGGGGTGACTGCCCACACCGGCAACGACGGTACCTCCCACTCCGGCAACAAGCGCTGCAGGCTGCCGGATTCCAGCAGCGGCGCCGCATCCAGACTGGTCAGCACCGCCACCCCCAATCCGGCTTCGCACAGGCGCAGTACCGCCGGTTGGTTCTGGCTGGCGATACGCGGGTGCGCGGGCACCAGGCGCTCCTCGCCACTCTCCCGCTGATGCCAGACCAGACCGGGCACCTGCGGCATGCCCAGCCATTCGGCCGCCGGCACCTGTAGCGGATCGTCGGGAACGCCGTGCCGCTGCAGCCATGCCGGTGCCGCGCACGGCCAGCGCTGCAGGCTGCCCAGGCGTTGCGCCATCCAGTCACTGTCCGGCAACTGGCCGAAGCGCAGCGCAAGATCAATGCGCGCCTGCAGCAGATCGGTCCAGCCATCGTCGAAGAACAGGTGCAGGCGCAGCTGCGGGTTTTCCTGCAGCCAGCCGCCCAAGGCTGGGCCGATGTGCGCGGCCATGCCCAGCGGCGCAGACAGGCGCAGCTCACCGCTGGGCGCCTGTCGGGCGGCCGACAGTTCGGCCTCCGCCTCGCCCGCTGCATCCAGCAGGCGCGCACAGGCGGCGTAGTAGCGGCTGCCTACATCGGTCAGCGCCAGCCGCCGCGTCGAGCGGTGCAGCAGGGCCACACCAGCGTCCTGCTCCAACGCGCGTACCTGCTGACTGACCGCCGAGGTACTCATGCCCAGCGCCCGCGCCGCCGCACTCATCGAACCGTGCTGCACCACCTGGGCGAACAAGGCCATCCGTTTGACACTGTCCATCGGCCACCTCCGTGCCGCCATTGTGAAGCACAGCTTCAAGGTGATTGTGACTTTTTGCGACTGCCGCCGACGCCGACTTGGGCGGACACTGGCGTCATTCCCCACCCCAAGGACGTTCCCATGAAAGTTGCCCTGATCGGTGCCACCGGCTTTGTCGGCAAGGCCGTACTCGACGAACTGCTGGCCCGCGGCCATGACGTGACCGCGCTGGTCCGCGACCCGGCCAAGCTGGAAGCCCGCCCGCAGCTGCAGGTGGTCAAGGCCGATGTGCGCAATGCCGATGAAGTGCACGCCGCCGTTGCCGGTACCGATGCCGTGATCAGCGCCTACAACGCAGGCTGGGCCAACCCGGACCTGTACAACGAGTTCCTGCAAGGCACCCGTGCAATCGTCGCCGGCACCAAGGCTGCAGGCGTGAAGCGTTACATCGTGATTGGCGGTGCTGGCAGCCTGTATGCGCCGGACGGCACCCAGCTGGTGGACTCGCCCAGCTTCCCGGCCGCGATCTATCCCGGCGCCAGCGCGGCCCGTGATGCGCTGACCGAGCTGCGCAACGAGACGTCGTTGGACTGGACCCAGCTGAGCCCGCCGGTGGCCTTCCATCCGGGCAGCGCGACCGAGCGCACCGGCACGTACCGGGTTGGCGGCGAGACCCCGCTGAGCACCGGCGATGGCCCGGGTACGATCAGTGCCGCAGATCTGGCGGTGGCGGTGGTGGATGAGCTGGACGCGCCGCAGCATGTTGGTCAGCGGTTTACGGTTGCTTGGTGAGTTTCTTGCGCTAGAAGCTCCCCCTCACCCCAACCCCTCTCCCGCATGCGGGAGAGGGGCTAGTGCACTACGAGCCGCAGCATTGCTAGCCCCTCTCCCGCGCGCGGGAGAGGGGTTGGGGTGAGGGCAAGCTTCTAACAAGCAAACCCCGCTTTTGCCCACTCAAGCCCCAGCCAACGCCTGCTCCAGATCCGCCAGCAAGTCATCGATATGTTCGATGCCCACCGACAGGCGCACGGTATCCAGCGTCACCCCGGCCTTCTCCAATTCCGCCGCATCCAACTGCCGATGCGTGGTGGACGCCGGATGCGTCGCCAAGGACTTGGCATCACCAAGATTCACCAGACGTGTAAACAACTGCAACGCATCCAGGAAACGCGCCCCAGCCTCACGCCCACCCGGCAAGCCAAACGTCAGCACGCCAGAGCCCTGCCCGCGCAGGTACTTCTGCACCAGCGCATGCTCCGGATGATCAGGCAATGCGGCGTAGTTCACCCACGCGACCTTCGCGTGCTTCTGCAGGTAATTGGCCACCGCCAGCGTATTGCTGTTGATCCGGTCCATGCGCAGCGCCAGCGTCTCGATTCCCTGCAGGATCTGGAACGCGTTGAATGGCGAAATCGCCGCGCCCATGTTGCGCAGCGGCACCACACGGGCACGACCGATGAAGGCCGCCGGCCCCAGTGCTTCGGTATAGACCACCCCGTGGTAACTCACGTCCGGCGTATTGAGGCGCGGGAAGCGCTCCTTGTGCTCGGCCCACGGGAAGCGACCGGAGTCCACGATCGCGCCGCCAAGGCTGGTGCCATGGCCGCCGAGATACTTGGTCAAGGAATGCACCACGATATCCGCGCCGAAATCGAAGGAACGCTGCAGATACGGCGTGGCGACAGTGTTGTCGACGATCACCGGCACACCATGCGCATGCGCGATCTTGGCGATGGCTTCGATATCGGTGACGTTGCCGCGCGGGTTGCCGATGGATTCGACGAACACCGCCTTGGTGCGCTCGTCGATCAAGGCCGCAAACGCCTGCGGATCGCGGTAGTCGGCAAAGCGGGTCTGGATGCCGAACTGCGGCAGCGTATGCGCGAACAGGTTGTAGGTGCCACCGTACAGCGCGCTTGAGGCGAGGATATTGTCGCCGGCCTCGGCAATGGTCTGGATGGCGTAGGTGATCGCGGCCTGGCCCGAGGCCAGCGCCAACGCACCGATGCCGCCTTCCAGGGCCGCGATGCGCTTTTCCAGCACATCGGTGGTCGGGTTCATGATGCGGGTATAGATATTGCCCTGGACCTTGAGGTCGAACAGATCGGCACCGTGCTGGGTGTCGTCGAAGGCGTAGGCAACGGTCTGGTAGATCGGCACCGCGACTGCGCGGGTGGTCGGATCGGGGGAATAGCCGCCGTGCACGGCGATGGTTTCAGGCTTCCACTGCGGATCGGTCATCGGGGTGCTCGCCAAGGAGTGACCGCTGACGATAGCCGAGGATGGATGGCAACCGGTGGACGGTTGCAGGGGTTACTTGTGAGGGGGCGTTATGTGCTGATGCTTTTTTTGAAGCGTGCATCTCTGGCTAGAAGCTTCCCCTCACCCCAACCCCTCTCCCGCAGGCGGGAGAGGGGCTCAGATAGCGTCAGCTGCCCGTGCACTAGCCCCTCTCCCGTTTACGGGAGAGGGGTTGGGGTGAGGGCAGCTTTTACAGCTTTTACAGCTTTTGAAGCTTTTGAAGCTTTTGAAGCTTTGGACTCTCAGCCCTTGCCAAACTGCAACTGGCCGCCACCGCCAGCTTCCACCTTGATGGTGTCGCCGCTGGCGAACTCGCCGGCCAGGATCTTCTGCGCCAGCGGATTTTCCAGCTGGGCCTGGATCGCACGCTTCAATGGACGCGCGCCATAGATCGGGTCGAAGCCGACATTGCCCAGCACATCGAAGGCCGAATCCGACACCTCCAGGCGCAAACCACGCTCGCCCAGCCGCTTCTCCAGTCCACGCATCTGGATGCGTGCGATCTGCTTGATCTGCTGCTTGTCCAGCGGGTGGAACACGACGATGTCGTCCAGGCGGTTGATGAACTCCGGACGGAAGTGCGCCTGCACCACGCCCATCACCGCCGCCTTCATCTGCGTATAGGCTTCCGGGCTGTCGTCGCCGCTCATGTCCTGGATCTGGTGCGAGCCCAGGTTCGAGGTCATCACGATGACGGTGTTGCGAAAGTCCACGGTGCGGCCCTGGCCGTCGGTCAGACGACCGTCATCCAGCACCTGCAGCAGGATGTTGAACACATCCGGATGCGCCTTCTCCACTTCGTCCAGCAGGATCACGCTGTACGGGCGACGCCGCACCGCCTCGGTCAAATAGCCACCTTCTTCGTAGCCCACATAACCCGGAGGCGCACCGATCAGGCGCGACACGCTGTGCTTCTCCATGAACTCACTCATGTCGATACGCACCATCGCGTCGGGCGAGTCGAACAGGAAGTCGGCCAGCGCCTTGGTCAGCTCGGTCTTGCCGACGCCGGTCGGGCCCAGGAACAGGAACGAGCCACTCGGACGATTCGGGTCCGACAGGCCGGCGCGCGAACGCCGCACCGCGTCGGAGACCACGCGGATCGCTTCTTCCTGCCCAACCACGCGGTTGTGCAGCATGTCTTCCATGCGCAGCAACTTGTCGCGCTCGCCTTCGAGCATCTTGCTGACCGGGATACCGGTCCAGCGCGAGACGACCTCGGCGATTTCCTCGTCGGTCACCTTGTCCTGCACCAGCTTGAAGTCCTTGCGCTCCATCTCCTGCGCGGCCTGCAGCTGCTTCTCCAGGTTCGGCAGCAGACCGTACTGGATCTCGCTCATCTTGGCGAAGTCCTGGCGACGCTGTGCGGCTTCCAGATCCAGCTTGGCCTTCTCGACCTGCTCCTTGATCTTGGTTGCGCCCTGCAGCGCGGCCTTCTCCGACTTCCAGATTTCGTTGAGGTCGGAGAACTCGCGCTCCAATGTGTCGATGTCGGCTTCCAGATCGGCCAGGCGCTTGCGCGAGGCGTCATCCTTCTCCTTCTTCAGCATTTCGCGCTGGATCTTGAGCTGGATCAGACGACGTTCCAGACGATCAAGCTCTTCCGGCTTGGAGTCGATCTCCATGCGGATACGCGATGCCGCCTCGTCCATCAGGTCGATGGCCTTGTCCGGCAGCTGCCGATCGGTGATGTAGCGGTTCGACAAGGTTGCCGCCGCAACCACGGCCGGGTCGGTGATCTCCACGCCGTGGTGCACCGCGTAGCGTTCTTTCAAGCCACGCAGGATGGCGATGGTGTCCTCGACCGTCGGCTCACCGACAAATACCTTCTGGAAGCGACGCTCAAGCGCGGCGTCCTTCTCGATGTACTGGCGGTATTCATCCAGCGTGGTGGCGCCGATGCAATGCAGTTCGCCACGCGCAAGCGCGGGCTTGAGCATGTTGCCCGCATCCATCGCACCGTCGCCCTTGCCGGCGCCGACCATGGTGTGCAGTTCGTCGATGAACAGGATGATCTGGCCTTCATTCTTGGACAGGTCATTGAGCACGGCCTTCAAGCGCTCTTCGAACTCGCCGCGGAACTTGGCACCGGCAATCAGCGCGCCCATGTCCAGCGAGAGCACGCGCTTGCCGCGCAGGCCCTCGGGCACTTCGTCGTTGATGATGCGCTGGGCCAGACCTTCGACAATCGCGGTCTTGCCCACGCCGGGTTCACCGATCAACACCGGGTTGTTCTTGGTACGGCGCTGCAGCACCTGGATGGTGCGGCGGATTTCCTCGTCGCGGCCAATCACCGGGTCGAGCTTGCCGCTCTCGGCACGTGCGGTCAGGTCGATGGTGTACTTTTCCAGCGCCTGGCGCTGCTCTTCGGCGTTTTCGCTTTGCACGGTTTCTCCGCCGCGCAGCTTGTCGATCGCGGCTTTTACTTTGTTCTTGTCAGCGCCCGCAGCACGCAGGGCCATGCCGGCCGGGCCGCCATCGTCCACCGCCGCCAGCAGGAACCACTCGCTGGCGATGAACTGGTCGTTGTGCTGCTGGGCCAGCTTGTCGGTGTTGTTGAGCAGGCGATTGAGATCGTTGCCCATCGACAGGCTGCCGGCCTGGCCGGACACCTTGGGCAGTGCATCGAGCGCCTCGGTCAGCCGCTCGCGCAGCACCGGCACGTTGACGCCGGCCTGGGCCAGCAAGGGCCGGCTGCTGCCACCGGGCTGATCGAGCAGCGCGCTGAGCACATGCACCGGCTCGATGATGTTGTTATCACGGCCAACCGCCAGCGACTGGGCATCCGCCAAGGCTTTCTGGAAATTGGAGGTGAGCTTGTCCATCCGCATGGGTCTTCTTCCTCAAAGTTGGGAGGCCAGCAGTGCTGGCGATACTGATTCAGATGCGGTTGCAACGGCGTGATTCAAGGGTGAATAGCGCCCTTGTTCAGCTGCAATCGCAATCCCGCTCCAGTATCACCAGCTGCCGTCACCGCAACCTTGATCCAACGCAAGCGGCAGCGCGGCTCAGCCGCGCGTGATCGCCGCGCGCAGCGCCCGCAGCTGCTGCTTCACCGCCTGTTGCTGGCTGGCATCCATGCGCAGCAAGGCTTTTTGCCCGATCGACAGCGACTGCAGGGCCGGATCGACGAAGCGATAGCGGCCCTTGCCGTCAGGCTCCACCGCCAGCGGGCGGGCCGGCTCGGGGGTCTGCAACAGGTGGTCGATCACCACCACCAGCCTGTCGTTGAAATGGCCATCGGGATGACCGATATCGCGGTAGGCCTGCTGCAGCAAGGGATAGAAGCGTTTGTAAGCAGCCGCGACCGCGCCCGCATCGGCACAGGTAAAGGCATCCACGTAAGGCGCGTAGCGCGCGGCATTGGCGGCTGCCAACTGCTCACCGCCAGCACTGCCCTGCTCCACCTGCAGCGCGCCTGGCAACGGCCGCACGGCCATCGCCGCACCGGGCAGACTGGGCTGGGTCAGGTTGTCCACGTGCACCACCACGCGCTGGATCAGCTGCTCACGCAGCAGCACGGCCAAGGCATCTGCGGGGAACAAACCGTTCAAGGCCTGCCAGCCGGAGGCATCGCTGTCGGCCAGGGCCGGCAAGGCCGGGTCGGCCGCCACGTCAAGCGGATATTTCGGCTCAGCCGCTGGCTCGGGCGTAGCCGGCGGTTGGATGGCCGGTGTAGGCGGGCTATCCACCAGCGGAGCAACGGTTGGCGTTGCCTGCCGCAGCTGCGCCACGTCATCACGGAACAACCACCAGCCAATGCCGCCAACCGCGACGACGCCAACCACTGCCCAGGGCCACACTGCTTTGCGCTTCTGCATCACTTGCACCTTTATTGCATGTGATGGTGTGACCCTGTTTATCCCGCCGGGTTCCCCTGCGGTTCAAGCCTCATGCATCAACGCTGTTTCTGCAGCGACATCAGGCCGATAACGACCGCCAGCACCGCGTAGGCAGCGCTCACCTGCAAGGTGATGGCCTGGCGCAGGCCTTCCAGCTGCCACGGCAGGTAGATGCCGCCGCGTGGATCGGTGGAATGGATCACGCCGAACGCACTCAGCGCGGCAGCCACGAACAGCAGGCTTACCGCCACGCCAGCGCGCCGCTCGATCAAGGCCACCAGTGCTGCCGCCCAGATCATCGCGGAGATGATGAAACCATTGCCCAGCAACTGCAGCGTAGCCACATCCGACAGGCCATGGCCGTCGACCGCTGCATACAGCGCAGCCGCCGCATCGGGCGCCACCCAGGTGCCGAACTTGATGTTGATCAGGTAGGCAATCGCCGGCAGGAAGGCCAGCGCGACCGCAATCGCATGCTCACGCTTGGTCTGCTGGAAGGCCTGCACGGTGATGTCCAGGCCGACGAAGACGATGATTGGTGCCAACACCGCCACCGGCAGCCACTGCACCAACCCGGCAACCACGCCGAGCATGCCGCCGATACCGATGAACAGGCCGGTCAACAGCGTGTAGCCGGTGCGTGCACCCAGGCGCTTGTAGGCCGGCTGGCCGATGTATGGCGTGGTCTGTGCGACACCGCCGCAGACGCCGGCGACCAGCGTGGCAATGGCCTCGACCAGCAGGATGTCGCGGGTGCGGTAGTCGTCACCGGCAGCGCGTGCACTCTCCGCCACGTTGATACCACCCACCACCATCAGCAGGCCGAACGGCAGCAGCAGCGACAGGTACGGCACGGTCAACGGCAGGCCTTCGACGAAGCCCAGCGTCGGCAGCGGCAAGGCCACGGCGAAGGAGATGGCCGGCGGCCACTGGAAGCCGGTCAGTGCGCCCGCCGCGCCCAGCCCGTAATACAGCACCACACCAACCAACAGCGCGAACAGCACGCCCGGCAAACGCAGCGGCACCACGCCACGCGCAACCAGCACATAAAGCAACACACCCAGCGTGACCAGACCAACCAACGGCTGGCGCATGCTCTCGATCAGCGGCAGGAAGCCAAGCAGGGTCAGCGCCGCACCACCGATCGAACCGAGCAGCGCCGCACGTGGCACGTGCCGGGTGACCGCATCACCAACGAAGGACAGCACCAGCTTGAGCAGGCCCATCACCACCAGCGAGGCCATGCCCAGCTTCCAGGTCGCCATCGCCGCGGCCTGCGGGTCCATGCCCAGCTGCTTGAAGCCGACGAAGGCCGGGCCCAGCACCAGCAGCGCCATGCCGATGCTGGTCGGTGCATCCAGGCCAAGCGGCATCGCGGTGACGTCATCACGGCCAGTGCGGGCAGCCAGACGGCGCGCCATCACCGTGTACATCAGGTTGCCGATCAACACGCCGAAGGCGGTGCCCGGGAACATGCGGCCGAACACCACATCGGCCGGGAACTGGAAGATGCCGACCAGCGCCATCGCGATGAAGCCGAGGATTGACAGGTTGTCGACCACCAGGCCGAAGAAGCCATTGAGATCGCCGGCGACGAACCAACGTGGACGGGATGCGGATGCAGAAGAATTCATGGGGATATCGTCAGGAATGCGGAGCGATGGTAACGCCGGGAAAATGCGTGCGAGTGGAACAGATCATTCGTTCGTGGGCAGTTTCACCCAGCCCAGCACCGGGCCACGGCTGGGATTGCGGTAGCGCAGCTGCAACCAGCCATCGGCTTCGTCCAGCAGCTCGACGCGGTCGCCCTTGAGCAGGTAGCGCTTGGTCGAGGTGTCACCGGCCCGGCTGTACAGCAGCAGCTTGTCCGGCACCACCGATGCGCTGCGGCCCGGCATCGGGGCGTCCTTCAGCGGCGGATCGAAGGCATTCCAGATGGCGGTTTCGAGCCGCTTGCCTGCGGCATCCCAGGTGCTCCACACCGTGAGGATCTCCGCATCTTCCACTTCGGCCAGCGCCAACACCTGCGCGAGCGCTTCGGTGTCGAGGAAGGCGTTGCGCATCGAGCGGTACAGGTAGACCTTGTCGCCCGCAAAGCGGTAGATATCGCTGTACCACATCGGCCCACTGCGGCAGCTGCTGCTCAACGTGCGTGTGGCCGGGTCCGGGGTCAGCGACCAGAAGCCTTCGCAGCTGATCTCCTGGCCCTCGGGTGCTGCCAATGCGCGGAACTGGCCACTGGCCGGCTCGTACAGGTAAACCGTGGCCGATTCGTTGACCTGGCCCAGCGTCGCACTGGTGTCCAGATCCTGGTAACCGTCGAAGTTGTAGTCGGCGTGGCCCAGCCGCGTGCCGCCGCCTTCCTCGTCCGTGGACGCCGGCAGCACCTGCCGGGCCGGTGAGCGGCTGGTGCCCACCTCCACGCTGCCGTCGCCGAGCAAGCGCGCATGCGCGCTGACGCCGGCTGCGACCTCGAAGCGGATCTGGCTGTCATCTGCCGCGAATGCCGGCGCGGCCAGCAGCGAAACCGCTGCAATCAGCAAGCCGCGCGCGGCAAAACGGCAGCGGGACGTGGATATCAGGGACATCATCGAGAAGCTCATCTGCGGTTGGAGGCTGCCCGCAGGCTAGCCGATCCAGTGCCGGTCAGAACGAAACCTCGACCGGCTGCCGCGACCACAGCACCGACTGGTGCCTGGTGGCCTGCTTCCATGCCAGCCGGATGGCTTCGATGTCGTTGCGGCGCTGCGGGCTGTCCTCATGCAGGATCACCAGCACCTTGGTGCGCAGTCGGTTGGGCTCGGGGGCGCCGCGGAACAGCCACTGGCCGTAGGCATCGAACACGGTCAGGCCATCGGGAAAGCGCGGGGTGACTTCCTTGTCGAGGAAGGCGCGCCACTGCGCATCGCTGATCACATCGGTCTGCTCCCGTGCCGATGGCCCGGTTTCCTCGCCGACGCCGAAATACAGCTCGCTGCGCACCCAGCCACCGGCTTCGGCCGGTCGCGCGGCATCGCCGTGCAATTGGGCACTGGGTGCAGGCTCGGCAGCAGGCGGCGCGGCGTGGGCACTTGCGGCGACGGCAAGCAGCAGGGGCAACAGGACAGCGTGCAACTTCATGGAAAACCTCCGGACAGGAACGACACGGTGGCATCCAAGGCACCGCAGGGGATATCGCGTTTGGTTATCAGCCAATTGCCAGCAGGACTTGCATCGCGGCCGCTGTTAACGCGAAGATAATATATCGCTTCATCCGGATGGATGTAAGTGTTATCTGAAACCTTTCCACCATCCGCGCTTCCCCCACGTCCCGCTTTCCCCACAGTTTCCGGAGTTCCCATGTCCCGCCCCACCTCGGCCCCGCTCGGCCTGGCCATCGCGCTGGCGCTGTCTTCCCCCGCTTTTGCCCAGGACGCCCAGCAGGCGACCAATCTGGATACGGTGATCGTCACCGGCACCCGCGCCGTGGACCGCACCGTGCTGGAATCCACCTCGCCGGTGGACGTGCTCAGCGCCGAGGACATCCGCAAGGCCGGCGTGGTCAACGGTGAGCTGGGCAGCGCGCTGCAGGCGCTGCTGCCCTCGTTCAACTTCCCGCGCCAGTCCAACTCCGGCGGTGCCGACCACATCCGCGCCGCCCAGCTGCGCGGCCTGTCACCCGACCATGTGCTGGTGCTGATCAACGGCAAGCGCCGTCATAACAGCGCCCTGGTCAACACCGACAGCAAGATCGGCAAGGGCACCACGCCGGTCGACTTCAATGCCATCCCGGTCAGCGCAATCAAGCGCATCGAGGTGCTGCGTGACGGCGCCGGCGCGCTGTATGGCTCCGATGCGGTGGCCGGCGTGATCAACGTTATCCTCGACGACGCGCCGGAAGGCGGCGCCATCGAAGCCAGCTTCGGCGCGCACCACACCGACCTGAAGCCGATCGACCGCACCCTGACCGATGGCCAGACCAGCTACTTCAGCGCCAAGGTCGGCACCGCGCTGACGGACGACGGCGGCTTCCTGCGCGTCGGCCTGGAATTGAAGAACCGCGAAGCCACCAACCGCGCCGGTTTCGACCAGATCCCGCCGTGGGAAGCGCAGACCCCGGACAATCTGGCCCTGGCCGGCAAGCGCAATTACTCCCTGGGCGATGGCGCCAGCAAGGACCTCAATGCCTGGTTCAATGCCGAGATCCCGTTCGGCGCCGCCTCCAAGGCCTACGCCTTCGGCACCTACAACCAGCGCGATACCGAAGGCGCCAATTACTTCCGTTACCCGGATGGCGAGGCCAACTGGAAGGAGCTGTACCCGAACGGCTACCGCCCGATCTCCGAAGGCGAGAACCTGGATGTGCAGCTGGTGGCCGGTGCTCGCGGCGAGCTGGGCGAATGGAACTACGACGCCAGCCTTGACCACGGCCGCAACGAGTTCACCTATCGCCTGCGCAACTCGCTCAACGCCTCGCTCGGCCCGACCAGCCCGACCAGCTTCAAGACCGCCGATTTCAGCTTCGCCCAGACCGTGGCCAACCTCGATTTCGGTCGCCTCTTCGTACGCAGCAATGACACCCACAGCCTCGGCTTCGGCATCGAAGGCCGTCACGAGCGCTATGAAACCGGCGCCGGCGATCCGGCCAGTTATGCAGCCGGTCCGTACACCGACCGCCCGACCGGCTCGCAGGCCGGCGGCGGCCTGACCCCGCAGGACGAGGCCGATCTGTCGCGCGATGTGATCAGTGCCTACACCAGCCTGTCCTCGACCTTCGGCGAGAAGTTCTCCACCGATATCGCCGCCCGCTATGAGCATTACGAAGATTTCGGCGGCGAACTGACCGGCAAGATCGGTGCGCGCTATGCCTTCGCACCGGCATTCGCGCTGCGTGGTTCGGTCTCCAACAACTTCCACGCGCCGTCGCTGAGCCAGATCGGCTACGAGTCCACCTCGACCGGTTACACCGCCGGTGGCCAGCTGGTGCAGGGCCGCCTGTTGTCGGTGAACAATCCGATCGCACGTGCCTTGGGCGCTACTGACCTGAAGCCGGAAAAGTCGATCAACTACAGTCTGGGCTTCACCAGCCAGATCGGCAGCCACTTCGACCTGTCGCTGGACCTGTTCCAGATCGATATCGATGACCGTATCGCACTGTCGGAAAGCATCACCGGCGATGCACTGACCGATTTCGTGCAGCAGCAGTTCGGCATCGGTGGGCTGGAAAGCGCGCATTACTTCGTCAACTCCGCAGATACCCGCACCCGCGGCGCCGAGTTCGTCGGCAACTGGCGGCAATCACTGGGTGACGGCGAGCTGCTGTTGACCGGCACCTGGAGTTACGCCAAGACCGAGCTGAAGAACGTCGTCGCCACGCCCTCGCAGCTGCTGGCACTGAACCCGGACTACGTGCTGTTCGGCGTGGAGGAGAGCAATACGCTGACTGACGCCGCACCGCGTACCCGCGCGCAGTTTGCCGCCAGCTGGGCCAATGACAGCTGGTCGCTGAGCAGCCGCGTCAGCCGTCATGGCAGCGCCAAGCGCGTGTTCGATTTTGGTGGCGGCTACGTCCCGACCCAGACCTACCAGGCCGAATGGCAGTTGGATGCGGAAGTCGAGTACCGCATCACGCCGCAGTGGAGCGTGGCGATCGGCGGGCAGAACCTCACCGACAACTACCCGGACAAGTCGAACGAAGACATCTACTACTTCGGCAACCTTCCGTATGACGTGTTGTCGCCGATTGGCAGCAATGGTGCTTATTGGTATGGGCGGGTGCGGTTTACGTTCTGATTTGGGTGTTTAGTGCGGGATTGCTTGCTTAGAGCTTCCCCTCACCCCAACCCCTCTCCCGCGCGCGGGAGAGGGGCTAGTGCACTACGAGCTCAAGCGTTCTGAGCCCCTCTCCCGCGCGCGGGAGAGGGGTTGGGGTGAGGGGAAGCTTCTAGCTAAAGAACCCCAAAGCCCGCGAATTCATCCAGCTTTAACAGCGCTGGGCGCTCCTTACGCCTGCCGGCACATTCCAGCCCGGTTCATCCCTTGCGGAGGCGTATATGTTCGAGTCGTTGATTCGCGAAGCGGCCAGCCGCTTTCATCTCGGCGACAATGCAGGGCGCCTCGTGCGCCAGCTTGTCGATGTTATTTTCGATCCAGCCAACGGCGGCTTCGCCGGACTGCAGAAACGCTTTACCGACGCAGGCCTCGACAGCCTGTTCTCGTCGTGGATAGGCACCACGCCAGGCGACAACGTCCTGCAACCGGACCAGTTCAGCGCCGGCTTCGGCCAGAACCTTGCCGGCGGTATTGCCAGCAAACTCGGCATTCCTGCCGCAGCAGTCAACATGGCCGGCGCATGGCTCCTCCCCAAGATCGTTGGTCAATTGACGCCCGGCGGCAGCATCCCCAGTTCCCGTCCAGCGGATTACGACCGCTGGTTCGGCACCACCACGCCTGCCGCTGGCTACAGCGGTGGCGGCACGGTACCCGCCAAGGCATCGGGCGGCTTCTGGAAATGGTTGATCCCGCTGATTCTCCTGCTTGTAGCCTTCTTGCTGTTCCGCAGCTGCAAGAAAGAAGAAGTGGTTGCGCCAGCGCCGGTCGAATCGGTTGCAAGCACACAGCCCGCAGCCCCCGTAGTCCAGGCCAATACACGCTTCAGTTTCGACAACACCGACGGCAAGATCACGGTCAGTGGCCAGCTCGCCAGCGAGGCCGACAAGACCCGCTTGTGGGATGCGTTGAAAGCCAACTTCGGTGAAGGCAATCTTGCCGGCAACATCAGCGTTGATCCAGCAACCCTGCCAGCGGGTTGGTTGGACAAGCTGATCGCCGCGTTGCCAGAGCTGAAAGCCAAGGGCCTGAAGTTCGGCTTCGATGGTGACAAGCTCAGCATCGATACCAGCGGCATGTCCGAAGCCGATCGTTTCACGGTGAGTGACAAGCTGCGCAGCCTGTTCGGCGGCTTCGAGATCAGTGGCTTGTGGGACCGTGCGGCAGCGGCATTGTCAGAACTCAAAGCCGGCTTCAGCGGCGATGAGCTGGTCAAAGCGCTGAACCTGATGAACATCTATTTCGACACAGGTTCGGCCACCATCACCCGCGATAGTCTGGAGACACTGACCAGCGCGGCCAATGCGATCAAGCAGGCACCTGCAGGCACGAAGATCGAAGTCGGCGGCCATACCGATAACACCGGTGATGCTGCTGCCAACGTCACCTTGAGCCAACAACGCGCGGACGCGGTGGCTGCCAAGTTGGCCGAACTCGGTGTTGCTGCCGATACGCTCACCGCCAAGGGCTACGGCCAGGAAAAGCCGCGTGCCGGCAACGACACCGAGGAAGGGCGTGCGCAGAACCGCCGGATCGAGTTTGCGGTTACCAAGTGATGTTGTGGATTGGGTGAAGAGCAGAAGCTTGCCCTCACCCCAACCCCTCTCCCGCTTGCGGGAGAGGGGCTCGCATCGCGCGCACTCGTAGTGCACTAGCCCCTCTCCCGCAAGCGGGAGAGGGGTTGGGGTGAGGGCGCTCTGAAAGCACGCAGTCCCAACCGTTTCACCCCAAATGACCTTCCTGTAACAACCGTTACGGCATAGTAATCGCATGCTTGATGACCTACAGCGACCGCCCCCTCCGGCGCTGGCAGATGACGACGCACTGTTTCTCGACGTAGACGGCACCTTGCTCGCCTTTGCCGACCACCCGGACAAGGTGGCGCCCGACCCGTCCCTGCTCACGCTGCTGGCCAGCGTGCAGCAACGTCTGGGTGGCGCGCTGGCGCTGCTCAGTGGCCGTCCTGTCAGCCAACTGCAGGCCATGTTCGCGCCGCTGCGCCTGCCCATGGCCGGCCTGCACGGCGCGCAATTACTCACTTCCGCCGATGCGCCACCTGCGCAGGCGGATACCGCGCAATGGCTGCACGCATTGCACCAGCGCGCGATGCAGCTGGCGCATGCCCACCCCGGCGTGATGATCGAGAACAAGGGCCAGGCACTGGCCCTGCACTGGCGCAATGCGCCGGATGCCGGCGCGGCCGTGATCGCATTCGCCAACGCACAGCTGCCGCAACTGCCCGACGTGCGCCTGCAACCCGGCAACCACGTCATCGAGTTCGTCGGCAGCGGCCACGACAAGGGCCGCGCCCTGCAGCAACTGATGCAAAGCCCGCCTTTCCAAGGCCGGCGCCCGGTCTTCATCGGCGACGACCTGACCGACGAGCACGGCTTCCACGCCGCGCAGCAACTCGACGGCATTGGCGTACTTGTCGGCCAGCGCACCGAAAGCGTGGCCGTTGCAGCACTGCCCGACATCACCGCCGTACATGCTTGGCTGCGCGCAGCCATTACCTGACCCACCCGGAGGAAACAGCGGCGCCACTGGCGCTCGCACAACAAGGAGAACGCAATGCAAGACGCCACCCTCGACCTTGGCGTAGTTGGCAATGGCAGTTTCGGCGCACTGATCGACAAGCAGGCGCGCGTGGTCTGGAGCTGCCTGCCCAGCTTCGATGGCGACCCGGCTTTCTGCGCGCTGCTCGGCCCCAACCAGCACCCCGGCGGTGACTTCGGCATCGAGCTCGAGGACTTCCTCGACAGCGAACAGTCCTACCTCACCAATACCGCGATCCTGCGCACCGTGCTGCGCGATACACATGGCGGCGCGGTGGAAATCCTCGACTTCGCCCCGCGCTGGCGCCAGAACGATCGCTTCTACCGGCCGGTCAGCCTGATCCGCCAGGTCACGCCACTGTCGGGCAATCCGCGCATCACCGTGCGCGCTCGGCCGCTGGCCGACTGGGGTGCGCGGCAACCCGAAACCACCTGGGGCAGCAACCATATACGTTGGTTGCTACCGGATCTGGTGTTGCGCCTGACTACCGATGTGCCCGTGCGCTTCGTCCGCGATGCCCTGCCCTTCGTACTCAATCATCGCGTGCACCTGGTGCTGGGCGTGGACGAATCGCTGAACCGATCGCTCAGCGGCTACGTACAGGAAGCCATGCAGCGCACCCGCGACTACTGGCGCGAATGGGTGCGCTACCTGTCGGTGCCGCTGGAATGGCAGGACGCGGTGATACGCAGCGCCATCACCTTGAAACTGTGCCAGTACGAGGACAGCGGCGCGATCATCGCGGCGATGACCACCTCCATTCCGGAAGCCCCCGGCAGCAGCCGCAACTGGGACTACCGCTACTGCTGGCTGCGCGATGCCGCCTTCGTGGTGCGCGCGCTCAACCGGCTCGGCGCGACCCGTACCATGGAGCAGTTCCTGGGCTACATCTTCAACCTGGCCAGCACCGACGGCAGCCTGCAGCCGCTGTACGGCATCGGCTTCGAGGCCAAGCTCGACGAGGAGGAAGTCGCCTCGTTGTCCGGCTATTGCGGCATGGGCCCGGTACGCCGCGGCAACCTGGCCTGGGTGCAGCGCCAGCACGATGTCTACGGCAGCGTGGTGCTGGCCTCCACCCAGTTGTTCTTCGACCAGCGCCTGCAGGACCCGGGCGATGCGCATACCTACGCGCGCCTGGAGCCTCTTGGCGAGCAGGCCTTCGCCCTGCATGACGTGCCGGATGCCGGCCTGTGGGAATTCCGTGGCCGCACCGAAGTGCATACCTACACCAGCGCGATGTGCTGGGCGGCCTGTGACCGGCTGTCCAAGATCGCAACTCGCTTGAAGCTGGATGGCCGCGCCGTCTACTGGCGCGAACGGGCCAACCAGATCCATGCGCGGATCATGCACGAAAGCTGGAATGAGCAGCTTGGTCACTTCACCGACACCTTCGGCGGTCATCGGCTGGATGCATCCTTGTTGTTGCTGGCCGACATCGGCTTCATCGATGCCAAGGACGCGCGCTTCATCGCCACGGTCGAGGCCATCGGCCGCGATCTGAAGCATGGCAATGCGCTGTACCGCTATACCGCACCGGATGATTTCGGCACGCCGGAAACCAGCTTCACGATCTGCACGTTCTGGTACATCGATGCATTGGCGGCGATTGGGCGCATGGACGAGGCGCGCGAGATGTTCGAGATCCTGCTGCAGCAGCGCAATCACCTGGGCCTGCTATCCGAAGACCTAGCCTTCGATGGCAAGGCCTGGGGCAATTTCCCGCAGACTTACTCGCATGTAGGGTTGGTGATCGCCGCGATGCGCTTGTCGCGCAGCTGGCAGGAGGCATCGTGAGCCGACTGGTGGTGGTCTCCAACCGCGTGGCATTACCCGGCGAAAACCGCGCTGGCGGACTGGCGACCGGCCTGCTGGCGGCACTCAGCGAACGCGGCGGTTTGTGGTTTGGCTGGAGTGGACGCAGCGTCAATGTCGACAGCGGTGCCCTGCATGAAGCGCAGGATGGG
Source organism: Stenotrophomonas sp. 21LCFQ19 (assembly GCF_056861425.1). Lineage (NCBI taxonomy): Bacteria > Pseudomonadati > Pseudomonadota > Gammaproteobacteria > Lysobacterales > Lysobacteraceae > Stenotrophomonas > Stenotrophomonas sp. 21LCFQ19. The sequence goes on along the minus strand of NZ_JBSPUF010000007.1, from coordinate 54,745 downwards.
CCGATCCGCTATTTGACGATGGACCTGTCCAAGAACGATCTGGACAGCTACTACAACGGCTTTTCCAACCGCGCCTTGTGGCCGCTGCTCCACTTCCGCCTGGATCTTGTCGACTACGACCGGCGCAAGCGCGAGGGTTACTGGAAGGTCAATAGACTGTTTGCCGATACGCTGGCTCCACTGCTACGTGACGACGATACGGTGTGGATCCACGACTACCACCTGATCCCATTGGCGGCGTTGCTGCGCGAGCGTGGCGTCGCCTGCCGGATTGGCTTCTTCCTGCATGTACCGGTTCCCTCGGCCGACCTCATCCAGGCCCTGCCCGACCACCGCTCACTGTTCTCAGCGTTGTATTCGTACGACCTGCTCGGCTTCCAGACCCGCCGTGACGTCGACCGCTTCCAGTCCTATGTGCGCCTGTTCGGCGGCGGCACGTTGATCGACAGCGACTGGATCAAGGCACCCGATGGTCGCCGCGTGCGTACCTCCGCATTCCCGATCGGCATCGATACCGAGCACATCGCGCGGCAGGCCCGCAGCGCGGCCAGCAACAAGCCGGTGCGCGACCTGCGGCAGAGCCTGCAGCACCGCAAGCTGGCAATCGGCGTGGACCGGCTGGATTACTCCAAGGGCCTGCCGGAACGTTTCCACGGTTTCGAGCGTTACCTGCAGCGCTATCCGCAGCAGAAAGGCGACATGACCTTCCTGCAGATCGCACCGGTATCCCGCGGCAGCGTCAACGAGTACCGCAAGCTGCGTGGCGATCTGGAGCGTCTGGCCGGGCATATCAACGGCGGTCATGCCGAAGCCGATTGGACACCGCTGCGCTACGTCAACCAGAACTACGCACACAGCACCCTGACCGGGTTCTACCGGCAGGCGGCAGTCGGCTTGGTAACGCCGCTGCGCGACGGCATGAACCTGGTCGCCAAGGAGTACATCGCTGCGCAGGACCCCGAGAATCCGGGAATGTTGGTGTTGTCGCTATTGGCTGGCGCGGCGGATGAATTGAAGCAGGCGCTGCTGGTCAATCCGCACGATCTGGATGGCGTGGCCGATGCGATAGCGACGGCTGCAAACATGCCGCGGGCAGAGCGGATCGAGCGCTGGCGCGCGATGATGGAGCATCTGCGCACGCATGATATCCACCGATGGCGGCGGGATTATCTGTTGGCATTGGAGGGGGTTTAGGGCTGGAGCGAAGGCAAGAGCCTGCCCTCCCCCCAACCCCTCTCCCGCAGGCGGGAGAGGGGCTAGTGCACTACGAGCGCAAGCAATGCGAGCCCCTCTCCCGTTTACGGGAGAGGGATTGGGGTGAGGGGAAGCTCCTGGCAAGCAGAACCCAACCCACTCAATCCAAGAACCGCCCGCGCTGCTCCGCCGTCGGCAGAAAACAGCTGTCATGCCGCCCAAACCAGCGGTAGCGGTTGCGCGCCAGCCATCGATACGCGGGATCCCGCACAGAAGCCGGTAACACCCGCGCAAACCCAGCCAGGCGCCACGCCCCGCCCAATCCGGTCACCACCCGCAGAATCGCGTCGGTGTCGGTATACGCCACACCCTCGGCGACCAACAGGAACGACAAAGGATCGTCCGGATCCAGCCCGTGCGCAGCCAACAGCGCCCGCCCCTGCCCGCCCTGCATCGCCGCGAACCGGTAGCGACCGGCCCGATCGAACCGCAGCAGAAAGCGCACCCAGCGGCTGCACAACGCGCAGACGCCATCAAACACGATTACCGCAGGCTCAGCCATGCGCCTCCTCCGCCAACAGCCACCCTTCGTACCGGATCAGCCGCCCGATCAGCGGCATCGACACATCCACCAGGAATTCATAGCGCCCGGCCTGCTCACGCTCGCGGCAATGCACCTGCACGAACCAGCGGGTCGGCAACGGCAACACACCGAATGCCCAGGCACGCTCGGCCCGCCACAGGATCTGGCCAGCTTCTTCGCGCAATCCGAAACGGAAGCGCACCGCGCCAAGCTGCTCGAACAGCTGTCCATCGCGTTGCCACAGGCGCGAAGCCATGCGCGCGGGGCCGAATTGGCGGTTCCAGCGTTCTCCGCTGGCATCAACCACGAACTCCACCGTCACCGGCACGCTGGAGGTTGGCGGCAGCCGCGCCAGCCAGGCGCAGGGCGCGACCAGCCAATGGCTGCCGCGCAGGACTTCACCCTGCCCGCTCCAGCGCTGATGCGAGGGGATCGAATGCAGCGCACGCACCTGCGGGGCCAACTGCCCGAACGCAGGGCCCAGCACCTGCGCAAACAGCGGCGCGGTCAAGGCTCCATCCACACCAGGGTGGCGATACGGCCGCTGCGTTGGTCGCGACGGTGCGAGAACCAGCGCTGCGGGTCGGCCATGGTGCACAGGTCGCCGCCGTGGATCGCGGACGACTGCATGCCTGCAGCAACCAACCGCTGCCGCGCCAGCCCGGGCAGGTCCACTTTCCAGTGGCCAGGCCGGGTCGCTGCGAAGTGGCTCTCAGCGGCGCTGGAATGCGCCAGAAAGGCCTCGCGCACGTCCATGCCGACCTCGTACAGGGCCGGCCCTGCCGCGGGGCCTATCCATGCTACCAGCGCCTCGGCGGGCGTATGCATCGCGGCCAGCGTGTTCTCCAGCATGCCGCGCGCCAATCCACCCCAGCCGGCATGGGCAGCCGCCACTTCGCTGCCGTCGCGGGCGGCGAACACCACCGGCAGGCAGTCAGCGGTGAGGATGGCCAGCACCACGCCGGGCACCGAGGTCACCGAGGCATCGGCGGTTGGCTCGGCGTCCAGCCCCTGCGCCTGCGGTGGCGCGTCGAAACGCAGCGCCACGCTGCTGTGCACCTGGCGCAACCAGTGCGCCGCCGACGGCAGCTTCGCCAGTTGATGCAGTTCGTCGCGGTTTCGCTGCACCTGGACCGGATCGTCGCCATCGGCGGCGGTCCGGTTACCCAGGTTGAAACTGTCAAACGGGGGCTGCGAGCCGCCTGCGCCATGGCGCATCGTGGTGAAGGCCCGCACCCCTGGGGGCGCGGGCCAGTCGGCCAGCCACAGCGGGCTCGCCTCCGCCATTACCAGCGGCCCCGCTCGCGCTCGGCGAAGGCCTTGGAGTCCTCGCGCAGCGCCTTCATCAGCGCCAGCAGATCGGCCGGAACCGGCGCGGTGTTGCTGATGGTCTCGCCGGTGATCGGGTGCTGGAACTCCAGCGTCTCGGCGTGCAGGGCCTGGCGCTTGAAGCCGCGCAGTGCCGCGACCAGCTCGTCGGTGGCGCCCTTGGGCAGCTTCAGCGAGCCGCCGTACAGCGGGTCACCGACGATGGCGTGCTTCAGGTGCGCCATGTGCACGCGGATCTGGTGGGTACGGCCGGTTTCCAGGCGGCATTCCAGCGCGGTATGGGCGCGGAAGCGTTCGCGCAGGCGGTAATGGGTCACCGCTTCCTTGCCGTCCTCGCGCACGCCCATCTTCAGGCGGTCGCGCGCATGGCGGTCGATCGGGGCATCAGCGGTACCGCCGGAGACCAGCGCGCCGACCACCACCGCCAGGTACTGGCGATGCACCTCGCGCGCGGACAGCTGCTCAACCAGCGCGGTCTGTGCCTGCACGGTACGGGCCACCACCATGACGCCGCTGGTGTCCTTGTCGAGGCGGTGGACCACGCCGGCGCGCGGCACCTTGGCGATCTCCGGGTCCCGGAACAGCAGCGCGTTGAGCAGGGTGCCGCTGGGGTTGCCGGCGCCGGGGTGGACCACCAGGCCGGCCGGCTTGTCGATCACGAACACATGCTCGTCCTCGTACAGGACCGACAAGGGGATGTCCTCTGGCAGGGCATGGACTTCGACCTCCAGCACCGCATTCAGGGTGGCGATCTCCCCACCGCGGACCGGGTCGCGCGGGCGCACGGGCTCGCCATCGAGCAGAACTGCGCCGGATTTGATCCATTCGGTCAGGCGCGAACGGGAGAATTCGGGGAACAATTCGGCCAGGACCGCATCGAAGCGACGACCGGCGGCGGAATCGGGAACCTGCGCGTGGCGCGGGCTGGAAGAGGTGTTCTCGGACATGGGCAAAGACCGGCTAAAGACGAAATTATGGGGTCCAGGCGACAACAGTCAGTCGCAGGACAGGCCACTAGGCTATCATCGCCCCTTCGTATTCCTGCCGCGTCCTGCCCTGAACCCATGATCCGACGCTCTTCGCTGCTGTCCGCGCCCGTCCGCCTCACCGCCCTGCTGCTGGTTTTGGTCTTCGTCGCCACTGGTTGCCACCGCGGCGCCAAGAAGGACGCCGATGAAGGCGCGCCGGTCGAACAACTGTTTGAAAAGAGCCACAAGCTGATGGAGGGCGGCAACTGGTCCGGCGCCGAAACCAGCTTCAAGCGCTTGATTGCACAGTACCCCTACGGTCCGTACACCGAGCAGGCGATGATCGAAAGCGCCTATGCCCAGTACAAGGCCGGCAAGAACGATGACGCCGTGTCGAGCATCGACCGCTTCATCCGCACCTACCCGACCCACCGCAACATCGCGTACCTGTACTACCTGCGCGGTCTTGCCAACGGCAACCGCGATACGGTTTTCCTGCGCCGCGTATGGTCGCTGGACCCGAGCCGCCGCGATCTGTCGACCCCACGCCAGGCCTATGCCGATTTCAACATCGTCACCGAGCGCTACCCGAACAGCCGCTATGCCGCCGATGCGCGCCAGCGCATGGTCGAACTGCGCGACGTGTTCGCCCAGCATGAGCTGGATGACGCCCTGTACTACGCCCGTCGCGGCGCCTGGGTGTCCGTGGTTGGCCGCGCCAACTACCTGCTGGAGACCTACCCGCAGAGCGCCTTCCAGTACGACGCCGTCGCGCTGCTCGGTGAGGCCTACACCAACCTCGGCAACAAGACCCTGGCCGACGACGCCCGCCGTGTGCTGCAGCTGAACCAGCCCGAGCACCCGTGGCTGGCCGGCAACTGGCCGAAGTACCCGTGGATGATCCGCAAGCTAAACCCGTTCGCGGGTGAACGCTCGGTGGCCACCGGCCAGAGCAATGCCACGATGAACCGCGGCAAGTAAGCTGCTTCGGTAGTGGTGGTATCAGAAAGGGGCCTTAGGGCCCCTTTCTTGTTTATGGGATTCGGCAGCGGGGAGTTGAGAGCTGTGGCTGTGGCTGTGGCTGTGGCTGTGGCTTGGGCTGTGGCATTCCCTTCTCCCGTTTGCGGGGGAAGGTGCCCGTAGGGCGGATGGGGGGAGCTTTGGGCTTTGGGCTTTGGGCTTTGGAACTCCGGCAGTCGTTGCCCAGGTTCACCATCCCGGCTTCGCCCTGCCCTCACCCCAACCCCCGCTCCGCGCCCCGGCCCTTGCGCTGGCGCAAGGTCGTTCAAGGAGCAGCGAACCAGTGGTTCGCAAGCTGCTCCTCTCACCCCGCAAGCGGGAGAGGGGCTTGCAAAGCGCGCACTGGCAGTACGCCCCAAAAAAAAGCGGCCCCGTCTCCAGGGCCGCTCCACATCACTCAAACAATCTCAAACTCAGAAGCTCTGCGTATACCGCATATACAACTGTCGGCCGTAGCCGTTGTACAGATAGTTGTTGAAGTTGGTCGGCGAGTACGCCACGTCGTACACCGGCGCCTTGTTGGTCAGGTTGCGCACGCCCAGCGAGATGCTCGCCTTCCACGGAGTGTTGTAAGCGAATTGCAGGTCATGGGTGATGTAGGCCCCACCACAACGCTTCACGTAACCCTCGGACTTCAATTCCGAGCAGCTGTAGTCGCCCTGATAGTAGTCCACGTAGTAACCCGGCTCGTAGCCGATCATGTTCATGGTCCAGGCCACGCTCCAATCGCCGCGCTCCCAGCGCGTGTTGAGGTTGGCACGCCATTCCGGATAACCGCTGGTGCCCACGTATTCGTCCGAGCCGTAGCGGCTGTCGACCTTGTAGCTGTGGGTCCAGGAACCCTGCAACGACGACGTCAGCTTGCCCCAGTTGTCGAAGTCGAACTGGGTGCGGATGTTGAGGTCCACACCATCGGTCTTGACCAGACCTTCATTGCCGTAGCCGGCATATACCGACTGGATCGAACCGTCGGTATTGCGCACCACCGACAGGTTGTCCGGCAGGAACTGGCCCAACTCGGTACGGTTGATCACCGTCTGCGCGGAATACCACTTGATCTGGTTCTCGATCTTGGTATTCCAGTAGTCGACAGTGACATTGGCCCATGAGAACGGGTCATACACCACGCCAAAGCTGAACTGCTTGGAGGTCTCGGCCTTCAGGTCCGGATTGGCGACATGGTAGCCATTGATCTGGATCGAGCTGGAAGCAGCCAAGCCGTAAGCCAGCGCCGTGGCTTCATCGGTCACCGTATCGGCAGAGAACGCGGTCTGCTGGTTCAGCGCCTGCAAGGTGGGCGCGCGGAAGCCTTCACCGTAGGAGGTACGGAAGGTCAGGTTCTGCAACGGCTGGTAGCGCAGCGACAGCTTGGGAGAGGTAGCGTCACCAAAGTCGGAATAATCGTCGTAACGCAGCGCCACGTCCGCCGAGAAGTTGTTGAAGATCGGCAGGCTCCACTCGGCATAGACCGAACTCAGGGTGCGATCACCCCAGGCCGAGTTGCCGGAGGAACCACCAACATTGCCGGCGGCAGACTGCTGGTCGTAGATGTCCGAGTAGTCGTGCTTGCTGTACTCGCCGCCGACCGCCAGCGCCGACACGCCGCCGGGCAACTCGAACAGATCCGTGGTCAACTGCGCGTTGACCTCCTGCTGCTTGTAGTAGGTATTGCGGTTGATGGTGGTGGCGATGGCATCAAGCACCGCAGCCGAGTTGGAGTACGGATCAAATACGTTGTACTCACCCGATTCGAAATATTTCTCCGCCACCGGGATGTTCACGTAGTTGTAGCCGGTGATGGTTGCGCGCGACTCATTGCTGCGCACGCCGAAATCAACCGCGGTGCTGTCAGTCAGCTGGCCATGCAGGCTGAGGTTGACGTCATGGCTGTTCTCATCGGTATAGGTGAAACGATTACCCAAGGCGGCGAAGCGGTGCTTGATGTAAGCATCCTGGCCGGTGGTGTTGTTCGGGCTGTCGGCGCTGACGAAGATGCTTTCCGGCACCGGCGCGTAGACGCTGTCGCTGTTCTTGCGGTTGACGTAGATGTCGGCGTTGACGGTCCAGACATCGTCGATGCTGTACTCGCTGCGCAGGAACAGGTTCTTGTTCTTGATGCTGGCGGTATCAGCCATGTCGCCGACATAGTTGTACAGGCAGCTGGTGCGGCCAGTGCTGCTGGTGCTCTCGTAGAAATTGGTGCCCGAGCAACCACCCGGCACCACCGAGCTGTTGTTGGTGTAGAGGTTGGAACCGGGAATGGTGCTGCCATCGGCGGCAGTCAGCACATTGAGGTAATTATTGGAATACGAGGAGCCGGCCACCGTATCCGACCAGGGGTAATCGCGCACGAAACTGATCTTCTGGTTGGTGTAGGAGATACCACCCATCACCGAGCCGCGCTCACCTGCGGCACCAAACAGCACCGAGCCTTCCGATGCATCGCCACCGTACTTGTTGTCGGTGATGCCAGCGCTGACCTGGAACCCTTCGTAGTTCTTGCGGGTGATCACATTGACCACGCCACCAATGGCGTCGGCCCCGTAGATCGCCGATGCGCCGTCGGTCAGCACTTCGATGCGCTCCACTGCTGCCGCCGGAATCGAACTCAGGTCCTGCCCTTCGCCGGTCAACGGCGATACCGCTGCGCGGCGACCGTCGATCAGGATCAGGGTGCGGCCTTCGCCCAGCCCGCGCAGGCTCAGGCCCGCGAACGATTGCGCCGAGCTGCCGGAGCTCGGCACGAACGAACCAAAGGAGTTGAAACTGGAGCTCTGCAGGATGTCGGCCACAGTGGCCTTTCCGCTTACTTCGATGTCCTCGCGGCCGATCACGGTAATCGGCAATGCACCTTCCACGTCTGCACGCTTGATGCGCGAACCGGTGATCTCGATGCGGTCCAACGTGGTCGCGTTGCCGTTCGCTTGAGTTTCCTGCGCCAGCGTTGTTCCGCTGATGGACAGGCCAATGGCAACAACCAGGGCGCCCCGGCGCAGGCCGGAGTTCAACTTATTCTTTTTCATTGTTAGCGTGTTCCAGATGAAGAAGGACACGTCCTGATCGCTCAGAACCGTTACTGGGACGCTGCGCTGGATGACACCAATCGCATCGGCCTGACGGAAAATTAACGATCGAATTTCGCCGCTGTTTTTCGCTGCGTGGCAGCAGGCACGGTGATTCTTGTCATACCGTGTCAGCCAGCCTCAAACGCGCCATGTGCGTCGCACGCGCGCATAAAAAATGCCACTGACAGGGCAGTGGCAAGGAGAGAGAGATGAACCGGTGTTTTCTTGTGGCTCCATCCTGCATCCCCAACATGTTGAGAATTTGTCCAAAACCGACGTTATTTCGTGAAGAGATTGCTGGATTGCCACACGCCAGGCGCCATCCAACCCAAACTGACATGGACCACCACATCCGCACCGGGAAAGCGCACACTCGATGCGGCCTGGGAGGTCACAGTCCCAATGCGGCACAGACAGAAGGGGCCTGCTGGCCCCTTCCGTTTACACCTGCCGGCGGCCAGACGATCAGCCGCGATAGCCATTGGTGATGGGATAGCGGCGCTCGCGGCCAAAAGCACGCCGCGACACCTTCGGTCCCGGCGCAGCCTGATGGCGCTTCCACTCGCTGATCCGCACCAGCTTCAGCACCCGGTCCACGACGTCCGGCGCATACCCGGCAGCTACAATGTCCTCGCGCGACTGTTCCTGATCAATGAAGCGGTACAGGATGCCATCCAGTACATCGTATGCCGGCAGTGAGTCCTGGTCGGTCTGGTTCTCCCGCAGCTCAGCCGAGGGGGCGCGGCTTATCACCGCTGGCGGAATCACCGGCGCGCCACCCACCGTATTGCGCCACTTGGACAGGCCGTAGACCTCCGTCTTGTACAGGTCCTTCAGCGGCGCATAGCCACCGCACATGTCGCCGTAGATGGTGGCGTAGCCCACCGCGTACTCGCTCTTGTTGCCGGTGGTCAGCACCAGGCCGCCAAACTTGTTGCTCAGCGCCATCAGAATCACGCCCCGGCTGCGCGACTGCAGGTTTTCCTCGGTGACATCGGCCGCCTGCCCTTCGAACATGGCCGACAACGACTGCATCAAGCCCTGGAACGCCGGCTCGATCGGCACCGTCTCCAGCTTTACACCGAGCGCACGGCATTGCTCCACCGCCAGATCATTGGACAGGTCAGCGGTATAGCGCGACGGCATGCTGACTGCGGTGACGTTGTCGGCACCCAGCGCATCGACCGCCATCGCCAGCACCAGCGCCGAGTCGATGCCCCCTGACAGCCCCAGCCATACCTTGCTGAAACCGTTCTTGCCGCAATAGTCCTGGATGCCGCGGGTAACCGCGCGCCAGGCCAATGCATCCATGCTTTCATCGCCATCATCAATCCAGCGCAGCGGCATGAAATTGCGCCCAGCGACGTTGTATTCGACCACCAGCATTTCTTCGGTGAACGCCACGGCAGCCGGATGCACGGTGCCATCGCCATCGGCCACAACCGAAGCGCCATCAAATACCACCGCATCCTGGCCACCAACGGTGTTGACATAAGCGATGGCCGCGCCGCTCTCGCGGCTGCGCTCGGCCAGCAGCGCATCGCGCTGGGCGTGCTTGCCACGTTCGTATGGCGAGGCGTTGGGCACCAGCACCAGTTCGGCGCCCGCTTTGACAGTGGCGGCCAGCGGTTCGGCGAACCACAGGTCTTCACAGATCACCAGGCCCAATTTCACACCGTTGACCTCGAACACGCAGTTGCCACGGTCCGGGTCCACGTCGAAGTAGCGTCGTTCGTCGAACACGGCGTAGTTGGGCAGCTCGCGCTTGCGGTAGGTAGTGGCGACGGCACCATCACGCAGCACGCTGGCGGCGTTGTAGACCACCGTGCCGGCAGTCTGCGGCCAACCAACCACGGCGACGATGCCCTGCACTTCTGCGGCAACCCGCGCCAAAGCCTGCTCGCAGCTGGTCAGGAAGCCGGGGCGCATCAGCAGGTCTTCCGGCGGATAGCCGCTGATGGCAAGTTCCGGGAACAGCACCACATCGGCACCGTATTCGTCACGCGCCTCCTGCATCAGTTCGATGATGCGGCTGGCGTTGCCGTCCACGTCCCCGACCGGGAAATCGAACTGGGCCAGGGCGATGCGTAGCGATTCGGACATATCAACAACCTTCTGCTTGGCCCCGCACCCTGCGGGGGCTTGGTGTTACCGATGCCGCCCGCAGGATGCTTTCGCAGACCGCGGCGGTATGGCTCAGGGCCTCATTATTCCAGAAGCGCAGCACGCGGTAGCCGTTGCGTTGCAGGAAGGCGTCGCGATGGGGGTCGTTGGGGTCGGATGCGTGTTGGCCGCCGTCGAGTTCGATGACCAGTTTTTGCTCCAGGCAGACAAAATCCACGACATAAGGCCCGACGGGGTGTTGCCGCCGGAACTTGAAGCCGACCAGGTGGCGGCCCCTGAGGAGATACCAGATGCGCCGCTCGGCATCGGTCATGCGCCGGCGCAGGGCTCGGGCGCTGTTGGTTTTGCTGCCGTTGCGCATGGTTGCCTCCTTTGCAGGGAGACGATTACCTGGCAAGGCGGTGGTTGAAATCAGGGAAAGCGCGCTTTTGGATGTAACGATTTTGGGCTTTTGGGGCGCTGCCTTCGAGGTGACAGATAGCGATGGGAGAGGCTAACGGCAAGAAGCCAAAGCTTCCCCTCACCCCTACCCCTCTCCCGCAGGCGGGAGAGGGGAAAGCAACTGCCAGAGCTAGAGCTAGAACCAGAGCAACTGCCACAGCCACAGCCAGAGCCAGAGCCAGAGCCAAAGCTACAGCCAGGGCAAAAGATGAGCTTTAGCCAATGATCTAACGTCGACTTGGACTTCAGCTCTGGCCCCGGCTGTGGCAGTGGCAGTGGCTGTGGCAGTGGCTGTGGCACTGGCAGTGGCACTGGCACTGGCAGTGGCAGTGGCTTTGGCTTTGGCTTTGGCTTTGGCTTTGGCTTTGGCTCTGGCTCTGGCTTTGGCTTTGGCTGTGGCTTTGGCTGTGGCTGTGGCTGTGGCTGTGGCTGTGGCTGTGGCTTTGGCTTTGGCTTTGGCTTTGGCTGTGGCTGTGGCTGTGGCTGTGGCTGTGGCTGTGGCTTTGGCTGTGGCTGTGGCTGTGGCTGTGGCTTTGGCTGTGACTTGGGCTTTGGTTCTGGCTGTCCCCTCTCCCGCCTGCGGGAGAGGGGTAGGGGTGAGGGCAGGCTCTTAGACGTTGCTTCTGTTCTTGGCTTTTACCCCTGATCACCCAACCCCAAAAACAAGAAAGGCCACCCGAAGGTGGCCTTTCTCAAATCACTGAAGCGCAGTCTTACTTGACCAGCTTCGCGATGGCAGCGCCCAGGTCGCCCGGCGAACGGACGGTGACAACGCCAGCAGCTTCCATCGCTGCGAACTTGCCCTCAGCCGTGCCCTTGCCGCCCGATGCGATCGCACCAGCGTGGCCCATGCGCTTGCCGGCCGGAGCCGATGCACCAGCGATGAAGCCGACAACCGGCTTCTTCACGTGGTTCTTGATGTACTCGGCACCGGCTTCTTCAGCGTCGCCGCCGATTTCGCCAACCATGATGATGCCTTCGGTCTGCGGGTCTTCGTTGAACAGCTTCAGGCAGTCAACGAAGTTCAGGCCGTTGATCGGGTCGCCGCCGATACCGATGCAGGTCGACTGGCCCAGGCCCACTTCCGTGGTCTGCTTGACCGCTTCATAGGTCAGGGTGCCCGAACGCGACACGATGCCGATCTTGCCCGGCATGTGGATGTGGCCCGGCATGATGCCGATCTTGCACTCGCCCGGGGTGATCACGCCGGGGCAGTTCGGCCCGATCAGCACGGTGTCCGGATGCGAACGGGTCAGCACGTTCTTGACGCGCAGCATGTCCAGCACCGGGATGCCTTCGGTGATGCAGACGATGACCTTGATGCCGGCAGCAGCGGCTTCCAGGATCGCGTCAGCCGCGTACGGCGGCGGCACGTAGATGACCGAGGCATTGGCGCCGGTGCTCTGCACGGCATCGGCCACGGTGTTGAACACCGGCAGGTCGATGTGGGTGGTGCCGCCCTTGCCCGGGGTCACGCCGCCGACAACCTGGGTGCCGTACTCGATCATCTGAGTGGCGTGGAAGGTGCCCTGCTGGCCGGTAAAGCCCTGCACGATCACCTTGGTGTTCTTGTTGATCAAAACTGACATTGGATTTCCTTCGGTGTCGGATCAGGCGGCGTTCTTGACAGCTTCAACGATCTTCTTGGCGCCATCGTTGATGTTGTCAGCCGGGATGATGGCCATGCCGCTATCACGCAGCAGCTGCTTGCCTTCTTCCACGTTGGTGCCTTCCAGGCGCACCACGACCGGAACCTTGACGCCCACTTCCTTCACGGCAGCGATGATGCCTTCGGCAATCATGTCGCAACGGACGATGCCGCCGAAGATGTTGACGAAGATGCCTTCGACCTTGTCCGAGGACAGGATCAGCTTGAAGGCTTCAATGACGCGCTGCTTGTTGGCACCGCCGCCCACGTCCAGGAAGTTCGCCGGCTCGCCGCCGTTGAGCTTGATGACGTCCATGGTCGCCATGGCCAGGCCTGCGCCGTTGACCATGCAGCCGATGTTGCCGTCCATGGTGACGTAGTTGATGTCCAGCTCCGAAGCGATCACTTCGGTCGGGTCTTCCTGGGTCTTGTCACGCATGGCGACCAGCGCCTTCTGGCGGAACGCGGCGTTGTCGTCGCTGTCGAACTTGCCGTCCAGCGCGTACAGGTTGCCGTCGTCCAGGATGGCCAGCGGGTTGATTTCAACCAGCGCCAGGTCCTTTTCGTTGAACAGGCGGTACAGGTTGACCATGATGCTTGCGAACTGGCCAGCCTGCTTGGCGGTCAGGCCCAGCTTGAAGCCGAAATCACGGCCGTGGTAGCCCTGCACGCCTTCAACGAAATCAACGTTGAGCGAGTGGATCAGTTCCGGGGTCTCGGCAGCAACCTGCTCGATCTCCACGCCGCCTTCCGAAGAAGCGATGTAGGTGATGGTCTTGGTGCCACGGTCAACCAGCACCGACAGGTACAGCTCCTTGACGATCTCACCGGCGGTGGTCACCAGCACCAGGTTGACCGGCAGCTCGACGCCTGCGGTCTGGTAGGTGGCCATCTTGGTGCCGAGCATCTTGGCCGCAGCGGCCTTGACGTCGTCGGTGGTCTTGCAGAACTTGACGCCGCCAGCCTTGCCGCGGCCGCCAGCGTGGATCTGAGCCTTGACCATCCAGGGGCCCTGGCCCAGCGACTGGGCAGCAGCTACAGCCTCGTCCGGGGTCGCAGCGACCTTGCCGGCCGGGACCGGGATGCCGTATTCGGCAAGCAGTTGTTTTGACTGGTACTCGTGGAAATTCATGCGTCACCGTGGGAATAGGAACGACCGCACGCATCTCCTCGGGCCCCGGCTTGGGGGCGCCGGCAAGGACTGCGGCGGGCCCACTATTGTGGCCGAGCCAGCGCCGGGGCGCAAAGAAGTCTGTACAAATGGCCAAGTCCGGCATGTTTTCTGGCGATTTTTCAGCAACTTGCCTCTGAATAGGGGGCGCCGCGCGCGTGTCGTGCAGCAGCCCGTGCGCACCTATACTTGATGGGTTAACGCTTGGATAGGAGTTCCGGCTTGGCCCCCAGCACCTCGCTCATAGACCGCATCGAATCGATACCGCGTCGCGAGCTGTATTTCTTCGCCCTGTACCGGGTGCTGATCGCCACCCTGCTGGCTGCGCTGGTCTTCAGCCCGCTGACCCCGTTCGCAGGTGAGGCGCACCAGCTGCGGTTGGCCGAAACCGTCACCATCCTCTATCTGCTGGTAGCCCTCGCACTACTGGCCTGGGGCCGCAACGAGCGCTGGTTGCAACCGATCGTGTTCGGCAGCCTGCTGGTCGACATCACCGCAGCCACCCTGCTGAGCCATGCCCTGCCCGGCGCCAGTGCCGGCATCTCGATGTCGCTGCTGTTCAACATCGCCGCGGCCGCCCTGCTGCTGCCGCTATCACGCGCCATGCTGCTGGCGCTGCTGGCCGCTGCCGCCAGCGTCACCGAGTATGTGTGGCAGGCATTCGAAGGCAGCGACAACCTGCGTACGCTGGCCGAGCTGGCGATGTTCGTCACCAGCTATCTTGCACTGGCCTTCATCGCCTACCAGATCGGCAGCCGCACCCGCCGCACCCAGCAGTTGGCCGATCAACGTGGCGCAGAAGTAGCCAACCTGTTCGAAGTGAACGAGCTGATCATCCGCCGCATGCGTACCGGCGTGCTGGTGGTGGACACCAGTGGCCAGATCACCCTGGCCAACGAGGCGGCGACCGCCCTGCTCGGTGACATGGAGGGCGCGCTGGCCACCGAGCGTGTCGCGCTGAGCATTGCTTCGCCTGAATTGGCGCGGCGCCTGCAGCGCTGGCGCAATGGCTGGCATGAAGACGAACAACCGCTGCAGCTCGCCCCCGAGCAGGCCGAAGTGCTGCCGCGCTTTGCGCGCCTGCTGGCCGACAGCGATATGTCGCTGATCTTCCTCGACGACACTACGGTGGTCTCACGCCGGGCCGAATCACTGACCCTCTCGACCTTGGGCCGTTTCTCCGCCAGTCTTGCCCATGAGATACGCAACCCGCTGGCGGCCATCAACTATGCCACCCAGCTGTTGGAGGAGTCCGAGGACATAGGCGAGGCCGACCGGCGCCTGCTCCAGATCATCCACCAGCAATGCCAGCGCACCAATGGCATCGTCGAGAGCGTGCTGGCGCTGGCCCGACGCGAACGGGCAAATCCCGAAAATCTGGACCTGGCCGCCTTCGTCCGCCGCTTCGTGATCGAGTACCGGCAGACGCTGTCACTTGAAAACGACAGTCTGGAAGCGGTGATCCGCGAGCCATCGGTGATAGCGATGATCGACCCCCGTCACCTGCACCAGGTACTGACGGCCCTGGTCCACAACGCCCTCAAATATGGCCGGATCGCCGATGAAGCGGCACGTATCCGCATCCGTGTCGCCTCGGCCGAACGCAACGCGGTCATCGACATCATGGACCGCGGTCCGGGCATTCCTGATGCCATCGCCAGCCAGCTGTTCCGGCCGTTCTACACCACCTCCGAACATGGCACCGGACTGGGCCTGTACATCGCCCGCGAGCTTTGCCGGGCCAATCAGGCCCAGTTGGACTATGTGTCGATTCCCGCTGGCGGTGCCTGCTTCCGGCTGACCCTGAGCATCCCGAAAACCGCATTCACCCGCGGCGAGCGCCAATGAGCGGTTTCTGGATGCAATCGTTTGTAGACATGCCTCCACCTCGGCTATCGTTCCATTCATGAACGCAACACATAGCGCCCTGATCGTCGATGACGAACGCGACATCCGTGAGCTGCTGGTCCTTACCCTTGGCCGGATGGGCTTACGGATCAGTACCGCCGCCAACCTCGCCGAAGCCCGGGAACTGCTGGCCAGCAACCATTTCGACCTGTGCCTGACCGACATGCGCCTGCCCGACGGCAATGGCATCGAGCTGGTCACCGAAATCAACCGCGACCATCCCTCCACTCCCGTGGCGATGATCACTGCCTTTGGCAGCATGGACCTGGCGGTGGAAGCCCTGAAAGCCGGCGCCTTTGATTTCGTCAGCAAGCCGGTGGACATCAATGTGCTGCGCGGCCTGGTCCGGCATGCCATCGAGTTGAACAACGAAGCCCGTCCCAGCACCCCGCCACCGCCGGAAAACGCCACCCGCCTGCTCGGCAGCTCGCCGGCAATGGATGAGCTGCGCGCGACCATCAGCAAAGTCGCACGCAGCCAGGCACCGGTCTACATCCTGGGCGAATCAGGCGTCGGCAAGGAACTGGTAGCCCGTACCATCCACGACCAGGGCGCGCGCGCGGCCGGCCCGTTCATCCCGGTCAACTGCGGCGCCATCCCCAGCGAACTGATGGAGAGCGAGTTCTTCGGCCATCGCAAGGGCAGCTTCACCGGCGCCCACGCCGACAAGCCCGGCCTGTTCCAGGCAGCCAGTGGCGGCACCTTGTTCCTGGATGAAGTCGCCGAGCTCCCCCTGCAGATGCAGGTCAAGCTGCTGCGCGCAATCCAGGAAAAATCGGTACGCCCGGTAGGCGCCGCCACCGAAGTCACCGTGGACGTGCGCATCCTCTCGGCCACCCACAAAGACCTGGGCACCCTGGTGCAGGACGGGCGTTTCCGCCACGACCTGTACTACCGCATCAACGTCATTGAATTGCGGGTGCCACCGCTACGTGAACGCCGCGGTGACCTGCCGCAGCTCGCGAGCACCATCCTGAATCGCCTGGCGCTGGCGCAGGGGCAAAAGCCACCGCGACTGGCGGCGTCGGCACTGGAAGCATTGGATGCCTACTCCTTCCCGGGCAACGTCCGCGAACTGGAGAATATCCTTGAGCGCTCGCTGGCCCTGGCCGACAGCGACTGCATCGACGCCAGCGACCTGCGCTTGCCACAGCCGCAAAGCGCCACGCCACGCGCTCCCAGCGGCGAACCCCCGGCACCTGCTGCCGTCCCCCAGGAAGCCGTTGTCGACATCGACCCGGCCAGCGCTGCCCTGCCCTCCTACATCGAGCAGATGGAGCGCACGGTGATCCAGAAGGCCCTGGAAGAAAACCGCTGGAACAAGACCAAGACCGCAGCCCAGCTCGGCATCACCTTCCGCGCCCTGCGCTACAAGCTGAAAAAGCTGGGCATGGAGTAGGCAAGCCCCTGAAAGCCAGGTAGAGCCAGGCCATGCTCGGCAACGAGCCCCCCCCTGTAGGGCCGAGCCATGCTCGGCTGGGGGCTGCACATGTAGAGCCGAGCCATACTCGGCTGGGGCTGCACATGTAGAGCCGAGCCATGCTCGGCTGGGGCATTACCGGGAGAGCTTCTGCCGAGCATGGCTCGGCACTACAAATGCCAAACATCGCCGAGCATGGCTCGGCACTACAGGGCTTAGTCCTTGGTGACGCGGTTGATCTCGGCCAGGCTGGTAATGCCCTGCGCCGCCTTCACCAATGCCGATTGCCGCAGGTCATTGACGCCGATCTTCTGCGCAGCTTCAGCAATATCCATCGCATTGCCACCCTGCAGAACGATCGCTGCAATGTCGTCGGTCATCGGCATCACCTGGTAGATACCGGTACGGCCCTTGTAGCCTTCGGTGCACTCCTCGCAGCCGACCGGCTCATGGAGATTTATGCCCTTGGCGATCTGCTCGGCGGTAAAGCCTTCGGCCAGCAACGCGTTCTCCGGCAACTGCTGCGGACGTTTGCAGTTGCTGCACAGGCGCCGCGCCAGACGCTGGGCGATCACCAAGGTCACCGACGAGGTGATGTTGTAGGGCGCGATGCCCATGTTCATCAGGCGCGCGATGGTCTGCGGCGCATCGTTGGTATGCAGCGTGGACAGCACCATGTGGCCGGTCTGTGCGGCCTTGATCGCGATTTCGGCGGTCTCAAGGTCACGGATTTCGCCGACCATGATGATGTCCGGATCCTGTCGCAGGAACGAACGCAGCGCCGCCGCGAAGGTCATGCCACGCTTGTTGTTCTGCTGCACCTGGTTCACGCCAGGCAGGCGGATTTCAACCGGATCCTCGGCGGTGGAGATATTGCGAGTATCGTCGTTGAGGATGCCCAGCGCGGTATACAGCGACACCGTCTTACCCGAACCGGTGGGGCCGGTGACCAGCACCATACCGTAAGGCTTGTGGATGGCATCCAGAAAAAGCTTCTGCTGATCCGGCTCGTAACCCAGCTTGTCGATACCGAGCTTGGCAGCGCTGCCGTCGAGGATACGCAGCACGATCTTTTCACCGAACAAGGTCGGCAAGGTACTTACACGGAAGTCGATCTGCTTGGTCTTGGACAGATTGAGCTTGATGCGCCCATCCTGCGGCACGCGTTTCTCGGCGATGTCCAACTGCGACATCACCTTCAGACGCGCGGCGATGCGCTGGTTCAACTTGACCGGCGCCTTGGCCACGGTCTTGAGCAGGCCGTCGATACGAAAACGAACCCGGTAGTCATCTTCATAGGGCTCGAAGTGAATATCCGAGGCCCCCTTGCGGATCGCGTCCACCAGGGCCTTGTTGACGAATTTGACGACCGGCGTGTCATCACCCTTGGCATCAACGCCGGTGTCGCCACCGCCCCCCATGTCCTCATCGCCGGCCGCGATATCCAGGTCGCCCATGCCTTCATCGTCGCCACCAAGTCCTTCTCCCAGCGACTCATTGCTGGCCAACCAAAGACCCAAGGTACGTCGGATCTGCTCCTCATCGACCAGAATAGGCTCGACCACCAGGTTGGTCTGGAATTTGATCTCATCCAGCTGCTGGGTCGGGTTGCTGGTGCCGATGAAGAGCTTGCCGCCACGCTTGAACAGCGGCAACACATGATGCTTGCGCAGCAACTCCTCGCTGACCAGCTTCATCGCGTTCTGGTTGGGATCGAACACCGACACGTCCAGCAACGGCATACCGAACTCCATCGCATTGGCAGCGGCCATATGCGAGGCACTCACCAGCTTCTTGTCAGCCAGCCACTGTGCCAACGGCACCTTGGCCTCACCCGCCTGGGCCATGGCGGTGCGAGCCACCGATTCTTCCAGCGCCCCGTCCTGGACCAGACGACGGGCGATGCCGGTGATGCCAACCAAGTTGGCGGTGACAGCAGTATTCATGGTTTCCCCTGGCCGGACGGTAACGGGTCAATTGTACCCAGAGCCGCCGTTCATGCACGCATCCCCAGCCAATACACGTCATCGGAGCGAAGCCTGCCGAGGAAGTCACCCGGCCAGCAGCTCACCACGGCTGGGCCCGATGCCAGCGCCAAGCCGATTCAATGATCTCCGCCAGATCCGTGTAGCGCGGCTGCCAACCCAGCACATCACTGGCCTTCCGGCTGGAAGCCACCAGCACCTCCGGATCCCCTGCACGCCGTGCGGCCACCGTGTAAGGCACCGCCCGGCCCACGACGGCAGCTGCAGCATCAATCACCTGTCGCACAGAAAAACCTTGCCCGTTGCCCAGGTTGAAGACATGTGCCCCTTCGGCCGAGCTAAGGAACTGCAACGCCGTCAGGTGTGCCTGAGCGAGATCCTCCACATGGATGTAATCACGCACGCAGGTGCCATCGATGGTTTCGTGGTCATCGCCAAACACCATCAACGGCGGTACCGTCCCCAGCACCGAGCGCAGCACATTGGGAACCAGATGGGTTTCGCAGGCGTGCGATTCGCCAATCCGCGCATCGTGCGCCGCACCGGCCGCGTTGAAGTAACGCAACGCAACCGAGCGCAGGCCGTAAGCATGGGCAGCGTCGGTGAGCACCTGCTCCACCATCAGCTTGCTGCTGCCATAGGGGTTGATCGGCTGTCGCGGGTGATCTTCGCCGATCAGCCCTGCCAGCGGCCGGCCATACACCGCCGCACTGGAGGAAAAAATGAATTTCCGCACATCATGCCGCCGCATGGCATCGAGCAGGTTCAATCTCCCGACCACGTTGCTGCGGTAGTAGCCATACGGCTGTGCTATCGACTCGCCCACCAGCGAACTCGCGGCGAAATGGAACACCGCTTCAAACCGGCGCCCTTCAAAGGCCTGGTCCACTGCAGCCTGGTCCAGCAGATCGGCCTGGATCAACTCACCCCATTGCACGGCCTGCTGATGCCCGGTGGACAGGTCATCCAGCACCACCACCGTGATCCCCTGCTCAGCCAGCAAGCGAGCCATATGGCTGCCGATGTATCCCGCCCACCACAAATCAGAACCTGCACTGCCTCTCCCAGGGCGGTCACCCTTATCAAACCAACCCGCAGCGCCAAACCCACGCCATAGCGGACCAACAGGCCAATTGTACGCACCCCCATGCCCCAACCCCGGCCGAAGCCACACCACGCGGCACGAACCCGGCTACTATGGCCGTGGGGAGAACTACCGGTAAACAATCGTGCAAGAACTGAGCATCATCCTGCCTGCCAAGAACGAGGCCGAGGGGCTGAAACGCACCTTGCCTGACTTGCGAGCGGCGTATCCAGCGGCGGAGATCATCGTGGTGAATGATGGCTCGACCGACGCTACTGCCAGCATCGCGGCAGAACTGGGGGCCAACGTACTCAGCAGCCCTTACTCGATGGGCAATGGTGCCGCCATCAAACGTGGCGCACGCGCCGCACGCGGCAGAATCCTGGTATTCATGGACGCGGACGGCCAACACCGTGCGGAGCATATCCAGCAATTGCTGGCAAAGCTGGACGACGGCTACGACATGGTGGTGGGCGCCCGCGACAGCACCGGCCAGGCCAATCGCCACCGCGGTTTGGCCAACGCGTTCTATAACAAGCTTGCCAGTCACATGACAGGCCACAAGATCCTCGACCTGACCTCGGGTTTTCGCGCGGCAAGAGCCGACCGGTTCCGCGAGTTCCTGCACCTGCTGCCCAATGGCTTCAGCTACCCGACCACCAGCACCATGGCATTCTTCCGCAGCGCCTACCCTGTCGCCTACGTGCCGATTCCAGTCGCCAAGCGGATGGGTAATGGCAGCCATATTCGCCCGATCAAGGATGGCATCCGGTTCCTGTTGATCATTTTCAAGATCGCAACGCTTTATTCGCCAATGAAGTTGTTTGGACCGATTGCCACCGGCTTCTTCCTTACAGGCCTGGGCTACTACGGCTATACCTTCGCCACCATGCACCGGCTCACAAACATGAGCACGCTGCTGTTCAGCGCGGCTGTCATCATTTTCCTGATCGGCCTGATTTCCGAGCAGATCACCGGCTTGACCTATCTGGCGGCCCGAGACGGGCGCGACCATAAATGAGACCGCCGGTTGCCAATGACGCAGCCGAACCACGTCCCCGCCTACTGGTACTGGCATCCACCTATCCGCGCTGGCGGGCCGACCATGAACCTGGTTTCGTGCACGAACTCAGCCGGCGGCTAAGCGTGCAGTTCGATGTGACTGTGCTATGTCCACACGCCCCTGGTGCCCAGCTACGCGAGCACATGGACGGCGTTGAAATCGTCCGTTACCGGTATGCACCCGCCCGACTGGAACTACTGGTCAACAACGGGGGCATCGTTGGCAACTTGCGTCACCGCCCATGGACCATACTGCTGCTTCCAGGGTTTGTGCTTGGCCAGCTCTGGTCGCTGTATCGCCTGCTGAAAAGCGTGCGCCCCGACGCACTCCATGCCCACTGGATTCTTCCGCAGGCGATGACGGTCGCCTTGCTGCAATGCATTGGCATCCGTACACCACCTACGCTGGTTACTTCGCATGGTGCCGACTTGTTCGCGCTACGCGGAAGGCTGCCGACATGGCTGAAGCGAATCACGTTGCGTCGTATACAAGCCTACTCGGTAGTTAGCAGTGCAATGATTGAACCGATTGCAACCCTCGGGGTGGATCCACGGAATGTTCTGGTGGCACCCATGGGTGTAGATCTCCAGCGACGTTTCACACCATGCATGAAAACTCAACGCAACGCGGGGAGACTGCTGTTTGTTGGTCGTTTGGTCGAGAAAAAAGGCCTCGTTCATTTGATTGACGCTCTACCGATGGTACTGGAACAGCATCCAGGCACGACGCTCGAGGTAGTGGGTTTCGGCCCGGAACTGGAACGGTGCAAGAAGCAGGTCGAAAGCTTGGGGCTGCAGGAGAAAGTGCGTTTCCTCGGCGCCATGTCGCAAGAAGCACTGCCCGATATGTACCGGCGCTGCTCAATGCTGGTCACACCTTTCGTGCAAGCCGGCTCTGGCGACCAGGAAGGACTGGGATTGGTCATGGTTGAGGCACTCGGTTGCGGTTGCCCCGTCGTAACCACCCGCCTGCCGGCTATTCGCGAACTGCAGGAAGGCCAATGGCCTCGTTATCTGGCTGAGCCAGGCGACCCCAACTCACTGGCACGCGAGATCAATGCGCTCTTGGATAATCCAGCAGCCGGCCAGGCGTGGGTCGAGCAGCTTCGCCATTCGCTGCTGCGGCGCTTCGACAATCAAGCAGTAGCACAGGGTTACGCGGACCACCTATCAAGCTTGATAGCCACAAATAGAACCACGCGATGAAGATCTGGTTACCTGCGATCCGCACTGGCAGCGGTACGGATGTTTTCACCATGCGTCTCGCCGATGCGCTGACCTCGCGCGGACATGAAGCAGTCCCCCAGTTCTTCGCGCATCGTTATGAACTCTGGCCAGGACTACTGGCCCAGGTCTCACCGCCGCCAGGAACAGATCTGATTCACGGTAACAGCTGGTCCGCTTATGCATTCAAACGCAAGGAACTCCCATTACTGGTCACCGAGCACCACTACATCGCGGATCAGGCATTCACACCATTGCGCGGGACGCTGCAGCGCATATATCACCGTAGCCTGATCCAGAGGTATGTGAGCGCCTCCTATCGAAGCGCTGATACGCTGATCGCTGTCAGCCGCCATACCGCAAAGGCCATGGAGGGTGACCTGAAACACCCTGTCGCGCATATTCACAACTGGGTTGATCTCGAGAAATTCCGCCCAATCCCTGGCCTGCGACCGACTGACAGCTCCATACGTTGCCTATTCGTAGGAAATCCGTCCGCTCGCAAAGGCAGCGACCTTCTCCCGGAACTAGCCAAACGGTTGGGGGCCGGATACGAAATCCTATGCCTGGGTGGTCTACGCAAAAGCGGGCGGCCCGCGCCCGGGCTAATCCAGCTTCCCCGTCATCCACCGGATGAAATGCCGGAGCTCTATAACTCGGTCGACATAGTGCTCGTTCCGACTCGTTACGAGGCCTTCGGCTATGTCGCCTTGGAGGCTATGGCTTGCGGCCTGCCAGTGGTCGGTTTCGACAGCTCAGGCACCGCCGAAATATGCGGCCATGGCGATACAGCGTTGCTTGGACCCGTTGACGATGTGGGCACCATGGTCAGGAACATCCAACTGCTTGGACAAAATCCTGAGCTCAGACATACACTCGGCACAAACGGCAGAATTCGTGCAGAAACCCGATTCAACGAGGTTGCTGCCGTCACCCGCTACCTGGATGCGTATGACCAAATCGTATCTAGATCCCGCGCAGGCGACTGATCGCAGCCATCAGTGCCGGACGTTGCTTGATGGTCTCGCCAACCCAGGTACGCATCCAGTTGAGCCGCCGTCGCAGCAACTTTCTGCAGCGACTCTGCGCCTGCTTTTCAGCTCGAATCTGCCGTAACCCGACCATCAACTTACTCAAGACCGGGGGCATCACGATGGCCGCGCCATCTCGCAACGGTGGCGCAATCGGTCGAGCCTCACCACATTCACTTCCATGCTCTGATAGCGCGTGCTTAGCACTTCTGGCGGTTGAAGACGTATCTGGACGATCACTGACAATTGCCTCGCATACTCGTTGACCGCTGCACCCATCAGCCAAAGGAAGAAATCTTGCACGCAATTCCGCGAGATGCTTGGCATTCACTGGTCCCTGTACCACCGTATCCAGAAAGTGGCACAAGGCTGCCATGTCACTCGCGTAACCACTGGCTTGGACCAATGCTCGAGCCTCCTCATTGAGCGCTTCACCCTCTGCATTGAGCAGCGTCAACTGCGGGCGTTGGACAGCCAGATAGTCAAACAAAAACGAACCTGCGTCACTCAGCAGGGCATCCGAGCAGAGGAACGACTGCAGATGGCTTGGCGCCTCGTCGAGAACCACCCCGATTTCATGCAACTCCGCACGCAACTGCGGCAACTCCTCCCAACAGATCAACTGCTGCTCCACCAACGCAGGAAAGAGACCAGGATGAGGTCGCCAGACGAGACACAGCCTTTCACGATTCCGCGCGAATAATTCAAAAACCTCAGGCCCAAGGAGATCAAAAGTCGAGAAATTGGCCGACTGCGAATAGCGATGCCCGAAGCTGAAATGGCTATTCCAAAGTATGGCGACCCGGCCGCCGATCCGAGCACTCAATTCAGTTGCATCAATCGTCTTGAATGCCTGCAGCAACGCATCAAAGCGTGGGTGACCCAACACCTGCACATGGGCATCACCACGCGGGCAATACCGTGCATACATGGCTTTCTCACCCGGTGACCTGGCGACCACCAGATCAGCACCAACCTGCAATGGCTGGGCGAACTGCAGCCTTAGGTTCTTTGCACCAGCCCCGACCGTAAGTCCGTAGGGAATATATACGACCTTGCCTACCTTGCGGCGCACCTGCGCGAACCAAAACGCTTCGGGACGTTCGCGATCGTAAGGATGAGTGAAGATCGCAACATCAAACTCACCACTCTCCAGCTCCCCGCCCGGCTCCCATTCAACAAAGGGGACATCGTGATGAACCAGAAGCTCACGATGCAGCACCGCGCGCTCCGCACTCATGCGCACATCGCGTATGTTATAGGGCAGTAACAAGACGGCTGGACTGAACCGATCGTCCGAAACCATTTTCGCCCATACCGAGGCCACGTTGTCCCACGCCTCGGGGCGCTGTAACAGAAGCACAACTTTCAATGCAGACGACGCCTGAGCCACTCGTCAGGCCTCTTCGCCGAAGCCCGCGATACCAGCTCGAGCCAGTGCCAGGTCTTCCGGGGTATCCACCTCGAATAGTGTCAACGGATAAGCAGCGGCTGGCAAATGCGGCTCAATGCACTCATAGACATATTGTGTGCCTGATACCAACAGCGAGGGGAATCCCACGAACACATTCGCCCATTCCCATTCCGTGACAGGCTCTCGATGAAAAGCCGTCACCTTGTCGACCTTCATGGCATGCTCACCAGCCGAATCAACGTCGACGAAAACCGCCTGGGTACTCTTGGCCTTCGTTACGCCAATCAACAGCGGCACTGCTTCAGCTGCGCGCACGAAGTCACGCAACGAGGCAGGATCAATAATCAAATCACCATCCAGATAAAGCACCCGCTGGTGCATCCCGATCGAGCCAAGGCGGATGCTGTGGGCAGTATTTGTACTCCGGTAATCAGGATTCCGCACCAAAACCACATCACGATGATGCCGCGTGCAGTGCTCGATGATCATCTCCTCCCGGTACCCCACAACCACATGGATGCGCGGAACCAAGGGCTGCAACGCATGAATCAAGCGTGACAGCAAGGTCACACCGTCGATCTCTATCATGCATTTTGGCATGCCCATACCCAAACGCGAGCCCAAGCCCGCGCAGGCTATTACAGCTCCTTCAATAGTTTGCATAGGCTACCTGCATCATTTACAACCAAATGGGCGGCATCGATAGTCGCAGCAGCCGGCGCATGAACGCCGCCGTATGCGATACCGATGTCTGCCTCGCGCAACATCGCCACGTCGTTCGCCCCATCCCCTATTGCAACAACGCTGTCGAATGCCCCCTCACGCCGAAGGGCGCGGATTGCATGATCCTTGGAAAGGATCGAAACCAACTGCACTCCTGCAGGGGCCAGCGTGGCTTTCGAGCTGAACAGGCGACAGCCAAGCCGCCGCACGAGCGGCGCAATCCAAAGATCGAGATTACCTGTTACCACGAAACACGCGTCAGCGCGCTCGCGGACAAATTCTTCCAATTCCGATGACAAAGGAATTGCTTCTATGATTTCGTGAACACGCGCCAACGGCACCTGCCCGAGAATGAGCGTTCGCAGACGCATCGAATCTTCGAAAGGCACATGGCCATCCATGGTCAAGCGAGTCAAAGTCGCGATCTCGCCGGAAATCCCCAGCTCAGCAGCGATACACGGCAGTATCTCCGTCGCAGTGAGCGTTCCATCCAGATCAAAACAAAAAGCGGTCCTGCTCATGCCCGCTCCAAGACGAACCAGCATTGGCGAGTTTCGGCACGGTTATTCAGCGCATCCTCCGCATACACATCCCCTTGATCGACCAGGCGATAACCAGCCGCCAGCAACGTAGGCCCGATCAACGCAAGCAACTCTGGGACGCTGCGATAGACCGCATGATAGTCGTGTTCCAACTCGTTCGAATAATGTCCCACCAATGTCAATCGTTCATCAACTGCGATCGGCTCACGCAACAACAGCAGGGCGCGAGGCGCACTCACCTCCGCAATAGCCGCGAAAAGCGAGCTGACTTGCGCATCATTGAGGTACATGCAGATGCCCGCACATAGAAACCTATCAAAACCACTTTCACCCAGTGCAGCCGCAGACAACTGGTCTGCACGCAGCAAGCTGAAGCGACAATGCTTGTCACCTAGATGCTGCACTCGAGCATGCTCAAGCAGCCCCTCGGTAGCGTCGACACCGTGATAGCGTGCCAACCTGGGCGCAAGCCTCCGGCTCCAACGCCCCGTACCACATCCAACATCCAGCAATGCCTGACTACCATCCAGGCGCAACAAGGGCAGAAGGCGAGCCACTTCAGCGGCATCACGGCGTTCAGCCAGATCCCCCTGCTTGTCCTGGTAGATTACGGCCTTGGTTGGGCCGACCTCAGCCAGACGCATGGCTCGATCCTGGAAGAAAGCTGCAACCGCTTCCGGATCTATGTCTGGTGGCGAATTGCAGCCCAGCGCTGTTTTTATCCTAGCCAAAAACCTTCCCCAAGTATCAATCGCGGACCGGTTGCCACAGTGCAAACCACAGTGCGGCAACAAGCACAAGATAGGTAGAACCGACCGCCAGAATTGCCCCGCCCCCCCCAAAGGCAGGCACCCACATTCCCATCAACAGCAACATCAGCAGCAATGCCACGAGCTGGATTCCAATCCGTACGCGCTTTCGCCCGCGTGCCATCAACATGGTACAGCCAAGCGTCGCCAAGCCAAGCAATGCCGGCAACGCGCAATTCAGCCGAGCAAGCTCTGCCGCTTGTCCAAATGCGGGACCAAACAACCAGGGCAGCGCAAATGAAAGCCCCCAAGCCAACGGAATGCTGACCACCCCTAATCCAAGCCCAGCAAAGGCAAGTGCCCGCAGGAAGCGCATCTGCTCAGCGGCAGCGCCCAACCGGCGAAACAACTTTGGTGCAGCGGAGATCGCCAACGACACCGCCGGCAATGCGATAAGTGCCGCCAACCGGTAGGCCGCCGTGTATTGACCTGCCACGTCAGCACCCGCCAAACGATACACCAGCGTCTTGTCAATCGTACCGAGTCCGGTATCAATCACGCGCATGGCAACAAAGCCAGAAGCCTCCATGTACTCGCCACGACCTGCACGCATGGGCATCCAGCCCGGGCGCAACAACGCGGCAACCGCGAGTAGCGAGAACAGCGCTGCGCCCCCGGCCAAAACAACATGCCAATGCAGATAGGACGCCAAGTTCACAGGGTTGGCAGCAAGCAGGCAAAGGACCAGGGCCAGACCGTTACCCAGCGGAGCCAACGCATACATGGCGCCAGCCCAACCCATACGTTCGTGCGCCTGGAACGCGTAACTTGCCAGGGTCGTCAACGGCACCAGCAGCAGTTCAGGTAGAGCTATCGCCAGCAGGGTCATCCAATGCAATGAAGTGTCAAGCCAACTGACCGCCAAGCCGACATACACAGCGCTCAACAACAACGCACTAGTCACCAGCCGCCAGAGCGCCTTGCGCCAACGCGGCACAAACGCGCCTGCGTCACGGGAAGCCTCCTGCAGCATGAGCAGCCCAAAGCCCACGCCACTGAGCGCCCCCAGGGCGGTCGCCAAGCCAGCGTGGCCCGCGAAGGTGCCGTAACCATTGAGCCCCAGGACGCGAGCCAAACCGATCGCCCACGCCGCCTGCAGCCCTGCTCTCAGAGCCTGCCAGGAGACCATCAACAACGTATTGCGAGCCAGCGGTGAAGCCATCGTCTCAAAGCTCTTCGATAACAGGGCGAATCCAAGGCTGCATCAGCACTTATAGCTCATCCCGAAAACAACGTCTGGGGATACCGCACGCGCTACTGATCCAGTTCCACTGCCAACGCAGGTGCCAGCGATGCCACGAAACTAGCAGTAAGGTGGCGTTCGTCACGATAAATTGGAGTGCCGCTGCGCTCCGCCGCACAGATACCCCCAGGACAGACCGCACTGGTCATGTCCACGACGCGCACATTATCGAAGTCCGAGGCCGCCATCTGTATAGAGCGGAAGACGATATCGGAACCTGAATCTTGCGCAGACGTCGTGCAGCTTGTGTGGACCAGTTGCTCCCACAGCCAGCCGCGAGGCACCAGGCAATCGGGACCGTCGAACGGCAGCATGGGGGTGCCGCGCAGGATATGAACCCGACCTGCTGCAGGGGCGAGACGATGCAGGACGCGTGCAGTTCCATCCCGCCATAGCGCGGGACTGAAATCGTAGGTCTGGGTCGAGCCGATGATCACCCTGTCGGGCGCGATCTCCGCAATGCGGGCCATCGCAGCCTCGCGCCAACGGGCACATTCGGTGTACTCACGGCCGATGCGCGCATAGAAGATGGGGGCGTCCACAATCGGGCAGGAGGACTTGGTCATCACCACGACCCGCCATTGCGTGGGATCAAAGATCTTCTCAATGGCAGGGAACCACTGGAGACCGATGCTATCCCCCAGCACAACCACAGTGCGCGACGCCTGACGATTACCGAACTCACAGGGCAGCAACACGTCGCTGCGGAACCACTGGTCGCACTGCTTCCTGTACAACGCGGGCACATCCATGCGCGCCTGCAAGATCCGTTGGTAGGCCGGCCGGGACAGTGCCTGCTGCGCAGTGACCTGCCACTGGAATGATCCGGCAGCAGCCAAAACCATGAGCAGCAGCGCCCCCAGTATTACCCCGCGTGGCGACTGGATGACAGGCACATTGCGCCGGACCGGAGTTTCGACGAATTTCCAGGACAGCCATGCAATCAGCAGCGAACCCAGCACCAGCGCCAGCTGCAGGCCAGGTGAAGGCATGGGCCAGACCAGCCTGCCAAATACAAGCACTGGCCAATGCCAGAGATACCAGGAATACGATACCCGGCCGATGGCGGTCAGTGCCGGATGTGACAGCAAGCGAACAGCGAAGGCCTGCGGCGCGCGCGCGCCCCCAATCAATACCGCCAACGTGAAAATGGACGGCAACAGCGCCAAAGCGCCGGGGTAACGTACATTTCCATCCAACACAATCGAGGTGATCAGGATGCCCACCAGCCCCGCCGCCCCCAGTACGGCCACCCGGGGAGATGCGCCAGGGTTGCCGCTTCTGCTATCCGCAAAATACAGGCCAGCAAGCCCACCAAGCGCAAACTGCCACGCACGCAAGGGCATCAGATAGAAAGCGAGCCGCGGCTCGGCACTTGTAATGAAGAGGCAGCTGGCGAAACTGATGCCCGTCACCAGCCACAGCAACTGGATCACATTGAGACGAGTTGGCGACGCTGACTTGCGCCACGCTCCATAAGCCGCCACCAGCAGCAACGGCCAGACAAGATAGAACTGCTCCTCAACTCCGAGCGACCAGGTATGCAGGAACAGGTTATTGCTGCTATCCGCGTCAAAGTAGTCCAACCGGACAAAGGCGAACAACAGATTGCTGCCCCAAAGTGCGGCTGCAGCGGCAGCAGTCGCCTGGGTCTCCTGCCGCGTAACAGGCACCAGCTGGGTGCCCAGCAGCATGCACAAGCACAACATCAGCAACAAAGCTGGCAACAGGCGGCGGAATCGGCGTGCATAAAAGCGTGCGATGTCCACGCGATTGGTGCGCTCCAACTCTCCCACGAGCAAGCGAGTGATCAGATAACCGGACAGGACGAAGAACACGTCCACCCCGATGAATCCACCGGCCAACCAAGGCACGCCGGCATGCGCGGCCACCACCAGCAGGATCGCGATCGCTCGCAGGCCCTCGATGTCCGGACGGAAGTTCGGGCGATCCGTATCCATGACTGTCACGTTCTCAAAAACCCCATTAGCGGCTGGAACATGCGAATTTCATTGAGTTGGTGCGAACCTGGCCTCCCAAACCTGCTCCACCTTCAATGCCAAATCGGACCGCTGCTTTTCCCTCAGCTCGCTCGCCAGTCGCTGGGGAAAGGGGTCCGCTGGATTCGCCGCATTGAGCGCCACCATGAAGAACGGCATGGCCTGATCCGGCTCATTCAAATCATTCATGATGAAGTAGCCGAGCGCGGCACTGCTAAAGGGCTTAATGGGCGTCCTTTCAGACAGTTCGGAAAATGCCTTGAGCATCTCCTGCTTGTCCAACGGGATGCCTTGTTGCGCATAGTAGGCAAAGATCGTGGGAGCGCGCTGGTTCTCCCAGCCCATGCTGACGTCGCTCAAACGCTGGTGAAACAAATTCCAATCCTGCTGTGAGACATCGCCACGCACGGTCTTGAGCACTATGAGGACGGCTGTGTTGTTGAGTGCGTACGGAGCGGCGACAGCTCCTTTACCGCAGGCATCGATGGCCTCGTCGAGATGAGGATTGGATGCCACCACTTCGCCGCCGGCCTCGAGATAGTTCATGCATAGGCCGTACCACGCACGGGCAGAGTGCGGAGCAAGCTCGGTACTTGCATGCGCAAAACCCATTTTGTCCGCCCAGGTGTGGGCCCGCACAGCTGCGGCACCACCCAGGCCGACCACTATTGCAGTACAGGCAACAGCCTGCACAACCGGCTTGACCCGCAGATGCCGGGCCGCAGTTGCCAGCACACTTCCTATAGCAAGCACCGCCCCTATAAGCGCAAAGCTATTCCGGTGTTCGAACATGAGCTCAAGACCGATCACATTGCTGGTGATCAAATGTGCGCTGAAGAACAGAAAGACTCCCAGCGAAAACAAGGGGCTGCGCGTACGCAGTCGCCATGCCAACACCAACAAAGCAGCCAATAGCAGAATAGCCGGCAAAGTCGTCCAAGGATGCAGCAGGCTACGTGAAGGCTGCAACCAGTCATAATAGAACGGCATATTTGACGGCAGCGGCAGCACGATCTGCCATAAATACATGCACAACACCCTGGCCTGGGTAAGCAGCCGTTCCGGCGTTGAGAAATCACGAGCCGTATAAGCCTGCCAATTCCAGTGATTTGGAACTACCCACAAAACATAGAGCATGGTTCCGGCCAGTACACCAAGCAGATAACCGGAACGTAGACGACGACGCAAACCGGCGTCGGCCGCACCAAAGCGAAGCACAGTGAGCTCGAGCGCCAATGCATATGCAGGGAACAAAACGCTGTCCTCCTTGCACCCCAGCGCAACAACCCAGAACAGCGCCGCCAGCAAAAATCCCGTTCGCCCGGACTTCCCTGCCAACTGAGCCCGCCTTGCCTGCAGATAAGCAAGTACTGCCAGCACAAGGAACAGTGTCCCCATGGTCTGCATGCGCTGCACAACGTACAACACGGAAGAAACCTGCAACGGGTGAAGCGCCCACGCCAAGGCGAGAGCCGGGGCGACCCATCGAACATGTTTTGCGGGCGCACTCGCAGCCTGCAACAGCAACTGGAAGAACCACGCCAACGCGCAGGCGGTCAATGCATGTATGAGGATATTGGTGGCTTTGAAAGTAGCGGGATCAAAGCTGCCAGCCCTCCAATAATCCACCGCGAATGTCAGCGTGGGCAGTACCCGCAAGCTACCTGAGAGCTGTGGAGCCGTTGCAAGCGTGAGCAGTGCATCCGCATCCAATTGCTTCAACTCAAGCATTTTGTTGTTGACGATGTTAGGGACATCATCAAGCACAAAGCTGCCCGGCAGACCTGCAATGAAGGGGAGTGCCGCAAACAGCGCGACGATCAAGCCGAGAAGGAGGCGTCCCGACAAGAGCTGGCGGAGATTCATGAGCATGAGCGCAGTGGTATGTGGAGCTGAGACCGGATTATCCATGATCACTCAGGGATTTCCGCCGCGATACGGCTTTTCGCGATGATCAGGCAAAAGAAAGCTCCTCTTGAGAGGAGCTCCATGCAACGCTCGCGTCTGCTGCACTCAGAGACTGCAGGTGGCCGTGGTGGGGCTGCATGTCGGATCTGCGATGCCAGGCTTTGCGCTGACAAACGTGCCAGATGCGTCGCCCGACTCACAGGCCTTGGGAGTGAACGTCGGCAACGCCACACCGGTAAGTGAAGACGTGACATAGAAGTTCATGAATGCCTTTGCCTCGGCGAGGCACGCATTTTCGGCTGCCTTGACGCGGTAATTGCTGTAGGCCGGCAAGGCAATGGCAGCCAGGATGGCAATGATAGCCACCACGATCATCAGCTCGATCAACGTGAAACCGCGTGCATTGCTACGCATGATAGTGCGCCCCCCTGGGCTGAAATCTTCTTACGCATTGCGACGCAAGGACCGGGCCAAGCACAGCGCCGGTAAAAAAAGCCCCTCATACGAGGGGCTTCTTATGCTAGAAGACAGATGCGTCGTCTAACTTACTGAACCGCACAAGTAGCCGTCGTGCTGCTGCAGTTGGTGTGCGCGACGCCCGGGGACTTCGGGGTGAAGTCGCCGCTCGGCATGTCACCAGATGCACAAGCCTTGTTCTTGGGGTCGGGAATCGTCATCGAAGCAAGCGAAGCCGACAGCCACGAGTTTGCGAAGGCCTTCGCTTCACCCAGGCAGGCGCTTTCAGCCGACTTGATGCGGTAGTTGTTGTAAGCCGGCAGCGCGATGGCGGCCAGGATGGCAATGATCGCAACCACGATCATCAATTCGATCAGGGTAAAGCCCTGCTGCTTCTTCATGAGTACATCCCCTAGAGGTTTGGATTGTGAACATGGTTGCAGACACATGCCTGCTCGCATGGGGTTACAAAGCAGATTGCGTGCCAACTTTCCAACAGCCCCCTGCTCCCCATGGGCAATGATGGCAGCATCGCCGAAGAAAGGAAGCCCCGCGACCGCGATTCAGGAACGGCACCACAAGGTGACCTCTTGCGTCACTTTGTGACGCAATCGCACAACCTCTCCTGTCAAGCGAGGCACCACCTCCTGCTACGGAGGCACCTGAGGCGGCCGCATTGCAGCAAAAACCGGCAAAGGGCCACCACCCGATAGCATCAGAGGAACAACGGCCTCCCCCAGGTAGCGCCCACCGCCAGTTCAACATTCGGCCAGCGGGCTGCAATGTGACCCACCCCTCCAAAAAAGCTTGCCCCCAGACTGTGCCTACAGCCGTTTGACGAGCTACCATGCCGATGTTGTCTGGCCTGGGGATGGCCGGACGGGGAGAAAAAATGGCCGTTACCCGCAACGCGATCAATAAAGAGCCGGCTGGACGCAACACCAGCCAGATGTTGCCGTTCGTCTGGGAGGGAACAGACAAGCGCGGCGTGAAGATGAAGGGCGAGCAGGACGCCAAGAACGCGAACCTGCTTAAGGCCGAGCTGCGCCGCCTGGGTATCACCCCAACCGTGGTCAAGCCCAAGCCCAAGCCGCTGTTCGGGGCCGCAGGCAGCCCCGTCAAACCAAAGGACATTGCGTTCTTCAGCCGCCAGATGGCGACGATGATGAAGTCCGGCGTGCCCATTGTCAGCGCATTGGAGATCATCGGCAGCGGCCACAAGAACCCGCGCATGGCCAAGCTGGTTGGCACGATCCGGGCGGACCTGGAAGGCGGCTCGTCCCTGTACGAAGCCATCAGCAAGCACCCGGTGCAGTTTGATGAGCTGTATCGCAACCTGGTGCGCGCTGGCGAAGGGGCCGGCGTACTGGAAACCGTGCTGGAGACGATCGCCAACTACCAGGAGAACCTGGAGTCCCTGAAAGGCAAGATCAAGAAGGCGCTGTTCTACCCCGCCATGGTGATCGCCGTAGCCCTCCTGGTCAGCTCCGTTCTGCTGTTGTGGGTAGTGCCCCAGTTCGAGGATATCTTCAAGAGCTTCGGCACCGATCTGCCCGTATTCACCCAGATGATCGTGGCGGCGTCCCGCTTCATGGTGAAGTGGTGGTGGGCACTCCTGCTGCTTGTGATCATTGTTGTTGGCGGAACGACCTTCCTTTACAAGCGCTCACCCAAGATGCAGCACACGCTTGATCGCTTGATCCTCAAGGTGCCGGTGATCGGCCAGATCATGCACAACAGCTCCATCGCCCGTTTTGCCCGCACGACTGCCGTTACCTTCAAGGCTGGCGTACCGCTGGTGGAAGCACTGGGCATTGTCGCTGGCGCCACCGGCAACAAGACCTATGAAGAAGCCGTGTTGCGGATGCGTGACGATGTATCGGTCGGCTACCCGGTCAACATGGCGATGAAGCAGGTGAACCTGTTCCCGCACATGGTGGTGCAGATGACAGCCATCGGCGAAGAAGCCGGCGCCCTGGACACGATGCTGTTCAAGGTGGCCGAGTACTTCGAGCAGGAGGTCAACAACTCGGTGGACGCCCTGAGCAGCCTGCTGGAGCCGTTGATCATGGTGTTCATCGGCGTGGTCGTTGGCGGCATGGTCATCGGCATGTACCTGCCAATCTTCAAACTTGCTTCCGTTGTTGGATAATTAGCAAATGGCTTTTCTCGACCAGCATCCCGGCCTCGGCTACCCCGCCGCGGCCGGCCTGGGACTGCTGATCGGCAGCTTCCTCAATGTGGTGATCCTGCGCCTGCCCAAGCGCATGGAGTGGCAGTGGAAGCGCGATGCGCGCGAAATCCTCGAACAGCCTGATATCTATGAGCCGCCACCGCCCGGCATCGTGGTCGAGCCTTCGCACTGCCCGCACTGCAAGCACAAGCTCAGCTGGTACGAGAACATCCCGCTGTTCAGCTGGCTGATCCAACGCGGCAAGTGTCGCCATTGCCAAGCACCCATCTCCATCCAGTACCCGATCGTGGAGCTGGTCACCGCGTTAATGGTACTGGCCAGTGTCTGGCAGTTCGGCTTCGGCTGGCAGGGCTTTGGCGCGATCGTGCTGAGCTGCTTCCTGGTAACACTATCCGGCATCGACCTGCGCACGCAGCTGCTACCCGACCAGCTCACCATTCCATTGATGTGGCTGGGCCTGATCGGCAGCATGGACAACCTCTACATGCCCACCAAGCCAGCACTGATAGGCGCCGCGCTTGGCTACCTGTCGTTGTGGACAGTCTGGTGGCTGTACAAGCAGATTACCGGCAAGGAAGGCATGGGCCATGGCGACTTCAAGTTGCTTGCAGCGCTGGGGGCCTGGTGTGGCCTCAAGGGCATCCTGCCAATCATCTTGTTGTCGTCGCTGGTTGGCGCCATCATTGGCTCGATCTGGCTGTACACGCGCGGTCGCGACCGCGCTACGCCGATCCCGTTCGGCCCCTATCTGGCCATCGCGGGCTGGCTGGTCTTCATGTGGGGCGACCAGATGATCGGCGGATACATGCGCCTGGCTGGGCTACAGCAATAAGCAGGCACAAGCGACAATGGCCCCCTCAAGGGCCATTGTCGTTTTGGAGTCATTGCATGAGCAGCTTCATCGTTGGACTGACCGGCGGCATCGCCTCGGGCAAGAGTGAAGTCAGCCGGCGTTTCGAGGCCCTGGGCATTACCGTGGCGGATGCGGATATCGCAGCGCGAGAGGTTGTTGCAGTTGGCAGCCCGGGTCTTGCGGCGATTGGCGAGCTGTTTGGTAGCGAGGTCCTGCAGGCCGATGGCAGCCTGGACCGGGCTTACCTACGTCAACGCGTGTTCGCCAACCCCGACGAACGCCGCGCGCTTGAAGCCATCACCCACCCCGCCATCCGCGCCCGTGTACGCGGCATCTGCGAAGCAGCCGCCAGCCCCTATGCGATTGCGGCCATTCCACTACTCACTGAAGCCGGCGGGCGGGCGACCTACCCTTGGCTGCAACGTGTTCTGGTAGTGGACGCACCTGAAGAAGTACAGCACGCGCGCCTGCTTAGTCGCGACAACATCGATGCCGCACTGGCCGAGCGCATGATCCAGGCCCAGGCCAGCCGCGCGCAGCGCTTGGCCCTGGCTGATGATGTGATCGTCAACGATGGACATCCGGATGCGTTGCAGGCACATATCGAAGCACTGGACGCGCGCTATCGGCAGCTTGCCGCGGCAGGGTGATGATTCAAACCAACTGTGGAGCGAGCCACCGCTCTACGTAGCTGATGCTGTTCACTTCGGCGCCACCACGTTGCCAGCATCCGGAGCAGTATGCAGCGGCCCACTGTCTGCATGTGGGAGCGGCGTAAGCCGCGAAACTGGCGTTACCAAAACACCATCATCTGATGATGTGTTTGCTTCGCGGCTTACGCCGCTCCCACAAAACGCCAATACCAGCGGCCTGACATCGGTTTCCGGGTGACTCAAATGCTGAAGTGAGCAGCATTGCAACACCGCAAGGCCATTCGAGTAGCAGCGAACCAGCGGTTCGCCGCCCCGTTAGCTGAAGATGGGCCGACATCTCCGCGATCCCACTGATCAGGCTTGCTCTGGCGAGAATGTCAGCGTCGCAATCACACCGCGCTCCGTGCCCGGACGGATATCCACCTGCCAGCCGTAGAGCGCGCAAAGTCGGCTGACAATGGAAAGACCGATACCGCCGCCCTGCGAATGCCCTGCATGGGTCCCGCGATAGCCGCGCTGGAACAGGCTGGCAGCATCTTTCTCGCTCAAGCCCGGGCCGTTGTCGATCACTTCCACGGCATTGCTGCCCACCCGCACCAGCACCCTGCCTTCCTGCGAATACTTGACGGCATTGCCGATCAGGTTACCCAATGCCACCGACAACGCCGACTCCGGCGCGTCGATCACCAGCTCGCGTGATCCTTCCAGCGCCAACTCCAGCGGCTTGCCACCAAGCTGGGCACGGTGTGACTCCAGCAACTGCTCGGCAACCCGGGCGACGTTGCTGCTGCCTTGTGCACGTTCATTGCGCGACAACAGCAGCAGCGAGCCAATCAGATCGCTGCATTGCTGCTCAGCACGCTGGATACGCTGCAGGCGCTGCAGCACTTTGTCATCCAGATTGGGGCGCGCCAACAGCAGTTCTGTAGCCCCGCGGATGACCGCCAGCGGTGTGCGCAGTTCATGGCTGACGTCGGCATTGAACTCGCGATCGCGCTGGACCACCTCGGTCAGGCGTGCAGAATAATCATCAAGCGCCTCGGCCAGCTGCCCAACCTCATCATCGGGAAAGCGTGGTGCGAGCGGCTCGGGGTGCGTGTTGCCACCACGATAGGCGCGCAGGCGCGCCGCCAGGTCGGACACCGGCCGCATCACCCGCGAAGCAGACCACCATCCCAACACCCAGGAAAGCAGACTGAACACAACAACCGAGAAGAACAACGCGCGCTTGAGCTGCTGCTCGCCACGGATGCTCTCTGTCATGTCGTACGCAAGGAAGAACCACGCATCATCCGCCTTGCGAACCGCTAATTTGTAGGCAAACGGCACACCTGTCTCGTCAATGCCGCTTACGTTATGGTTGCCGTTTGGCAGCGCCGCCCATTCCGGACGCTCCTCGCGCACCCGCTCGAATTTATCCTTGGGATAGAAGAACCCGCGGATCTGCTGCACGGGAAAATCAGGATTACGGGTCGGATCGACGTAGTAACGACGTGCATATTCATCGATGTTGCGATTCATCACCTCTTCGACGAGCTGGTTCTCCACGCGCATCCGCGCCCAGTTCGTGGCAAACGCAAAAAGTGCCGTCAGGCAAAAGCCCAACAGCACAAACGAGACAATGATGCGGCTGCGCAGGCGGCGACGGTACCGCCCCCGCTTGCGAACAGGCTCAGGTAATGCTGATTCAGGCATCGGGTGCGGAGATACGGTAACCAATGCCGTGACGGGTCTGGATCATCGGCACTTCAAACGGCTTGTCGACCACCGCACGCAGGCCATGGATGTGCACGCGCAACGAATCCGAGTCCGGCAGCTCTTCACCCCAGACGCGGGTCTCCAGCTCCTGCCGGGTAACAACCGCAGGGGACGCCTCCATCAGCGCCTGCAGGATCTTCAACGCAGTCGGGTTGAGCTGCAGTAGCTTGCCCTGTCGGCGGACTTCCAGGGTATCCAGGTTGTATTCCAGATCCCCTACTTCCAGCACACGGGTATGCGCGCCCTTGCCGCGGCGCGACAATGCGTTGAGCCGCACCTCGACTTCCTGCAATGCAAACGGCTTGATCAGGTAGTCATCGGCGCCGGAATCAAAACCGGCCAGCTTGTTGTCCAGCGAGTCACGCGCGGTAAGCATCAGCACCGGCGTCTGCTTGCGCGCATCGTTGCGCAGCTTGCGGCAGACTTCGATGCCATCCATGCCCGGCAGATTGAGATCCAGCACGATCGCATCGAACTCGTGCACCACGGCCAGATGCAGGCCAGTCACGCCATCGGCGGCGAAATCGACCGTATGGCCACGGTCCTCAAGGTAGTCGCCAAGATTGGCGGCAATGTCGCTGTTGTCTTCGATTACAAGAATGCGCACGTGTGCGATTACCTTCGATTTGTAGGAATAGCAGGCATTGGATGCCTGTGTATGCCGAGAATTACAACATAGGTCGCGTTAACGCCCCACGACCCCGTTGCCCGAACATACACCCATAGCAACCGGTCAGTTACCCAGAGTAGCGTTTCGCCCACCACCCGTCGTCTGCCACTGGAGCGTGTTCTGGCGATTGCGTTCGCGCTGGGCAGCCGTGAGGCACTGTCGTACAGGCATGTTCGAACCCATGGGCTTCTCACGTGTACAGATCAAGCGGCTGTCACTGCGCGCCTTGTCCAGAACCGCATTGACCATTTCCTGATCCTTGAGCACTGACGCCTTGTGTTCCGGCGGCAGTGCATCGACGGTGCCCTCACCCACCACGGCGGAGACACGGTCCAGTGCGGCCAGCACCTTGTCGCGGTCGGCCGCGGCAATCTCTGAATACACCTCGCCAGCAGAGAGATCCGAGCGCACGTTGGCCTGTTGCACCTGGAAAGGCACGTCTGGCCTCAAGCTCTGTTCCGGCTTGGCGGCAAACGCAGCAACAGGAACCAGGATAAGGCCAACCAATATCAGCTTCCGCACCATTACCGCCTCCATGTGATTTTTCGCACTCTAACCCCAGCCCTCCAAGTCAACAATACTCACCCAAAAACAAGGCCCCGACGGAAACCGCCAGGGCCTTAAAAATTCCCGATCACCGGACCCACTGAGGAGGGCTGGGTACAGTGCAAACAGGCTAGGGCCAGCCGGATTAAAGGCTTGTTAAAACCATGCAAAGAAATCGCATCCCGGCTTCAGCGCTTGAGGCTGGTCACATATTCGATCATGCGCCCGGCGATATCGTCCCCTGAGACCCCCTCGATCCCCTCCAGCCCCGGGGTGGAGTTGACCTCCAGCACCAGGGGGCCACGCTTGGAGCGGATCAGATCGACGCCGGCAATGCCCAGCCCCAGTGCCTTGGCCGAACGAATCGCCACCTGCTGCTCGGCCTTGCTGCAGACCACCCGCTCAGCAACGCCGCCGGCATGAAGGTTGGAGCGGAAGTCCCCTTCCTGTGCCTGGCGGCGCATGGTCGCCACCACCTGGTCGCCCACCACCAGGCAACGCAGGTCCGCGCCCTGGGCCTCGGCGATGAATTCCTGCACCAGGAAGTTGGCGTACAGCCCTCGCAAGGCCTCGACGGTGCCCTTGGAGGCACTGAGCTTCTCGGTGAGGATCACCCCCCTGCCCTGCGTGCCTTCGCTGAGCTTCACCACATGCGGCGGCGGCCCCAGCATCGACAGCAGGTCATCGGTATCGTCCGGGTTGTCACCGAACACCGTCACCGGCATGTCGATGCCCTTGGCCGCCAGCAGTTGGTGCGCGCGCAGCTTGTCGCGCGCGCGCAGGATCGCATCGGACGGATTGGGGGTGCGCGCGCCCATCATCTCGAACTGGCGCAGCACCGCCGTGCCGTAGCGGGTGATGGAGGAACCGATGCGCGGGATCACCGCGTCTATCCCGGTCAGCGCCTTGCCCTTGTAGTGCATGCCGAAGCCACTGGAGGTGATGCGCATGTAGCAGCGCAGCGGGTCGAGAATGCGCACGGTATGGCCGCGGCTGCGTGCAGCTTCGACCAGACGACGGGTCGAGTACAGCTTGGTGTTACGGGAAAGAATGGCCAGTTTCATCGCGGCGGGAGTGGTCGGTAGGCGCGCAGCATATCGCGGCGTAACCGGTCCCGGATGATCTTGATCGCGCCATTGGGAGGGCTTTCATCGACAGGCAAAGCGAGACCCGCTACCGTGCCGCACGCATCCCCCGGAAAACCGCCAGGAATGGAGCGGGCGAAGGGAATCGAACCCTCGTCAGTAGTCGGGTGGGAAGGTGGCCTCGCGGCCACCCTCCCCCCTCAGAACCGTGCGTGAAAGTTACCCTTCACACGGCTCAAGCAGTCACGAACCTCCGCCCTCTATGGGAGGAGGCGACAGCCGTAGCCTGGCACGAACGTGTAGCTGCTCGTGACAGGTTGTGTGGAGCAGACTCAAGTTGGCGAGGCGGTCGGAACCACCGTACACCCGGAACAGCTTGTGGTGGATGTGCCAGTTTTTGCTGGTCATTTTCCGGCCACAGTGGGCGCACTTACCGTCTTGTTTCGTCCAAAGCCATAGCAGTTTCCTTTTCCCAGTGAGCGAGCGCCGCATACGGTATTGCAACCGCTGGTTGAAATAGCTCTCGTCCAAGGGATCGTAGGGGTTAACGTCGGCCCGCACCTTGATGTAGTCCCCGACCTTGAGGGTCGAGAGGCGCATCAGGGTATTTTTGCCGGCCCCAAAGATCCAATCGCGGGATTTCTCGCGCCGGAAGTACCGGCGTTTGATCCAGCGGAGACCTTTGTTTGGGTGGCGACGTTTGGCCCAACACCAGACCGCATGGTGGATAAGGTGATCCAGTCGTGCAAACGGTTCTGAGGCGTTTACGACTTGGTGGTACATGCCCCACCCTCGAATAATCGGGTTGAGGACGTGCAGCACGTCGTCTTGAGTGGAACCCCGCAGCAGCCGAAGCTGACCGCGGATCTTAGCCATGAAGGCGTTGGTGTTCTGTTTCGACGGCCGCCTGAGCAGGAGATTTCCAAATTTGCGGAAGTTCCAGCCAAGGAAGTCGAACCCTTCATCCATGTGCGTGATCTTCGTCTTGCTTTCAGAGAGCGTGAGCCCTCTTTCGGCTAGGAACTTGACGACGATTGGTTTGACCTTGCGTTCGAGTATCTCTTGCGAGTCACCCGTGATGACAAAGTCGTCTGCATAGCGAACGAAGTTGCACTTGTTGCGGCGTGGGAGCGCGTCGATTAGCCGCCCCAAGCCGTCAAGAGCAATGTTTGCAAGTACCGGGGAAATGATGCCTCCCTGAGGTGTACCTGCGCCCGTCGGGAACAGCTTACGGTCTTCCATAAATCCTGCTTTGAGCCACTGCGACAGCACACGCCGGTTGATTGGCACGTGTTTCACCAGCCAATCGTGACTGATGTTGTCGAAGCAACCTTTGATATCCCCTTCCAGTACCCACCGGGAGCTGGACTTCGTGCTCAAACAGGTCTTCAGATGTGCGGCAGCGTCTGCTGTCGATCTGAAAGTGCGGAACCCGTAGGAGTGGATGTCAGCGTAGGTCTCGGCAATGGGGTCGAGTGCAAATAAGTGAAGCGCTT
This sequence comes from Stenotrophomonas sp. 21LCFQ19, assembly GCF_056861425.1. Classification (NCBI taxonomy): domain Bacteria; kingdom Pseudomonadati; phylum Pseudomonadota; class Gammaproteobacteria; order Lysobacterales; family Lysobacteraceae; genus Stenotrophomonas; species Stenotrophomonas sp. 21LCFQ19. The sequence continues at coordinate 13,138 of NZ_JBSPUF010000007.1, read as the reverse complement.
GCATTGCTCGATCCTTCATCGTCGGGATACCGAGGGGGCGGGTACCACCTCGAGCCTTAGGGATGTGGATACGACGTAGTGGCTTGGCCTTGTATCCCTTGCATTGCAAGGTGTTGATGGCATTCCACTTGGCCGCAGGTGTTGACCATGTGACTCGGTCCACACCTGGGGTGCGACGGCCTTGGTTCTCCGTGACTCGACGTACAGCCGTTGCTTTGGCTGAGGTCGAGCGGACAAGAAGCTTTTGCAGGCGTATAACCCTGCGCCACTGCTTGTCCTTGGCTGCCTTCGCTATTCTCGCCTGCATCCTCGACACAGCACAGCTAGTGGCGTTCCAATTGATGGAGTGCCAGTTGCTGAAGTGTGAGGAGGCGACATCACCATCGATGATGGCGTCCATATCTACCTCCTAGAGTGGAGCGGGTGAAGGGAATCGAACCCTCGTCAGTTGCTTGGGAAGCAACAGCTCTACCATTGAGCTACACCCGCCCAGAGCCCTTAAGGGATAGACGTCCCCCAAGGGGGAGCCTGTCCCCGTTGGGTATGAGTTTGCAAAGCCTGTCTAGCGACAGACCACCCGGTGGAAGTTAGCACCCTTTCGGGTCGAGGCGATCATTTCATCCTCTATCCTCTCGATTACAGAGAGGCATTCGCTTGCTCCACCATCCTGTACCCACTAGGCCTTCGTATTTCCTTGCGGAAATCCTAGTCGCCGAGACGACAGCCAGTTGGGCTTACCACGTTCCGTACATGCAACAGAGTACCTAGGATCTCGCCTTTTCGCCGGAGGTGCAATTGTCAGCGTGTCTCTACCAAGCAGAGAAACATCCGACCTCGTCCCGTTTTGGGAGGGCCCAGTCGCAGTTGGCCCGTCTAGCTTGACGACGTTTATATGGCGATTCGTTTGTACTGATCCATGATACTCAGCCTAGCGCCTACTCGGTTACGACTACCGAGGTCACGAAGCCCCCTCACGGGAGATTCGTATCCGTGAGGATGGCTACATCAACGGGGAGCTTAGCACCGGAGAATTACTTCTCCCGCACCACCCCTTGGCTACCGGTGGCTGAACACCGGGTTGGTTCGCCAGACCCTTGGCAGGGGGGACGACCAACAATTGCATGCACAGCCTTCGCCGTGCGAGTAGGGATGAATTCCTACCGTTCAACGTGACGCACTCCGTATTGCTGGAGGACGCTTGCTGCCAGACCGAGGTCTGTACAGCTATGGCCAGGAACCGCCTGGTCGGTTGAACGTGCGGCACGGCTCGTGTCGCACGCTTGGGAAGCTACAGCTCTACCATTGAGCTACGCCCGCTTTGGCGAGGCTGAAGTCTATGCGCCACGCTGGGACAAAGCAATGTCCACGACTGCGTGTTTCCGGCTCAAGAACGCCTTATCGGGCATTTCTGCGTGCGGACCAATGCCGATTACAAGGCCGTAGCCCGGATACGCGCAGCGCATCCGGGAACCGGATCCGCGCGACAACAACCCCGGGTGCGCTGCGCTTACCCGGGCTGCGATGCTGCGCACCTGGCATGCACTCCATGCGTTCGCGGAAAAAAAGAGGCGATGCCGCAAAACCGCGGCACCGCCTCCCACACACAACACCTGCTTGATTGCTACCGCAGCGGCTTAGAAGCTGCCGCCAAAGCTGGCGAACACCGTCGCATCACGTGCGGATTTCTGCATCGTGGTGGTGCTCAGGCCGATATTGCTTTCCAGGCCGAACAGGCTCAGGCGCGCACCCAGCACTGCGGTGGCGTAATTGCGATCGAACTCCAGCCCCGGCACCTTGTACATGCCAACGTCCGCCATGGTCTGCAACCAGGCGCTGGCCTGCTTGCCGTCCTCGAACTCATGGTCGTAGGTGACCTGCACGTAGGGCTTCACGTTGCCGCCATCGAAGCGGGCCTGCCAGCCGATGCGACCAACGGTCGAATCCAGGTCCTGGTCGCCATAGCCCAACGCGGTGGCACTGGTATTGCTTTCCACGTAGCCGTCCAGCTTCACCTTCTGCCAGACCACGGCAGCCACCGGCCCGTGACGGAAGCCACCGGCCTGGCCGAATTCGTAGCCAGCGTTGATGGCGGCCGTCAGGTTGCTGCCATCCGGCGAGCCTTTGTGTTCACGGGTAGCCGGGCCGAGCTGCACCTTGCGGGTAACGTCATAGCCCAGCCAGCTGTAGCTCACCTGGCCGTTGACCCATGCGCGATCGCCGTACCAGCCGGCGAACAGGCCAAGGGTGGTGTCGTCCTGGGTGAAGTCACCCTTGCTGTTGCCGAAATCGGCATCCATGCGGCCGTAGCCGGCGAAGCCACCCAGCACCATGCCATCACGCGCCCAATCAACGCCGAACAGACCAGCAGGCGCCAGACCGTCATACAGATCAGCATGGTCGTAACGCTGCATGTCGCCGCGCACATTACCCCACCAGCTCAGGCCTTCGGCCGGACGCGAACCCAGGTGCGCGCCAACCTGATCGGCACGGGCGCGACCGGTGGTCTGTGCCGAATGGCTCAGGATCTGCTGCAGACGCGGCGCTTCCAGTACCGAGAGCGAGTACTGGCCGAGGATCTGGTGCGCCGCAGTGGTCGGATGTACACCATCGGCGAATACGTAAGTGTTGTTTGCATTCGGCGCAACCAGGCTCAGCGGCGAGCAGGTCAGCGACGAGGCCGAGGTGCAGGCCATGTTGCTGACATTGGTGAAGCCATAGGTTCCCGGGGTGGCGACGATCTCCTGCAGGATGGTGAAGGTATCGACCGGAATCACCTGCAGTCCGGCCTGCTTCAGCCCGCCGAACAAGGCGTCGTTGTATGCCTTGGCCAGCGCGGTGCCCTGCGCCATGCCGACGGCGCCGCCTGCGCGGGAAGCCGGGGTCAAACCGATGTCAGGCAGCGTCGGGACCATCACGTACTGGGCACCGGCGGACTTCAGCGTGCCGACAATGCCGATCTGGTCGGTCACCGCCGCGCCGATGATGGCCTGCGCCTGGGCCGGCGCCGCCTGCACCGCAAACAGATCGTTTGCACCGCCCCACACCGTGTACAGCGCATTGGCATCAGCCTTGCCGCCATTGGCTGCCAGGTACCTGGTCATCTGGGTTTTCATGGACGGGGTTGCGCCCAGCGCACCCACCGTATCCACACCCACGCGGGCGCCGCCAACAGCATAGTTGTCGCCAGTCTGGCCATTGCCGTTCGGGCTGGCATTGGTGCCGTACTGGTTGGCTACGTAGTCCGCCCACACCCAACCCGGGTTGGTGGTGAAGCGGCCCACCACTGCAGCATTCGGATCCAGCTGCATCAACACCGGGCGGAAGTAACCGGTATCGGTCAAGCTGTCACCGAAAAACACCGTCTTGGAATACGGCGACTGCGCCATGGCCGGCGCTGCCGCCAAGGCAATGGCGACAGCCACGGCAGCGCGCAGCGGGCGAAGGGAAAGAGACATGTTGAACTCCTGGGTGGGGAAAAGCGGGCAGACATACGCTGCCGCACGTTGTTATGTTTTCATTACCGCGTAAGACACACACGCTGCGCTGCCGCAAACTGTCTGTCCGCTGGGCTTTTGCGGCGGCTCTGGCGAGAATGGCGGCATGAACATCCATCTGAATGGCGAACCCCGCCAGTTGCAGCCCGCCCTGACCCTGATCGAACTGTTGGCCACCGAAGGGCTGGCCGAACGCCGCGTGGCGGTTGAGATCAACGGCGACATCGTCCCGCGCAGCCAGCATGCGAGCCACACACTGCAGGACGGTGACGTGGTGGAAATCGTGCACGCGCTGGGCGGCGGCTGAAGCGCCGCAACCAGGTAGCGCCGAGCCATGCTCGGCAGGGGCATCACCGGCGCACCATCAAACTTGTGGGAGCGGGGTAAGCCGCGAAGCTGCCCATACACAAAGGCAGAAAAGCCAACCCCTCCCCAGCCCTCCGCTTGCCTGCGGCAAAGGGAGGGAGCGACAGCGGCGGCTGCCAGCACCACCTGTAGAGCGCAGGCATGGCTGCGCAGGGGCTTTACCGGTGATGCCATGCCGAGCATGGCTCGGCACTACAGGTAGGCTGGATGGGTGATAATTCGGGCATGAATGCAAATGTCCCCACCGATTCGCTGGTCATCGCCGGCAAAACCTATTCATCCCGGCTGCTGACCGGCACCGGCAAGTTCAAGGATCTGGAAGAAACCCGCCTGGCTACCGAAGCCGCTGGCGCCCAGATCGTCACCGTGGCCATCCGCCGCACCAACATCGGCCAGAACCCGGGCGAGCCCAACCTGCTCGATGTACTGCCGCCGGACCGCTACGCCATCCTGCCCAATACCGCCGGCTGCTATACCGCCGAAGACGCCGTGCGCACCTGCCGCCTGGCCCGTGAGCTGCTGGGCGGCCACAACCTGACCAAGCTGGAAGTGCTGGGCGACCAGAAGACCCTGTACCCGGACGTGATGGCTACCCTCAAGGCCGCCGAACAGCTGGTCAAGGACGGTTTCGACGTCATGGTCTACACCTCCGATGACCCGATCCTGGCCAAGCGCCTGGAGGAAATCGGCTGCGCCGCGGTGATGCCGCTGGCCGCGCCAATTGGTTCGGGCCTGGGCATCCAGAACAAGTACAACCTGATCGAGATCATCGAGAACGCCAAGGTGCCGATCATCGTCGATGCCGGCGTCGGCACCGCCTCGGATGCGGCCATCGCGATGGAGCTGGGCTGCGACGGCGTATTGATGAACACCGCCATTGCCGGCGCCCGCAACCCGGTATTGATGGCCAGCGCCATGCGCAAGGCCGTGGAAGCTGGCCGCGAGGCCTTCCTCGCCGGCCGCATCCCGCGCAAGCGCTACGCCAGCGCCTCCTCTCCCGTTGATGGGCTGATCGGCTGATGACCAATCCTTTTGACAGCGCGGGCTCCAAGGCACCGCCCAAGCCTTTCACCGTGACCGAAGGCCGCCGCGAGATCCGCAGCTTCGTACTGCGTCAGGGCCGCTTCACCCCGGCCCAGCAGCGCGCGTTCGACGACCGTTGGCCGCGCTTCGGCATCGACTTCAATGGCGAGCCCCGCGACCTGGACGCCACCTTTGGCCGCAATGCGCCCAAGGTGATGGAGATTGGCTTTGGCAACGGCGCCGCGCTGCGCTACGCCGCGCAGTTCGACACCTCCAAGGACTACATCGGCATCGAAGTGCACGCTCCGGGCGTCGGCCGCCTGCTCAATGCATTGGCCGATGACAATGCCGACAACGTCAAGCTCTACCACCACGACGCCGTGGAAGTGTTGGAGAAGGAAATCGCCGACGGCGCGCTGGACGAGATCCGCATCTACTTCCCGGATCCCTGGCACAAGAAACGCCATAACAAGCGCCGCCTGGTGCAGCCGGCCTTCGCTGAGTTGCTGGTGCGCAAGCTGCGCGTTGGCGGCCGTCTCCATTGCGCCACCGACTGGGAAGACTACGCCGAGCAGATGTGGGACGTGCTCGACGCCACGCCCGGTCTGGTCAACCGCGCCGGCCCGCGTGGCGCCGTGCCGCGTCCGGACTGGCGCCCGCAGACCCACTTCGAGACCCGCGGGCAGAAGCTGGGCCATGGCGTCTGGGATCTGCTGTATGACAAGCCCGGCAACACGGACGCCGGCTGAGTGATGAGGACGCGATGACAGCTGCACGCCTCCATGAGATTGCCGAACACGCTGCCTGCGCAGCGTTGATGGCAGAGTGCACTGTCAAACCGTCCCCGCTCCTCTCTTTGAAGTCACTGCCCTGATGGATACCGCGCTGACGCTCACCACCGATATGAAGCTCGTGCTCGGGCTGGTGGGCTTCACGATGGCGATGTTCCTGTTCGAGCGCATCCGCGCCGACGTGGTGGCACTGGTGGTGATGGTGGTGCTGGGCGTCACTGGCTTGATTGCACCGGAGGAAATCTTCGGCGGCTTCTCCGGTAACGCCGTGATGAGCATCATCGCCACCACCATTCTCGGCGCCGGCCTGGACCGTACCGGCGCACTGAACCGGCTCGCCGGCTGGCTGCTGCGACGTTCGCATGGACTGGAACAACGGCTGCTGTTGCTGACCAGCGCAACCGCCGGCTTGAACTCCTCGTTCATGCAGAACCCATCGGTGATGGCACTGTACCTGCCGGTCGCCTCGCGACTAGCTTCGCGTACCGCGCTCACGTTGAAGCGGCAGCTGCTGCCGATCTCCGCCGCCATCGTGATGGGTGGCGCGCTGACCATGGTCGGCAACTCGCCGCTGATCCTGCTCAACGACTTGCTGGTCTCGGCCAACAACAACCTGCCATCAGGCACCGCCACCATCGAACCGCTGCGCATGTTCGCGCCGCTGCCGATTGGCGTAGCACTGCTGATCGCCTCGCTGGCCTATTTCCGCTTCTACGGCAGCCGCAAACTGCAGGAAGAGGAAACCGAAAGCGAAGACGGCCAGGCCCCGGCCCGAACCGAAAGCTATTTCGCCAAGGCCTACGGCATTGAAGGCGATGTCTTCGAACTGCTGGTCACCGCCGAGAGTCCGCTGGTCGGCATGACCGTGGGCGAGGCAGAAAACCTGTTCGACGCTCCACTGTTCCTTGCACTGAAAACCGGCGACGACACTCGCCTGTCGCCACCGGCGGACATGCGCATATGGGTCGGTAGTGCACTGGGCGTGATGGGTCCACGTCGGCAGGTCTCAGACTTCGCGCAGAACCAGTTCCTGCGCATGTCCTCGCGCCTGAAGCAGCTGGGCGACCTGTTCAACCCGGCCCGCGCCGGCATTTCCGAAGCGGTGGTGCCACCAACCTCGCGCCTGATCGGCAAGACCGCCGGTGAGCTGCGCCTGCGCAAGGAACGCGGCATCAGCCTGCTGGCGATCAACCGCGACAAGCAGGTGATCCGCGAGGACGTGCGCAATACCCCACTGCGTGCCGGCGACATGCTGGTCTTCCACAGCATCTGGCAGGACCTGGCAACTGCCGCCGAAAGCCGCGACTTCGTGGTGGTCACGGACTACCCCAAGGGCGAGCAGCGCCCGCACAAGTTCAAGATCGCGATGGCGATCTTCGCACTGACCATCATCATCGCGCTCACCTCGCACCTGCCGGTGGCCCTGACCCTGCTCACCGGCGTGGCCGGCATGCTGCTGACCGGCGTGCTGCGCATGGACGAAGCCTATGCCGCGATCAACTGGAAGACCATTTTCATGATGGCCGGCCTGATCCCGCTGGGCTGGGCGATGGACAGCAGTGGCGCGGCCGCCTGGATCGCCGGTCACACCATCGACAAACTGCCCGCCGGCATCCCCGTATGGGCGCTGGAGATCGCCTTGGCGTTGTTGACCACCGCCTTCTCGCTGGTGATCAGCCATGTCGGCGCCACCATTGTCATGGTGCCGATTGCGGTGAACCTCGCGCTGGCTGCGGGCGGCAATCCCACTGCGTTCGCACTGATCGTGGCTTTGTCGGCGTCCAACAACCTGATGACCGCGTCCAACCCGGTGATCTCGATGGCGATGGGCCCGGCCAAGTACACCCCGCGCGAGATGTGGCGGGTCGGCGGACCACTATCGCTGCTCTACACCGTGATCGTGGTGATCATGATCAACATCATGTTCTGAGACCGGTGGAGTTGTGGGAGCGGCGTAAGCCGCGAAGCCAGTGCACCTGCCGGCGCTAGCGGCGGAGACCCACCAGCCACCTAGCGAACAGCGGGTTTTGCCGATCAACAAACATTATCGGCCTTGAAGCACAAATGGCTTCGCGGCTTACGCCGCTCCTACAAAAGCCGCAGCACCTGCAAAACCCGCTTGCCCAGCCCTCAGCCCAGCAACACCTTTTCATCGCTCACCAGCACCGGGACCGCGCGCAGCGAGTCACCTTTGCACGGACCTGCGACGCAGATACCACCTTCCAGTTCGAACGAGGCACCGTGCACGGCGCAGACCAGATGCCCTTCGCGGCTCTTGAGGAACTGGCCCGGCGCCCAATCCAGGGCGCGCCCGGCGTGCGGGCAGACGTTCAACCACGCCCGCACCGCATCGCCATCGCGGTACAAGACCAAGGTTTCGGCATCGCCATCAACCACCGCCACCACCGCATGAAAGCCTTGATCAGGCACGGCGGCCAGCGGACAAAGTTCGATTCCGGAAGCGATGGCGCTGGACATTGGAACACCGATGCAAGTAATGCGCTTATTGTCGCATGGGCAGCCAAGGCCAAAGCGAAGCTGACTCACGGCATTGTCGCGCCCCCTATTCAGACACCAATTAACGACAACTTCACGCAATTGGCCTGATCGCACCTGATACTCCACAGCAGACTCAACGTCATAGAGCTTTCATGAACATCCGTTACGTCCAATTCGCCAAGCTGCGCAACCTGTTCGAGCCGCGCAAACCGCGCAACCCGTTGGTGCGTATTGCCTTGGGCCTGCTCGGCATCGCAATCCTTGCGGTGCTGGTGGTCGGCGGCGTGTTCATTGGCGCGGCCATGATCCTGGGCGGCATCGCCTGGAAGCTGTTTGCATCTCGCAAGGCCCGCGCCATGCGCAAGGCTGACCCGACCGTGGTTGACGCCGAGTACCGCGTAGTGCGCAAGGCCGCCCTGCCGCAGGCACGCTAACGCTTGTCTGTAGTGCCGAGCCATGCTCGGCAGAGGCTTTGCCGACCATCTCTCCGGTAATGCCGAGCCATGCTCGGCAGAGGCTTGGCCGGCGGTGCAGCAAGCGCCGCGATGCCACAGATGCTCCAACCAGTAAAGCATTTACCCCTCCCCATCCCTCCCCTTCGCTACGCGAAAGGGAGGGAGCAGAAGCGGTAGTGCCGAGCCATGCCCGGCAGAGGCCTTACCGGTGCTCCCAGACTGTAGGAGCGGCATGAGCCGCGAAGCCGGCACAGTTGAAACTCCCGGCATGTCGGCGATCTGATCGACCATCTGCTTCGCGGCTCACGCCGCTCCTACAAAGAAGCGCTCCCGGCGCCGGTCAAGTTGTGGGAGCCGCATAAGCCGCGAAGCCAGTGCGTTTGAAACTACCGGCATACCCGCAATCTGATCGACCACCTGCTTCGCGACTTATGCCGCTCTCGCAAGCAAGCGCTTCAGCACAACGTTTCTGAGCAACAGAAAGCGCTTTTGTCCGCTAGACTTTTGCGTCGATTCACCTGGACGCAACCATGACTGACTTGATTCCCGCCCTGCCCCAGCCCCGCATCCCGGTCGCCGGTGGCGGCACCTTCCCGGTGCGCCGCATTTACTGCGTGGGCCGCAATTTTGCTGATCACGCCCGCGAGATGGGCGCGGCCGCGCCGGCCTCGGCCAGCGAACGCGGCCAGCCGATGTTCTTCATGAAGCCAGCCGATGCCATCGTGGTCGGCGATGCGCCCATCCCCTATCCGACTGCCACCTCCGACCTGCACCACGAAGTAGAGCTGGTCGTGGCACTCGGCAAGGATGCACCGGCCGGCGTGCTGGCCCTGGACCAGGCGATGGAGCTGGTGCTGGCCTACGGTGTCGGTCTGGACCTGACCCGCCGCGATCTGCAGGCAGCCGCCAAGGCCAAGGGCGGCCCCTGGGATATCGCCAAGGGCTTCGACCATTCCGCCCCGGTCAGCAGCCTCGTGCTGGCATCCGAGGTCGGTGATCTGGCGCCGCTGGAGCTGTCGCTGGAAATCAACGGCGAACTTCGACAGAAGTCCACGCTGGACCAGATGATCTGGAACGTCGCCGACATCCTGCACGAACTGTCCAAGCTCTACGCACTGCGCGCTGGCGACCTGGTCTTCATGGGCACCCCGGCTGGCGTCGCCGCGCTGCACGCCGGCGATCGCTTCAGCGCACGTCTCGGAATAATCGCACAGCGCGACGGCGTGATCGTCTGATTACATCCACTGGAGTAGTCTGCGCCAGCTCCCTTTCACGCATACCTAGGAGAAACACATGGGAATGATCAGCGAATTCAAGGAATTTGCGATGCGCGGCAACGTCATCGACCTCGCGGTCGGTGTGGTCATTGGCGGCGCGTTCGGCAAGATCGTCACCTCGCTGGTGGACAAGGTGATCATGCCGCCGATCGGCATGCTGGTCGGCAATGTCGATTTCTCCAGCCTCGCCTGGACCCTGGCACCGGCCAAGATGGGCGCCGATGGCAAGGAAATCCCGGCCGTGGTGCTGGGCTATGGCGACTTCATCAACACGCTGATCCAGTTCATCATCGTCGCCTTCGCGATCTTCATGCTGGTCAAGGTGGTCAACCGCCTGTCCCGCAAGAAGGAAGAAGCCCCGGCCGCTGCGCCGGAACCGACCGAGGAAGTGCTGCTGCTGCGCGAAATCCGCGACAGCCTCAACAAGCACTGATCGATCAACCTGTTTGCCAACAACGGCCGGGGTTCCCGGCCGTTGTCATTTGCAGTGATCAGAAGGTCATCGTCATGGATACCTGCGGACTGACGTAGGACGCGCTGTTGCGCCCACCCGGCAGCGATGCCTGCACACCGAACAGCACACCGATCTGGTCGTTGATGATGTATTCCACTGCCGGCGCAATACTGAAGGCGCGGCTGCGCGAGCCATTCTGGCGCAGCGCCTTCCGCTGACCGGTCGCATCGGCCACGCTGCCCTCAAGCACGTTGCCCGACTGCGTGCTGGCGGTCAGGTCCACGGCCAACACCCAATTGCGGTTGATGCTGTACTCCAGCCCCAATGCACCACTGACCGCGGCACCGGCATCAAGCGTGCCGCGGAAGCCCTGCTCGGTGCCATACACACTCCGCCCGACCACCGAAACGCTGCCCGGCGACGGACTCCAGGTGGTCTGCCAGCGCCAACGCAACGGCCGTCCATTCGGCAGCCACAGCACCTGCTGCCCCAGCAACGACAGGCTGGTGCGATACACCCCGCTACCTTGGCCATTGAACGTGTTCTCACCCAATCGGTCATGCCGTCCGGTCGCCAGCGATTGACTCAGCATCACCGCCAGGGTCATCCCACCGGTCAGCGCATCACCCGCGCGCAACTGGTAGCGCAGCCGCGTCGCGCTGTCGCCAATGCGGTAGCCATCACTGTGCTGGGCGCCGTGCGCGGAGCGGCTGCCATTGAGCACCAGCTCGCCCGTCAGGCGATCGGTGATGCCGCCACTGAGCACCAGGCTGAGCAACTGGCTGCTGTCGTGTGCACCCAGCGCATGGCGATCACCGTGGTCGTCGTAGACGCCACGGGTGCGGCTGTATATCCAATACGGCTGGGCGAAAAACTCGCCCTGCGGCATCGCTGCCGGGCCCGGAGTCAGCAACGGTCCGGTGAAACGCACATCGTCCATGGAGTGGGCCTGCGCAAAACCCAGTACTGGCAGTGCCAGCATCAACAACGTCCCTGCTGTCTTGTATCGCAATCTCATCACGTGTTCCCGAGCAATCCACCAAACCGGTGGGGGTGCTCAGCCTCGCCTGCGATGCTGCGTCGCAACACAAGAAAAGCCCGTGCTTGTTTGTCACCGTTCCAGCTGCCTGTATCGCCTAGCGAATGTGCACGGGAGCCGCCAGCGGGGGAACCTCCTAGCGACCACCAAGACTTCCACACATCCCAACCGGCACATTCACCTACACCCGCTCACTGTTACCCTGACTCGACAAATCACCTTGGAATTGACTATGCGTCGCCGTGCTCTTTCCCTTGCCCTCCTCCTGCTGTGCACCTCGGCCGCTGCCAACGCAGCGCCCACTCATATTCCACAGCAGGCGCTGACCAAGGCCGCCGAGCTGCGAGCACAGGCGCTGGCGGACAACACCGGCTGGCAGGTGGTGGAATCGCTGACTACCGAAGTTGGCCCGCGCATGGCTGGCAGCGAAGCCGACGCACGTGCGGTGGAATGGGCCAAGGCCAAGTTCAAGGAACTGGGCTTCGACAAGGTGTGGACCGAGCCGGTGACCTTCCCGAAGTGGGAGCGCCGCAGCGAACACGCCTCGGTACTGGGCGCGCATCCGCAGCCGTTGACCATCACCGCCCTGGGCGGCAGCCCAGCCGGCACAGTGGAAGCCGAGATCGTGCGCTTTGAAGGTCTGGACGCGCTGAAGGCGGCACCGGAAGGTTCGCTGGCCGGCAAGATCGCCTATGTCGACTTCACCATGACCCGCAAGCGGGATGGCGCTGACTATGGCATCGGCGGCAGTGTGCGCAGCCGTGGCCCGTCCGAAGCGATCCGCAAGGGTGCGGTCGGCTTCATCATGCGCTCGGCTGGCACAGATTCGCATCGCATGCCGCATACCGGCATCACCCGTTACGACGAAGGCCTGACGCCGGTGCCGTCGGCCGCGCTGTCCGGCCCGGATGCCGACCAGCTCAATCGTCTGGTTGCGCGCGGCCCTACCCGCATCCGCATCGCGCTGGATTGCGGCTGGGATGGCAGCTATACCTCGCAGAACGTGATCGGCGAAATCACCGGCCGCAGCCTGCCCAAGGAAGTTGTGGTGATCGGCGGGCACCTGGACTCCTGGGACCTGGGCACCGGCGCCATCGATGACGGCGCCGGCGTCGGCATCACCATGGCTGCCGGCCATCTGATCGGCCAGCTCAAGCAGGCACCCAAGCGCACCATCCGCGTCATCGCCTTCGCCAATGAAGAGCAGGGTCTGCACGGTGGCAAGGCCTATGCAGCTGCCCGCGTGGCAGCCGGCGAAATCGTGCAGCAGCACATCGCCGCCGAGAGCGACTTCGGCGCGGGCCGCATCTATGCCTTCAACACCGGCTCGGGCAATCCGGCGGAATCGCGTGAGGCCACCCGCCAGATCGGCGAGGCACTGGCGCCACTGGGTATCGAGTACCGCGCCAACCAAGGCGGCCCCGGCCCCGACGTAGGCCCGCTGGCCGCCAAGGGCGGTGCATGGGCATGGCTGGCGCAGGACGGAACCGACTATTTCGACCTGCACCACACCCCGGACGATACCTTGGACAAGATCGACCCGAAGGCCCTTGCGCAGAATGTGGCGGCCTACACCGTGTTTGCCTATCTGGCAGCGGAATCAGAAGGCAGCTTCGGCAGCGAGGCCAAGGATGTGGTGCCGCCGCGGGAGTGACTGCCTGCCCGGTTGAAACAAGAAAGGCGCCGCAAGGCGCCTTTCTTGTTTTGGTTTCTGTAGTGCCGAGCCATGCTCGGCCGGGG